>JBATRI010000386.1:0-5632 GCA_049292515.1 Geminicoccaceae bacterium
GCCCCGAGCTCAATCCGGTCGAGAACCTCTGGGAGTATCTGCGCCAGAACCAACTCAGCCTACGGGTCTGGCCCGGCTACGAGGCCATCGTCGAGACCTGCTGCCAAGCCTGGAATGCCCTCATGGCCATGCCAGAGCAAATCGCCTCCATCACCCGCCGCGAATGGGCCAAATCGGTCAGTGCCTGAGGCCGTTGGTATAAGTCCCCCTTTTGCGCCGGCGGCCTGACTGTGGACCCGGACGATGGTGCTGTCGAGCATGTGCTGCCAGAAGTCGGTGAGGCCGAGTTCGACCAGGGTCTCCAGCAGAGCATCCCAGACCCCTTGCGCTGCCCAGCGTCGGAAGCGGACGTAGACCGAGTTCCACTTGCCGTAGCGTTCGTGCATGTCGCGCCAGGGACAGCCGGTGCGCAGCACATAGAGCATGCCATTGAGAAAGTACCGGTTATCCTGCGCAGGACGCGCCCACCGGCCGCGCTCGGCCGGCAGCAAGCCGCCGATGATCGCCCATTCCTCGTCCGTCAGATCGCCACGCATCCGCTGATCTCCGCAAAGAATAGCGGTGGACCACGTCAGAAGCGTTCAGGAAACCCTTTTCAACAAAGCCCAGTCGAATACCCTTATTGGCTCTACAGTATGAAGTCGCCGGCATTCAGGTCGACCGTTCCGGTGATCTCGATCTGCATCTCGGCCGCGGCATCGGCGTCGGTGCTGATGTGCACAAACGTCTTGCCGCCGGCTTGCGTGTAACGCACCTGATTGGCCGCCGAGAACGAACCGTTCCCGACGAATTCCAAATCGTCGAAGCCGTGGAGGCGGATGAGGTCGCCTTCGGCGGTATCGAAGTCGGTAACGACGTCGCGCTGACCCGACCTCACGCCGCTCTGCCCGATGTGGAAGGCGAAGGTATCGCCGCCGTCCCCGCCGGTCAGCCGGTCGACGCCGCGGCCGGCCGAGCCCGACCAGTCATCGCCATTGAGCTCGTCGTCGCCTGCCCCACCGACGAGGATATCGTCACCGCTGTCGCCGAGCACCCAGTCGTTGCCAGCACCCCCGTCCACGGCATCGTCGCCGGCGCCACCGTCGAGATCGTCGATGCCGGCCCCGCCCAACAACGCATCGTCGCCGCCATCGCCTTCGAGCTCGTCATCGCCGTCTGCGCCGCTCAACACGTTGGCGAAATCGTTGCCCCTGATGGTGTCGTCGCCGGCGCCGGTCGTGATGTTCTCGATCCCGATGAGATAGTCGAGCCCGAGCGCGTTCGAGTCGGCATAGGCGAAGCCGCCGAGATCGACGATGACGTCGTTGGTCGTCGCGAACACCGCCGTATCGTTGCCCGTGCCACCTTTCAGCTCGTCGTTGCCGGAGCCGCCGTGCAAGGTATCGTTGCCGCGTCCGCCCCAGAGCACATCGTCGCCCCAGTCGCCGAAGAGGATGTCGTTGCCCCCTCGGCCCCTGACCTCGTCGTCGCCGGGCAGGGCCTGCAGAATATCGTCACCGACCGTGCCGGACAGCACGTCGTCGCCGAAGGTCCCGAATTTGAGTGCCATGATCTGATCCTCGATTGCTGGAGTTCGTCTGGCGAGGGCTGAGCACCCGGTCGCCGCCGTGCGCGATTCGCGTTCAGAGCAGGAAGTCGCCGTCGCCCAGGTTGACGATCCCGGTCAGCTGGATCTCCATCTCCATCCCGGCGTTCCCCACCGTGTTGAGCTGGACCAGCGTGTTGCCGCCGCTGTGGATGAAGCGGACCTGGTCGGGCGCTGAGAAGATGTCCTGCTCGATGAAGGTGAGGCCGCCGAAGGCGGTGAGGTCGATGTCGTCGCCCTGCACTGTACTGAAGTCGGTGATCACGTCGCGAAAGCCGGCGCCGATCGAGCTGTCGCCGGACTCGAAGACGAAGTCGTCGGCGTGGTGGAAGCCGGTCAGCGTGTCGACGCCAGTGCCGCCGTCCAGGACGTCGAACCCGCTGCCGCCGTTGAGCGTGTCGTTGCCGGCGTCGCCGTGCAGGGTGTCGTCGCCGGACTGGCCCTCGAGCCGGTCCTTGCCGCCGAGACCGTAGGCGACGTCGTCGCCGGCGCCGGCCAGCAAGACGTTGGCAAGATCGCTCCCGCCGATCCAGTCGTCGCCGTCGCCGGTCGTGACGCTCTCAATCTCCGCGAGCGTGTCACTGCCTTCACCGACCGCGATGCCGAGCGCGAGGTCGACGACCATGTCCTCTGCCCAGTACGCGAGCACCGCAGTATCGAGTCCCGCGCCGCCGATCAGCGTGTCGTCGCCGGCGTAGCCGATGAGGGTATCGTTGCCTCCATCGCCGTGAAGCGTGTCCTGGCCGCCGCCTCCGTCCAGTACGTCGTGTCCGGAACGGCCATGAAGCTCGTCGTCGCCTTGGCCGCTTCTGATATAGTTGGCCAGTTGGTTGCCCCATGCCTCCTGGCCCCAGTACCCATCGAGCACGACATTCTCGATGTTGGACAGGGTCAATGTGACGCCGCCTTCCAGCTCCGCAATGCCGGCTTCCAGATCGACGAAGATGTCCGGCACCGGCCGGTCGTTCTCGACGCCGGGGTAGAAGTGCAGCGTGTCCACCCCGCTGCCGCCATCGATGACGTCGTTCCCGTGGGACGCTACATAGTCCCCCCAAAAATTGCCGTAGTAAATGATGTCATTACCGGCTAGGCCGAGAATATCATCGTCGTTATAACCACTATAGAGCTTGTCGTTCGCGTTGGTTCCAGTGATGGTAGCCATTTCAGGTCTCTTGGATTTGGGGATGGGTGGCCCAACCGATCAGCCGGGCCGAGCAGAATCGCGCCGCTACAGGATGAAGTCGCTGGCGGCGAGGTTGGCGATGCCGGCGAGCTCGATCTCCATCTCGGCGCCCGAGTTGCCGACCGTGTTGATCCGCACGACCGTGTCGCCGCCGCTGTGGAAGAAGCGAACCTGATCAGGGGCGTCGAAAGTGTCCTGGCCAATGAAGTCCAGGTTGCCGAAGCTCGAGAGGTCGAGGTCGTCCGTTCCCGTGACGAAGTCGGTGATCACGTCGCGATCGCCGGCGCCGACGCCACTGTCGCCGTCGTCGAAGACGAAGTCATCGGCGCCACCATCGCCGGTCAGCTTGTCCAACCCTCCGTCGCCGTGGATCTTGTCCGCGCCGCTGCCGCCCGCGATGGTGTCCGCGCCGTCGTCACCGTGCAGGTCGTCGGCGTCGTCACCGCCGTAGAGGAAGTCGTTAGCGTCGCCGCCGTAGATCGTGTCCTCGCCATCGTCGCCGTGGAGCGTGTCCAAACCGTCCCCGCCGGAGATCGTGTCGTCGTGGGCGCCGCCAAAGAGCTGGTCGTCGCCGCCGTTCCCGTAGAGCCCGTCTTCGCCGCCGGTCGCGACAACGAAATTTGCCTGGGAATTGCCGATGAACGCGTCGTCGCCTGCGTTGAAGTAGAAACCTTCGACACTGACGAGCGTATCGGTTCCCGCGCCGACCTGGATCGCCTTGTTGACGTTGGGCCAGGCCGGATCAAGATTCACGATGATGTCGCCCGGCTCGTAGAACCAGATGCTGTCAAAGCCGCTGCCACCGTGGAAGTAGTCGTCGCCGGTGCCGCCTGACAAGCTGTCGTTGCCAGCGCCGCCCCAGAGCTGGTCGTCGCCTTCGTAGGCCAGCAAGTTGTCGTTGCCGCCGTAGCCGAACATCTGGTCGGCCGCAGCCGTCCCGTGCAGGATGTTGTTGCCCTGTGTTCCCTGTTTCAGTGCCATGACGTGTCTCCTTGATCACGTGGGTGACCGTTCGGCCGGTTGGCCGAGCAGCCGTTTCGCCGCTGGAGCAGGAAATCGCCGCCAGCGAGATTGACGATGCCGGCGAGCTCGATCTCCATCTCGGCGGTGCTGTTGCCGGCCGTGTCGATCCGCACGATCGTGTCGCCGCCGCTCTGGATGAAGCGGACTTGGCCGGCAGCTGAGGACGCACTGCCGCCGATGAAGTCGAGGTCGCCGAAACTGGTCAGGCCGATGTCGTCGTTCTGCGCGGCTGCCCCAATGGTGCCGCTAGGTTGGAATCGTGTTCTTCAAGATCGTTGCGCGGCGGGTCGGCCCGCGCCTGACGCGCGGGCCGAGTGGTACTGGGGTTGCGCTCGCCGTCGCGCGGACGGCGGGCGGCAAGTCAGAGCTGGATCTCCACAGCCGTGCCGATGTGACGGCGCTGTGGCCCGACGGCTGAGGAGCCCCGCCCGGATCTTACTTCCCGCCGGCCAGCGAGCCCGGCATCGAGTTGGCCTCGAACGCCCCCGCATCGCACTTCGCCGAGCCGTTGCCGTCGCCGTCGCGGGGCCGGACGAAGCCCCGCTGGTCGAGGTTGGGGCAGTAGAAGAGCGCACCGCCGACGAGGCTGGTGCCGAAGTCGCGGGCTGGGCTGCCGGCGAGCGCCGCATGCGTGCGCGTCGGGCCGCCATTGTCGGCAAGCGCGCCCAGCCTAGGGTCGCGTGGCGCGTTCGAGGTGCCGATACGGTCCAGTGGAAGACCGGCCAGGATCACATCCTTGAGCGTACAGTTCGAGTTCCAGACTCCAATCACGTTGCCGCGGAACGAGAACGCCCCGCCGGGAGCCGTGCCGTGGCAGTCCGGAGCGAAGTCGGCATCGCCTGCGTCACGATTGTCGGTGTTGGCGGCCAGGATGCTGTTGCCGATCACCAGCGTGCTCCCCTCGCCCGCAACGTGGTAGATTCCGCCACCCACCCGCTCCTCGTCGAGATTGAAATCCGGCTGGCCCCAATTGGCTTCGTTGCCGGTGATCGTGGCGAAGGCGAACGCCGCCTGGCCGAAATTCATCACGCCGCCGCCGCGGGCCACCGCCTTGTTGCCGCTGATCGTGCTGCTGACCACGACCATGGTGCCGCCGGCGTTGCGGATGCCGCCGCCGCGCCCGGCCTCGTTCTCCGCGATTAGGCTGCGCTCCACCCGCAGAACGGCTCCGTTGAAATTCAGGATGCCCCCGCCCGAGGAGGTCACGCCACCGATCGCGTTCAAGGGCAGGGTGTTGCGCACGATCAGGGACTGGAACACCGTGAGATTGCCGGCGTTGGTGATGCCGCCGCCGAACTGCCGGCTCTTGTTCTCGCGCACGCGGACGCGCGCCAGCGTCACCGTCGTGCCGTCGCCGACGTAGATGCCGCCTCCCTCCACGTCGTAGCCGCCGCCGTTCTGGATCGTGACGCCGGAGATGTCGACGACCGGGTTCCATCCCGTGCTGACGATCGACAGCACGCGGTCCGTGTCGTTGGGAACGTCCTCGGAAGTACAGTCCGCATCGTCCGGGTCCGCACACACGGTGCCCTGGATGAAGGTGCTGGAGGGGCCGGCCCCTTCAAGACGCATGGACTCTCGGATGTTCAGGTCGCCGGTGGCGCCGAGGGTCTCGGCCTTGCCGAGCCGCGTCAGCCGGTAGACGCCTGCGGGCACCTTGACCCTGTCCACACCTACCAGGGAGTTGGCCTCCTGGATCGCGGCGCGCAGGGTGCACTTGCCGGCCGCGGTGGCGCAGACACCGTTACCCGGAGTTGCGTCCACGGCGTCGACCGTGGCGTTGACCTGGAAGGTCGCGGCGGCGGCCGGAATGGCGGCGGCCGAGGTGCCAAGGGCGGCGG
>JBATRI010000387.1:0-4150 GCA_049292515.1 Geminicoccaceae bacterium
GGCCATCGCCCTGCAGCGACCGGCTACCGGTGCGGTGGTCGTGGTGCAGGACGGCGACGCGGTCCTGCCGCCGGGCTGTCTCGCGCGCACGCTGCCTTGTTTCCGTCTGCTGCCGGACTTGGCGGCCCTGACCACCGACGAGGATTGCCTCGTGCCCGACGGCGGCCCGGCGATGCGCGCCTGGCACCGGCTGCGCTTCGCCCAGCGCCATCTGCTGATGTCGTCGATGGGGCTGTCCGGCCGGCTGATCACGCTGACCGGGCGGATGTCGGCCTATCAGGTCGCGGTGGCCACCGACCCCAGCTTCATCGATCTGATCCAGCACGACAGCCTGGAGCACTGGCGGCACGGCCATCTGCGCCTGCTGACCGGCGAGGACAAGTCGGCGGCCTTCTGGCTCCTGGCCCGCGGCAGCCGCACGCTCTACGTCCCGGACGTGCAGGTGCTGACGATCGAGCAGCCGCCGGCGCCCGATTTGGTCCGCGCCTCGACCGCGCTGATGCTGCGCTGGTTCGGCAACATGCTGCGCGCCAGCGGGCGCTGCCTGGCGCTGGGCCCGGGGCGCGTCGGCTGGTTCATCTGGTGGTGCCTGCTGGACCAGCGGGTATCGATGTGGACGCCGCTGGTCGGCCCCATCGCCGCCATCCTGCTGTCGCTCACCGTCAGCCCAGCCTTTCTCTACGCCTATCTGCTGTGGGTCATGGCGACGCGCCTGGTACAGAGTGCCCTATTGCTGACCGTCCGCCCGACGATCAGTGGCCTCTACCCGCCGCTGCTCTACTATTCCCAACTCTACGGCGCCCTGCTCAAGACCTGGGCGCTGTTCCACCTCGATCGGCAGCGCTGGACGCGCCAGAACATCAGCTGGGCGCCGGACCGCACCAGGAACGAGCGCTGGCTGCAGGCGGTCGGCTCGCTGGCGCTGCACGTGCTGGCCCTCGTTGCCCTGACCACGGGTGTGGCGCTGGCCACGGGTGTCCTGCCGCTGCCGCAGATCGCCACCTTGGGCCGACTGCTCTAGGATCACGCCATGAAGCCGCAACTCGTCCACGAAGCCGAGATCCATCGCCAGTATGTCCGGCTGCGGATTCCGATCGTGCTGGAGATCGACGGTACGCAGTACATGGTCGACGACTGGTCGGTGGGCGGCTTCGGGGTCGCCGGCCCGCTCGACTCGCGCCAACCCGGCGAGCGCTTCGCGGTCCGCCTGATCTTCCCGTTCGAGGATTTCGAGCTCTCGCTGCGGCTCGATGCCCAGATGGTCTATGTCCTCCCGGAGCTGCCGCGGTTCGGTGGCAAGTTCCTCTCCCTCTCGCAGGGCCAGCTGTCGCTGTTCCGGTTCATCGTCGACGCCTATCTGTCCGGCGAGCTGGTCTCCGGCGGCGACATCCTGAGCGTGGTCGGGCGCGAGAATGTCGGCGAGGCGCGGGTCCAGAACCTGTTCCATGCGCTGAACGAGCGCGAGGGCTGGGGCCGTCGGCTCCGGCGCTATGTCGGCATGGCCCTGCTGGCCCTGGTCGGCGCCGGCCTCACCGCCCTGATCGTGGCCGGCGTCTACCAGCGCTACCTCGTCGTGACGACGGACCAGGCCGTGATCGAGGCGCCACTCTACCGCGTCACCGCGGCCGCGACCGGCACCGTCGAGGTCGGGGTGGACGGGCTGCTGAAACGCGGCGACGCCGTGGCCAGGCTGCGGGGCGCGGACAACAGCGTGGTGCCGCTGGTCAGCCCCTGCGCCTGCGTGCTGGACGAGTGGCTGGTGCCCCCGGGCAGGGTGGCCCATCCGGGCGACATCGTGGCCACGCTGGTCGCCGCCGATCAGCCGCTGACCGTGCGGGCGCAGGTACCGTTGGACAGCGCCCGCCGCCTGCAGGTCGGCGGCACGGTCGAGATCGCCGTGCCCGGCAAGCCGGAGCCCTATCGCGGCCAGATCGAGCGCATCAACTTCAAGCTGCGCGGCGGGCAACCGGGCGAGGCCCCGCGCCTCGCCGACATCGGCCGCCAAGGTGTGACGGTGATCGTCCGCCCAGACCAGCCGTTCGATTTCGACGATCTGGGCTTTGCGGTGCGCGTCACCTTCCTCTGACGCCCTGGATATGAACGTTCACGTCGGGAGCGCTCGCATGACGGCACCAACGCCGCTCGATCTCAATCGCACTCTCATCGGTGACGGTCCGCCGGTCGTCGTCCTGCACGGGCTGCTCGGCCGGGCGCGCAACTGGCTGTCCATCGCCCGCGCGCTCGAGGCGAGCTACGCGTTCCATCTGGTCGACCTGCGCAACCACGGCGCCTCGCCGTGGGCCGACGAGATGAGCTATCCGGCGATGGCCGGCGACGTCGCGGCCCTGATCGAGGGCCTGGGCGTCGGCCCGGTCCGCGTCGTCGGCCACAGCATGGGCGGGAAGGTTGCCATGACCCTGGCGCTGTCCCGGCCCGAGCTGGTCGAGCGGCTGGTCGTGGTCGACATAGCACCGGTGCCCTACGCGCAAGGCTACGACGACCTGATCCGCGCCATGCTGGCGGTGCCGCTGCATACTGGGCAGCGCCGTGCCGACGTCGACGCCGCCCTGCGCGAGGGCATACCCGACCCTGCCCTGCGCGGCTTCCTGCTCCAGAACCTCGACACCGCCGACGGCAGGCTGGCCTGGCAGCCCAACCTCGAGGTCCTGCTGCGCACAATGCCGGCGCTCACGGGCTTTCCGGCCGAGCTCGCGGGCCGGACTTATGCCGGTACCGTCGCCTGCCTGCGCGGCGCCAGATCGGACTATGTCGACCCGGCCGGCGAGGCAGCGTTGCGCGGCTATTTTCCAGCTGCCGCGGTGGCGGTCGTGGCCGATGCCGGCCACTGGCCCCATGCCGAGCGGCCGGCTCTGTTCCAGCCGCTGCTGGCGCACGCGCTCAGTCGTTGAGGCGCGGGGCGAGGCCCCTCTAGCTGGCGGCCTTCAGCGTTGGCAGGTAACGCGGCCCGGGCGTCGCATGGCCGAACTGCTGCGACAAGGCTCGGCGCGCGGCCTCGTAGGCCAGCCACTCCCGACCGTCCTGCAGCGGCGGGATCGTCACCACCTCGCCCTGATCGAAGCCGGCGAGGGCCGCGTCGACCATATCCTCGGCGCGCATCACGCGGTCCGACGGCAGGCGCGTATGCGGCAGGCCGGCAATGTCCCAGAACTCGGTCGCGGTGGCACCCGGCAGCACGGCCTGCACACGCACGCCCTTGTCCGCCAGCTCATGCTGGAGCGACTGGGTGAGCGCCAGCACATAGGCCTTGGAGGCACCGTAGACGCCGTTCAGGATTTCCGGCCCGATGGCGACGATGGAGGCGATGTTGATCAAGGCGCCGCGACCGCGGCCGACGAAGCCGGGCACGGCTGCATAGGTCAGCCGGGTGAGTGCGCCGACATTGATCGCGATCATCGCCTCCATCCTGTCGACGTCGGACTGCAGCAGCGGCGTCACCGCGCCGAAGCCAGCATTGTTGACCAGCATCGTGACGGACGCATTCTCGCGCAGAACGGCCTCCACCCGCAGGAGATCGGCCTTGTCCTCGAGATCCGCCTTGATGGTCTGGACGACGCGACCGCTGGCCGCGCCGACCCGCCGTGCCACCGCTTGCAGCCGTTCATCGTTGCGCGCCACGAGAATCAGGTCGAATCCGCGTCTCGCCAGCCGATCGGCGTAGATCGCACCGATGCCCGCGGAGGCGCCGGTGATCAGCGCGGTGCCGCTGCCGTTGTCGTCGTTCATCGCATGTACTCCATCCTGCCCGGGGGCCGAGGAGAGTGGTCTACGCTTGCCCGCCTCTGTCTTGAATGTCATAAACACGGCGTTTCAGGACACGACAGGCAAAGCCCATGCGCATGGTCGGCTTCATCGTCCACTCCGGCTACTCGCCGATGAGCCTTGCCGCGACCACCGCGTTCGAGGTCGCCAACCTGCAGCCCGGCGGGCCGTACTACGACTTGCGGCTGCTGTCGGAAGCGGGCGGGCCGATCCGCACCTCGCTCGGCTTCTCGGTCGAGACGGAAGCCTTCGCGGCGACCCGTTACGATCTGCTGATCGTCGGCGGTGCCATGGAGGCACCCGCACCTGCCCTGGCCGATTTCGTCCGCCACGCCGCCCGGCACGCCGACAGGGTCGCCTCGACCTGCAC
>JBATRI010000388.1:0-2448 GCA_049292515.1 Geminicoccaceae bacterium
GTGCAGGGCAACACGCTGACCGCCCAGCGCGGCACCGCTCGCGGGGCGGGCGGCGCGCAGCTTTCCGTGCGCGACCTCGCCTCGGTCGTCCTGATCGGCGGGCGCGAGCTGCAGCCCTTCGTCGAGAAGGTCCTGCAGGCAGCCGCCGATTCGGCCGATCCCACCCTCGACGCGCCGTCGCTGCCGGTCGTGCGGATGCTGCAGGAGCAGGCGCCGCTCGCGACCACACCGGGGCGGATCCTCGTCACCGGCAACCAGATCGAGATGGAGGGCCCAGCGCAGCTCGACACCGAGCGCCCGATCCTCGCGGCCGTGCTGGTCTGGGGGTTCCAGGACGTCGATTTCTCGCACAATCAGGTCGAGATCGAGCCCGGCACGTTCCCCTATTTCGCCGACGGATTCGTCCTGGCCCGCACGACCCGGCAGATCGGCAACCGCCTCACCGAGCCCGAGGAGCGGCAGGGCGACCGCCCGATCTGCGTGGCCTCGCTGCTCTCGATCGGCGAGGAGGCCGACACTTGTGCGCTGAACCAGGGCACGCACTGCATCCTGCCCTACGGCCAGCGAGTCGTGGACAGCGGCAACATCGTCCTACAACCGTCCGGCCCCTGCAGGCAGGGGTGAGCCTGCCACGTCGAACCGGCCGGTCCGAGCAGCCGGGAGAAGTTCCGGCGGGAGGCCGCACGAGATGTCCAGGAAGCTACGGGGCGGGAATGCGGCAGCCCTCACGCTCTCGCCGACGCCGCCTGAGGTTCGCGCTTCGTCCCGCTTAGTGGTGCATCCGCTAAATCAGTGTGAGATTTGGGACGGCTGCAATGCCGAAACGTTGAGACTAACGATGGCGGCGCCGGCGGCCCCAAATGAACGGATGCCTGTGGTCGTTCCAGTAGGCCGTGGCACATGCGATGGCGTTCTCGATTTCGGCCCAGCCTTCGAAGCGACGCCCTTTCAGGGCCAGTGAGCGCAGCACCTTCCACCAGGGCTCGGGGTCTGAGTAGCAGCGGAGCAGAAAACCGACACAAGCCCTTGCTCCCGGCTCGTCCGGCCCGGCTGTTCTCGGGTCGCGCAGAGGCCTGAGCTCACCCCGTGCGACGGCCTCGGGCAGGGTGAAGGCATAGAGGCCGAACATGTTGACGCGCTCGCACCCGACGCGCGCGAGCGCGTCATGTTGGAGGTCGAGGCTTTGCTCGCCCGTCGACACACGCATGTAGCCGATCAGCATTCGCCCTCGCTCGGCTCTACATCAACGTAATCCTCCGGCGAGCACCGCGGCCTTGGCTCTGGACGATCGAGGTTGGCTTGTGTGTGCTTAGGCGGCCTTGCGATTGAAGACCGTCGGCTGCCAGTTCCAAGGCAGGAGTTCTGGTAGGCGTGACACGGGCAGGTCGGCGATGCGCTCGAGGACGTCGGCCAGCCAAGCTTGAGGGTCGATATCGTTAAGTTTGGCGGTGGCGATCAGTGTGTACATGAAGGCAGCCCTGGCTCCGCCGCGATCCGAACCAGCGAAGAGCCATGACTTCTTGTTATGCAGACCTCTGCATAAAAGAAATTATGCACACCGCGTGATTATGCGCAGTTCGCGAAGGGAGGCGCCTGCAGGGCTGACGTGCCAGCAATTTCCAGCACGACGAACTGCGCATAATTTAGAGGCTCTGAAGGAACCGCATCAGCTGGTCCGGCGGCCGATACCGGCCGGGGTTCGCTCCGAGCGGTTGCAGGCGGTCGAGGGTGCGCTCCTTCATCGAGAGATCGGCCTCGAGGTACATGTGCGTCGTGGCGGGGCTCTCGTGGCCCAGCCAGAGGGCGATCACGGTGATGTCGACGCCGGACTGCAGGAGATGCATCGCCGTCGTGTGGCGGATCGTATGCGGCGATATCGAGCGCCGCGCGAGTTGAGGGTGACGCTCCGCGGCAGCCGAGACGGCCAGGTCGAGGCGTTGGGTGACGTTCGAACGCGCCATCCGTTCTCCGCCCCGGCTGGGGAACAGGAACTTGTCATCGCCGGCGCCCTCCAGCCGGTGTTTCCAGCCCCGGATCAGCGACGCGGTTGATCGCCAGAGCGGCACGCTTCGTTCCTTGCGCCCCTTGCCGCGGAGGTGCGCAGCCATTGTACCGTCGATGAAGACGTCGCCGACCCGCAGGCCGATGACTTCCGACACTCGCGCGCCGGTATTGTACATCAGGGTGAAGAGCGCTCGGTCCCGTTGGCCCGCCCAGGTTCGAGGATCCGGCGCCTCGAGGATCGCCTGCATCTCTTGGCGCGACAGAAATCCGAGTATCGGCCTGTCAAACCGCTTCATCGGGATGGCCAGCGCCTGCTCGATTGGACTTGCCCCCTGGGAGTGGAGGGTTTGCTAACGAACCCTGAACACTCGAGGAGGGCAGTATGGCCGAGAGGGGAACCCGGCGTCGGTTCACGGCCGAGTTCAAGGCGGCAGCGGTCAAGCG
>JBATRI010000389.1:0-22179 GCA_049292515.1 Geminicoccaceae bacterium
ACTCCTGCAGCGCGCGGGCTACCAGGGCGCCGCTGCTGTCCAGGCCAACCAGCTCGCCCCGGCCAGCGCGGCGCCGCATGCGCCGGAGGTCGAAGCCGAGCCCGCAGCAGAAGTCGACGGCGCTCGCCGTGCCCGTCAGGCAGAGCGCATCGATCGACCGCTCCTTGTACCGATCGAAGCACGGCATGGCATCCATGAACGCGAGACAGTCGACCAGCTTGCCGACCTCACCGGCCCGATCGGCATCGCGAAAGCCCGTGGCAAGATAGGTCATGGCACCCACACGATGTTCGGACATGGTGGCAGTGACCTTAGCAGCGGGATTGGGGTGGTGGTACCCGCCAGGGCCGAGGCCCCATCCTCCGCGCAATGTCGGGAACATGGCGTGATCGTCCCAAGACGGTCACTTTCCGGCCTGCGACAGCGTGAGGGTGACCATGACGAGCTATGCGGGCATGGACGTTTGCGATAGGATCATTCGCCTATATCCGTCGCTGGAGACCCTGCCCCATGCTACAGAGAACCGCATTGATTCCCGGACCCGACGGGCGGCCCTGCAACCACCAGTATCTCCCGCGGCTGCCATATGGTCGCCGGTCAGAATTCTGCACGCCCGAACCCGAGGCCGCAACGGCACGATCGAACCCGCCGAACCGCCCTCACACGGTCAGCCATGCACGTTTGAACCCAAGCGACCGGCATGCACGCACGAACCCGACGAACCGCTCCCGTGCCGGCAGCCAGGGCCGCCCCGCCCGAGCACGCCCGAACCCGAGGCCGCAACGGCAGGAGCGAACCCGCCAGATCACCCCACGCGGCCAGCCATGCACGTTCGAACCCAAGCGACCGGCATGCACGATCGAACCCGGGCAAGCAGCGTTGCACGTCCGAACCCGGCGCACCGCCGCGTACATTCGAACCCAGGCGGCCAGGGTGGATGATCCAAGCCGACGGGCCGCCGCGCACGTCCGAACCCAAGCGGCCGCCTTGCCAGCCTGATCGACACCACCGGGCCGCATGCCGTCGTCGGCTTCCCTTGCGGCCGCGCGACCCGGCTGGCAGATTCGGGGTCGGGTACCGGAAGGACATGACATGCAGACCGACCTGTTGATCAACGGCGTCTTCGTCACCGGCGAGGGTGCCGAGGAGGCGATCGTCAACCCCGCCACCGGCGAGCAGATCGCCACCGTGCCCGAGGCGTCGTTGTCGCAGATCGAGGCGGCCGTGGCCGCGGCCGACACGGCCTTTCCGAAGTGGGCGCGGACGACGCCGCAGGAGCGCTCGCTCATGCTGCTCAAGGTGGCGGACCTGCTGGAGCAGCGGGCGGAAGCGTTCGCGGCACTCGAATCGCTGAACACCGGCAAGCCGCCGGCCCGGGCGCTGGGCGACGAGCTACCGGCGATCGTCGACTGCTTTCGCTTCTTTGCCGGAGCGGCGCGCTGCGTGCCGGCGCTGGCCGCCGGCGAGTATCTGCCCGGCCTCACCAGCATGATCCGGCGCGATCCCGTGGGCGTGGTGGCGTCCGTGGCCCCCTGGAACTACCCGCTGATGATGGCGGCCTGGAAGCTGGCGCCGGCCCTGGCCGCCGGCAACACCGTGATCCTGAAGCCGTCCGAGCAGACGCCGCTCAGCACGCTCGAGTTCGCCGAGATCCTGGCTTCGGTCTACCCGCCGGGGGTCGTCAACGTCGTGGCCGGCCGTGGCGAGTCAGTCGGCGCGCCGCTGGTCGGTCATCCGCGCGTGCGCATGGTCTCGCTCACTGGCAGCCCGGAGGCCGGCACCAAGGTCCTGGCGGCGGCCGCCCCCTCGACCAAGCGGACCCATCTCGAGCTCGGCGGCAAGGCGCCGGTGATCGTCTACGACGATGCCGACCTCGACTCGGTGATCGCCGGCCTCAAGGTGTTCGGCTTCTACAATGCCGGCCAGGACTGCACGGCGGCCTGCCGGATCTATGCCCAGGGCAGCATTCACGACCGGCTGGTGGCCGACCTCGGGGCTGCTGCCGCCTCGATCCAGTGGGGCGAGCCCAGCGGGGCCGACATGGATATCGGCCCGCTCATCACCGGTCGGCAGCGCGAGCGCGTCGCCGGCTTCGTCGACCGTGCCCGTGCCGCCGGCCACATGGAGATCGTCGCCGGGGGCAAGGCCGGCTCCGGCAACGGCTTCTTCTACGAGCCCACGGTCGTCGCCGGAGCGCTGCAGGAGGACGAGATCGTGCGCAGGGAGGTGTTCGGGCCGGTCGTGTCGGTCACGCGCTTCGCCGACACCGATGAGGCGATCAGCTGGGCCAACGACAGCGACTACGGCCTCGCCAGCTCGGTCTGGACCAAGGACGTCGGCAAGGCGATGCAGACCGCCGCGGCCCTGCAGTACGGGTGCACCTGGATCAACACCCACTTCATGCTGTGCAGCGAGATGCCGCACGGCGGCTTCAAGCGCTCGGGCTACGGCAAGGATCTGTCGATGTACGCGCTTGAGGACTACACCGTGGCGCGGCACATCATGCTGGCCCAGTGACGATGACGGGCGGGCTCTGCACCCGCCCGGCGGCGCCCGTCCTCGCGCTCATTCGGCGGCCATCACTTCGCCCATGGCGCGGCCAGATGATGTCAGCGCCTGCATCGTCGCCACCGATGCCGGCGCAGCTGGGCAGGTGATGCGTTGGAAGGTGAAGTTGCCGCAGTCGGCCAGCGTAGGGGCAAAGCACTGTCCCGTGCCGGTGCCGGTGCCGGGATCAATCGTTCCACCGAAGAAGACGGGCACGTACCCCAGCTTCGGCAAGATCGTGCCGCCGACATGCAGTATGCCGCCGCTCGGAAAAACGCTGACCGACAGCGCCCGGTTGCCGATCAGGTCGCGACCGGGCCCGCCACGCTGGCCACCTCCGATGACCTTGGCGTACATCACGAAGACGTCGGTGAATGGCGCCATCGTGAAGCACCAGGGCAAGGCCCACTGCGCCTGGGCCGGTCGCGATACGGCAACCGAAAGCAACGTGAAGACCGCAGTTAGAACTACAAAGCGTCCCGGCATTTTTCCGCTCCTTTTGGACGGTAGATCCATCTACACTTCAAAGCGTCAGGCATTCGATCGCATACTATTTGAAGTCGACCATACGATCGATCACGTGTTCCGCCAACCAGCAGCACTCTACTTGCTGTCATAGCGACGGGACCGAGTCAACTGTGGTCCGGGTGGTTCGGCTGACCAGCCTGGGATTGGATAGGGCCGGACAGGTTCGCAGGCCCGGGCGGATCAGCCCGACGCCGTCAGAACACTCGGTTCCTAGAGCGTGGCGGTGGCGAGGTCGACGGTGTGGACCACGGTCTGCTCCGGCCAGTGCGCGTGATTGCGCACGGCGCCGGCGGCACGAACCTCGGGCACCAGATCGAGGTCGAGGTCGGCATATACCCACGAGGGGCGGTCCAGCTCGCCCAGCATCAGGACGCCGTCATCGGGAAAGCCCAGGTCGGGCGGGCCGTACACGCCCACGGCACCCCGGTTGACGTCGACGGCGGGTGACCAGGGGGCTTCGCCCACGAGCGGCGCCTGGACGACCACGAGCTGGTTCTCGAGCGCGCGCGCCTGACCGCCCACCCGCACCCGCCAGTAGCCGCGCAAGGTCTCCGTACAGGACGGCGCCAGGATCAGCTCGGCGCCGGCCTCCGCCAGCCGGCGCGCCAGGAGCGGGAATTCCAAATCGTAGCAGATGCAGACACCGAGACGGCCGAGCGCGGTGTCGAACAGGCGCAGCTCGGTGCCACCGGAGACCCCCCATGGATCGCGCTCGAAGCAGGTCATCATGACCTTGTCCTGCGCTGCCGTGCCGCCGTCGGGGCCGTAGAGCCAGGCGCGATTGTGGTGGCGGCCGGAACCAGCCGCCACCGGCAGGCTGCCGCCCAGGATGTAGACGCTGTGATGGCGGGCGAGCTGCCGGTGCAGCTCGACGACCTGCTCCTCGAGCGAGGCCACGGCCACGAGTTGCCGGTGGAGATCGCCCGGGATCGGGGCGGGAAAAAGCGAGGCCAGCTCCATGCCGGCATATTCGGGGAACACCAGCAGACGGGCACCTTCACGCGCGGCGGCCTCGACCCAATCCGTCACCTTGCGGACATAGGCCGACCACCCGTCCAGCCAGTCGATCGGATACTGCGCGGCAGCGAGCTTGAACCGACGCTGGGTCATGCAGGCAGATCCTTGAGCCAGAACTGCATCGGCTTCACGCTCTCCCCGGCCTCGTCCAGGTCGCGCCAGGCGATCTGCCCGACGAGGCCGGGGACCGCCGCGAAGCCGCGCTTGCGCCAGAATGCATCCAGCGGGACATAACCCTGCGGCCGGCACGGATGGTCGGCCGGCCGCATCACGGCGCAGAACGCCGCGTGCCGGAAGCGGCCCAGCGCCCGCGCATGGGCCTCACGCTCGGCGAAAAAGCCGACGCCGATGCCACCGCCGCGATACTCCTCAAGCAGGACCGACTCGCCGAAATAGAACACGTCGCCCACCGCATAGCCATGCTGCGTGAACGGCCGGGTCAGGGCCTCGGGCTCGGCGGCGAGCGGCAGCCCCGTCGAGGCGCCGACGACCCGCTTGCCGTCGAAGGCGCCGACGACAACGCTGTCCGCCGTGGCGGCATAGGTGCGCAGGTAGCGCTCCTCGTAGTCGAGCGAGCCGTCATAGAGGTAGGGAAACGCGCGAAAGACGGCGATCCGCAACCGCGCCAGCTCGGGGAGCAGCTCCTTGAGCCGCTCGCCGGTGAGCCGCTCGAGCCGAACCCCGCTCACGCCGCGCCGCCGACCTGCGCGCTCCAGTCGGCCAGATTGTAGTAGGTCGTGACGCGAGCGATGCGGCCATCGCGCAGCTCGAAGAACGTGCCGGCCGGCAGGCGATAGGTCTGCCCCTGTGCCGGTGGCAGGCCGGCATCGGTGGCTAGGTAGGTCCCTTCGACCACGAACTCGGCGGCCCCGCGCCACCCGTCGGCGCTGCACATCACGACGATGTCGTGCAGCTGCTCGCGGTAGCAGCGGTCCATGTGGACGAGGAACCGTCCAAAAGCGTCCCGACCAGTCTCCCGGGCGCCCTGATTGATGTCGTGGGCAACGTCCTCGGTCAGGAGTGCCAGCATCGCCCCGCGATCGCCCCGGTTAAATGCTTCATAGTACGCGCGGATCACTTCGACGCTCACGCCCAGCCTCCCCAAAGATCAATGCTCCCATCTAAGCGAGCCACCGGCGGGCGGCAATGGAACTCCCCTTCTCGCCGCCGATTGCCATATTGCGATAAAGCGTGTTGTTTGCCTCATACCCTTGCCGCTCCGCCGGAGGTGCATTTGGGCCTCTATTCGGGCGTGATCGTGCCGCGCCTCATCCACAAGATCATGGCCGACAAGGTGTTGCTGCCCCTGCGGGAGCGCGTGGTCCGCGGCGCCAGCGGCCGGGTCCTGGAGATCGGCATCGGCGCCGGCCCCAACCTGCCGCTCTACGGCCGCGAAGTCATGGACTTGCAAGCCGTCGATCCGTCGCCGTATCTGCTGGCGCAGGCTCGTCGCGTGACGAGCTGGCTGCCGTTTCCGGTACGCCTGCTGGAGCAATCGGCTGAGCACCTGCCACTTGCCGATGCCAGCATCGACACCGTCATCGTCACCTGGTCGCTGTGCTCGATCCCCGACCCCATGGCGACCTTGCGCGAAGCGTACCGCGTGCTGGTGCCGGGTGGTCGGGTGCATTTCGTCGAGCATGGCCTGGCACCTGCGCCGCAGCTGGCCCGCTGGCAGCGCCGCCTGAGCCCGATCTGGTGCCGCCTCGCCGGCGGCTGCAGGCTCGACCGACGCACGGATCGATTGCTGGAGCGGGCCGGATTCACGCTTGATGAACTCGAGACCGGGCACCTGATCCCCGGGCCGCGGCTGCTGACCTACCATTACCTGGGCGTGGCACGACGATGACAACCGCGCGCTCGCAGCCTTGCAACCGAGGCGATGCCCATCGCATAGTGCGGCCGGCTTAGGAGAACGGGACGGATGCGGGACGTCACGGTAGCGACCACGCAGATGGCGTGCGACTGGGACCGGGATCGCAATGTGGCGCGGGCCGAGGCCCTCGTGCGCGAGGCGGCGGCGCGGGGAGCCTCCATCATTCAGCTCCAGGAGCTGTTCGAGAGCCCCTATTTCCCGAAGGATCAGTCCGCCCGCTACTTCGCCCTGGCCCAGCCGATCGAGGGCCACCCGCTGGTGGCGAGGATGAGCCGCTTGGCCGCCGAGCTGCGCGTGGTGCTGCCGATCAGCTTCTTCGAGCGCGCCAACAACGCCTACTTCAATTCGATGGCGATGATCGACGCCGACGGCAAGGTGCTGGGCCTCTATCGCAAAGGCCATATCCCCGATGGCCCCGGTTATCAGGAAAAGTACTACTTCAACCCCGGCGATACCGGCTTTCGTACCTGGCAGACCAAGTTCGGCTGCATCGGCGTCGGCATCTGCTGGGACCAGTGGTTCCCCGAGGCGGCGCGGGTCATGGTGCTGATGGGTGCCGAGCTGTTGCTCTACCCGACCGCCATCGGTTCCGAGCCACAGGCGCCGACCTACAGCAGCAGGGGGCACTGGCAGCGCGTCATGCAGGGGCATGCCGGGGCCAACATGGTGCCGGTGATCGCCGCCAACAGGGTCGGTGTCGAGCACGGCGACAGCTGCAGCGTGGAGTTTTACGGCAGCTCGTTCATCACCGACGGGGCCGGCGAGATCGTCGAGCAGGCGCCGGCCTCGGGCGACGCCGTCCGCACGGCGTCCTTCGATCTGGATGCCTTGGCCCAGGCCCGGGCGGCGTGGGGGATCTTCCGCGACCGCCGGCCGGATCTCTACGTCCCCATCCTGAGCGTCGACGGGCAAGACCCGTCGCTGTGACGTCGTGCCCTCAGCTGACGGCGTCGATCTCCTGGACCGACAGCTCGCCCGGGACCAGGGTGATAGGGATGCGAATACGACCGCCGAAATGGCCGAGCAGGTAGGTCACGAGCGGCCCGGGATTGCTTGCTCCACTAGCCGTGGCCAGGACCAGAAGCGAGATCGACGGGTCCTCCTGCAGCAGCGCCACCACCTCCTCGGCACGCTTGCCCTCGCGGATATGGACGACCGGCATCAGCCTGGTCTGGTCGAACACTTCGGTGGCCAGGGTCTGCATCCGCTGCTCGGCCTGGGTCCGGGCCTCCTGTTCCATGACCCGCCCGACACCCAGCCAATGCTGGAACTCGCCGGTTTCGACCACGTTCAGCAGGGCCACCCGACCATTGGTATGCTGTGCCCGCCTGCAGGCATAGCGCAGCGCATTGCGCATCTCCTCGGTCTCATCGACGACCACCAGGAACGTGCGCACCATGGCTGCGCTTTCGCCGGGAGCTGCTGACGGGGCGGGTTCCTCACTCATGCGTCATGCCCTGCGGAACATCGCGTTGGCACCCCAGCCGGCGGCGAGGGCCAGCACGATCGAAGCCAGTGCGTACAGCGCCGGCCGATGCAGCGAGAAGTCATAGAGATCGGCCTCGATGCCCATTTTCGAGATCTCGAGCGTGCTGCTCTGCGCACCGGTGACCTCGCCGTCCGCGAACTGCAGCACCTGCACCTGATAGTCTCCCGGGACGACGTTGGCGGGAAAGACGATGCGGGTTCGGAACAAGGTCTCACCCAAAAAGCTCACCGTGCCGGGCGCGGCGGAAAACAGGCCGACCCGCTGCCGGTTGCGGACCAATGCTGCCCGGAAGGACTCGAGATCTTCGACAGAACTGGCATTGGCATCGGTCGGAATCAAGCGCAGCCGTTCGGCGCCGATCTCGTGCCGGGCCAACGCACCCGGCCCGGCCAGCTCGTCGAGCGGGGCGCTCGCCGCCACCGCATAAAAGCTCGGCACCGACCGGAACTCGACCGCACTGGTGTTCAACCAGATCGGCCCGACCCGGCTCTTGCGCCGCACCGTCGTGTCGCGGGCGGGACCACGGACGATGACCGCGATCGCACCACTGGCCTGCGGCGCCGCACCATAAAGCAGCACCTGGGTGCCGGCAAAGGCGGTCGTAATCGCGATCAGACGGGACGAGAGGTCGTAGACGAATTCGGCCGGAGCCGGGGCACTGGGCACGACGCTCAGCCAAAGCCCAAGCGCGGCAACGACGAGGCCGCGAGTCGTCTGCTGCCATGCGCGCCGCAGCTGCAGCGGTAGGCCTATCTTCCGCCGCGGCATCGCCAAATACGGCTCACGGATGAGCCGACGCCACTACCCGACGGACGGCTCCGTCGGCACGCGGTTCGGCCTGCTCGGCGCAGTAGAGCTGGTGGAGCTGTTCCAGCAGCACGAGCGCCTCGCGAGAGGCCACCGAATAGAAGATCGTCTGTGCCTCGCGACGGGTGCGGACCAGGCTGTCGCGGCGCAGGCGGGCGAGGTGCTGGGACAGGGCGGACTGGCTGAGGCCGACGAGGCGGACCAGCTCGCCCACGGACTTTTCGCCCCCTTCCAGTTGACAAAGAATGAGCAGCCGATGCTCGTTGCTCATGGCCTTGAGAAGGCCGCTGGCTCTGCGCGTATTATCCTGGAGCTTTTCTAGATTCATATGACGCTCCTGCCAGTGGCAACGCGGGGAGCCGCGACCGCTGACATGCTGGAACTAGACGTCCGACTTGCCGTTCCCTCATGAACCTAGTCCGAGCGCCTCGCAACACACAGTTGTCGGGGGCGTGTGGCATAAACTTTGGGGCGATGCCCGGATCCGCTGGAGCCGATCTCAGCCGGTGCGGATGCCGCCAGCGGTCACCGTAGCCGGTTGCCTCCGCCGAAACCGAGGAAGCAGACGGCCGGTTTCAAGAAACTTCACGCCCCACCAGCCACCAGCCATGATCGAGGCCAGTGCCAGCCACGAGCCGATGCTCAAGGTGGACACGCCGGTGAGCCCCTGGCCGATCGTGCAGCCCAGCGCCAAGCTGCCCCCGCAGCCCATCAACGCTCCGCCCAGCAGGTGGCGCACCATGTCGTCCCGGGACACGAACCCCTCGAACCGAAACTGCCGTCGCTGCAGCGCCACCGCCAGCGCACCGGCGACGGTGCCGATGACGAGCGCCACACCGAAGTCCAATCCGGCGCCGCCGGTCATGACATAGTGCACGGCGCCACCGACGGGTCCGACGAAGGTGATCGACTGCGCCGGAGCAGGTGCCGACGGAGCAGCGAACAGCCAGCCAGTGAGCAGCCATCCGGCCGGCACGAGGGCACCCAGCACCAGACCGGTGACGATGTCACCTCGAGCTCGGCGAAAGGCGACATCGCGAAAGCAGAACAGCAATAGGGTTATGGCGACTGCCAGCGTGATGAGGATGGCCCACCAGCCGGAAGGAACGTCGGTCAGCCCTGCCAGCAACGCGGGCAGGCCCTGGTCGCCAACACCCGCGCGGCCCAGATCGGCGACGCCGATCGCGCGCAGCGCCCGGTACAAAGGTGCCAATACCCCAAACGTGGTGGCGTAGGCGACCACACCCATGACCAACAGCGTCACCAGCGCCTTCAGGCTACCGCCACCCAATCGTGCCAGATTGCGGCTGGCACAGCCACCAGCCAGCACCATCCCGAAACCGAACATGATGCCGCCCACGATGGCACCGAGCCAAAACAGGTCAGGCTGCCGGTAAGCGGTGGCGGCAAGATCGACTAGCCCAAGGGCTTGCAGCAGCTGGCTGCCGGCCAGCGCCACGGCGATCGCCAGCGCCCAGATCCGCAGGCGGCGGAAGCTGCCGAACAACACGGCGTCGCTGATGCAGCCCATGGTGCAAAAATGGCTGCGCTGAATGGTGGCGCCGAACAGCACCCCAAGCGCCATCGCCCCCATAGGCAGGGCCAGCGCCATTGCTTCTGTCATCCAGACAGCCTCACATCCACCACCCCGGGACAGATCGCCCGGGTGCAGACGATATGGCCAGTTCCAGCACCGCTTCAACGCGGGCCAGCTACGGGTGAGATGCAGCCGGTTCTAGAACTGACTCGAAAATACCTCTGGAAGTTCTTGATAAAACACTGCTTTTTGATGTCGTTCGCTCAGCATCAAAATTCAGCCGCCAGCGAGTTGGACCAACTGGCCGCCTGCGTCGAGGAACGCTGCCGGATTGAGAGGCCGCCCGTCGAGACGGATCTCGTAGTGCAGATGCGGCCCGGTGGCGCGACCGGTTCGGCCCATGACGCCGACCTGCTGATGAATCGTCACCTTGTCGCCGACCCTGACCATGGACTTGCTCAGGTGGGCATAGCGCGTCTGCAGACCCATGCCATGATCCACCACAACCATGATGCCATAGGCGCCGGCCCGGCCGGCCTCGATCACCTCGCCAGGGGCGGTGGCCAATACCGGTGCATTGCGCGGGCCGCCGAAATCGAGCCCAGTATGCAGCGCCCGGCGACGATTGAGTGGATCCTTCCGATAGCCGAAGCCGCTGTTCAGCTTGTACTCGCTCATCGGCGGGGAGAAGGGCACGGCCCGCAGCACTGCCTGAACGCGACGGACCCGATCGAGATCCAGCATGTCACCGCGCGAATCCGCGACCTGCTCGACTACCCCTGCCCCGACTGCCGGCAGCAGCGGACCACCGACGCCATCGCTGAAAGGCTGATCGAGCGGCTCCGCCTGCGCCGCGAGGTCGTCGAGATCCAGACCCGAACTGGCCAGCAATCGGTCGAGCGTGTGCAGATGCGTGGCGATCCAGGCACGCAGCCGTGACGGTTCCGGCTTAACGCCGGAGGGCAGTTCGCCCGAAAGCGCCTGCAACTTCGCCACCGCCTCGGGAGCCGCCGCCGGATCGACGGTGTAGGGAGTAGCCACGTCGGACGTTACCCCGGCGACCGTAGCGGGCTCCGCCGCGGCAGTGCCAGGGGCAAGGCAGGACAGCAGGAACAGCAAAATAACAACGGCTTGCGGCTGGATCTTCGCAATCTCGCGACAGCATTTCGTGCATGAGCGAATGTTAATGCGAGGGCTGGCCAGCAGCCGAATGCCAAACGCATTCAGCCGGCTGGTAACGCTGCCTGCCATGAGCAGTTCTCCGCTTGAGGCCGTGAGCCGGACCTGGATAATAGGTATCCGAGGCCTATCTGGCGGTGAGGCGATATTATCTTGCTGGTGCAATTATGGTGCGTTCAATTCCATTCGACAACCCTTCATCTGCCACACCCGGGCGGGTCGTTGCGGCAGGCACGTGCGGTAAAGACAACCGTCCCAGCTTTCCGAGGTAACTTTCGCGGCAGCCTCCTACCCTCCAGACCACCAGGATAGTCCGCCGAGGCGAGGCATCGGATCGCTGGTGGTGGAGAGAAGAACCCCATCGCGCTGCGTCGACGCCGTCGCCAATCCGGTGCCTGCAAGCGTGTGTGTCGGTGCGACCGGCGTAGCTGGGCCATTGCCGGGTCGTCATGATGGGTCCGATGTCAGCCGGATTGTTTCACGCGGGCTTGTCGTGAGAATTCCAGCTCATCCTCCCGGACCTGCAGCCGTTGCCCACGCCGCAGCGGATGGACGCGAGATCCTCGCACCGGGCTCGTCACAATCCGTGGATGAACGCCCAACGGTTCCTCCCAGGCAGGGCAAGGTCGCCGTCTGAGCTCAAATTAGCACACCATGATATCAAATTCTCAATCTATCGTTGAAATAAGCCACACTTCAAACGCCACATTGACTCATTTTTTCACCTTACAATTACAACAAGCGGTATCATGCGTTCACTTAGGTGCTTACTATACAAAATTCCATTATTACTTCACAAAAATTGAGACATTTGCCCACCTTCATGTTAACTTACTTTGGTCTGCGGGGACACGGTTCCAACCAACCGTGTTATTCAAGTATAGATCTGGATGCCGTGCCCGGCAGATTCTGGGTAGAAACGGTAGGCATTAGGAGAAGATGATGCTCAGATCAAAGATCTGGCACTCCGCGCTTGCAGTAGCGGTCGCGGCACCGGCATTGCTCCCGGCGAGTCCGGCTCACGCAGCCAAGGATCAGGCCGTCTGCTATAAGGTGGATTCCACCAATGACCGCATCGTGCTCGATGTGAAAAAGCACTCGGATCTTACCACCTTCGGTCTCAAGCAAACTGTCTACGATGCTCTAGGGAAGCATACGCAGAACTTTGGCTATAAGCAAAGCGACAATTACATGGCAGTGGCCCATGGAGCGGTCGTCGTCGCCAAGAAGAACGTTTACCAGCCACTGTTCCGGTCGGGTGCACATATGGGACTCGTCTCGGAATGGGTCCGTACAGTATCCAGTCCCTCGGCCAAGCGACCAATCGACTGGGACTGCACCTCAGCGGAGGAAAGCGCGACGCCCTCGACCTGGACGTGCAACGCCGTCGGTGGCACCCTTGTCGCCGGCCCGGCCAATGCCGTCACCCTCTACAAGGTGGCGTACGCGTCGAAGGACCCTTATTGCGGCATCTTCCAGGACGGCGAGGCAGACACGCCACCACCTTACTAACCCCCGGTCAAGTAGTCGGCGGGTCGGCCTGAGCGCCGAATCGCCAAGTCGAACACCGTACGCCATCAGTAATCTCGGACTAAAGCCTGAGAGCATGCTGATCTAGTGATCCATTTGCACTAGGGGCGATAGCCCTGCAGCCCAAACCAAGACCGCAAGTTCAGTGAAGGAACCGGCGGTCTTGGTGCGGGCCAAGCCTTTTCGGGCGCACCGGGGACACCTGTCTCGTCGAGCTAGGCGAATGCAAGTTGGTCCGCACATGGATGGTGCCGGCGAAAGGACTTGAACCTTCAACCTCCCGCTTACAAGGCGGATGCTCTACCATTGAGCTACGCCGGCACGCGGCGGACCATAGGGGCTAGGCGGGGTCGCAGGCAAGTCCAGCGTCGGGCCAGACCGGCTTGCGCTTGCCGACAAAGGCCGCGAGGCCCTCGGCAAAGTCGATGCCCATCGCGTTCTCGACGATGGCGTCGGTGGTGGTGGCATATGCCTGCTCCAGGCCCTGCTCGAGCTGCCGGTAAAACGCGCGCTTTCCCAGGGCCAGCACCGCGGCCGGCTTGTCCGTCAGTCGCGCGCACAAGTGGTCGACCGCCGTGTCGAGCGCCGCCGGAGGCACCACTTGGTTGACCAGCCCCAGGCGCAAGGCTTCCGCGGCGTCGATGAAGTCGCCGGTCAGCAGCATCTCAAGTGCCGCCTTGCGCGGCACGTTGCGCGACAGCGCCACCATCGGCGTCGAGCAGAACAGGCCGTATTTCACGCCGGAGGTAGCAAAGCGGCTGTCGTCGCTGCACACCGCGAGATCACAGGCGGCGACGAGCTGGCAGCCAGCGGCGGTAGCGATGCCGTGGACGCTGGCAATCACGGGCTGCGGCAGGCGGGTGAGGCCCAGCATCACGCGCGAGCATTGCTCGAACAGGCCACGAATGGGCTCCGGCCGGAGATCGGCGGCCATTTCCTTGAGGTCGTGCCCGGCGCAGAAGGCCTTGCCGCTGCCGGCAATCACGACCACCCGGACGCTCCGGTCGGCTGCAATCCGGCCGAGCTCGCGCTCCAGGTTGCCGAGCAGATCGCGTGACAGGCTGTTGAACGCCTCCGGCCGGTTCAGCGTCAGGCGCGCGACGCCGTCGCGGTCGTCACACCGCAGCGAGGATTGGGTCGGTCCATCCATGGCAATATCCTCGGCGCAGCGTCAGCCGGCGATGAGACCCTGCTCGCGATACCAGGCCGCGGTCCGGGTCAATCCCTCGTCGAGCGGCACCTGCGACCGGAAGCCCAGCCGCGTCGCCGCCTTGGTCGTATCGTAGACGCGGTTGTTGACGAAGAACTCGATTCGGCGGCGATAGATCGGCGGGCTGATACCGAGCGGACGGCAGAGGCGCTCGCACAGGTCACCTGCCAGTAGCAGTGGTCCGGCCGGCAGCTTGACCAGCTGCTGGTTCGGATGGCCGGTGATCTTTCCGATCCGACGCACCAGCTCCTCGAGCGTCGGCCGCTCGGCACCGGCGATGATGAACGCCTCACCGGAGATCCCCGCGGTCGTTCCGGCCAGACAGAACGCCTCGACGAGGTCGTCAATGTAAATCATGTGGTAGTGCGGCTTGCCGCTGCCGAGCAGGACCACACGGTCGCGACCGGCGAGCTTGAACAGTTTGACCAAGCGGGTGTCGCCAGGGCCGTAGACAGGTGCCGGGCGAATCACCACCGTCTCCAAGCCATCCGTCGCGTAGCTCAGCGCCAGCTGATCGCCTTCGGCCTTGGTGGTCTCGTAAATCCCGTCCGGACGGATCGGGGTGGCCTCGGTCGCGGGCTCGCCCACGACGTTGCCATGGATGCCGACCGTGCTGCAATGCACGACGCGCCGGACTCCGTTGCGCTTCGCGGCCTCCATCAGATAGCGGACGGCCGCGACATTGACCTCCCGGTAGCGCTCGTCGGAGAGGCTGGGCTCGCGGAACGTGCCAGCGATCGCGTAGACCAGCTCGGCGCCCGAAACCGCCCGACCGATGGCGGTCACGTCCGTGATATCGCCCTGGTGGATTTCCTGGACCGATAGGCCAGCCTTGGTGACCTTTTCAGGCTGGCGGGCCAGGACACGAACCTGATGGCCAGCGGCTACCAGCCGACGCGTCAGCGCCTCGCCGATGAAGCCGGTCGCACCCGTCACCAGCACCTTCATGGGTCGGCTGCCGGCGGCCCCGCCGTCACCGGCGATCGGCTGTTGCCGAGGCTGATCCTGTCCGTCGAGCTGCTGCACGCCGTATCGTCCCGACCGTCAGTTGCTGGGCACGCCGTCTGCCGGCTACATGGGCAGATGCGCAATGGCTTCAAACACGACCCGCCGCCGTGCGCAACCCTCCCGGCACCAGATTCGCCTATGCGGCCGATGTTAGTGTCGTTGGCGATCGCGGCTTGGAGTTGAGATTGCCGGAGGCTGAACGGGCTTTCACCTGCAGGCGCCGCGACGGCCGCCTACCATTTGAACGCCAGTTCGACGCCCTGCAGGGTCGGCCGCAGCTCCCATTGTATCTGGCGCGAGGCGATCGTCGTGGGAAAGGCGTTGCGATAGTCGGCGAGGTCGCTGGTGGCCCGCCACGGCTGGGTCCAGATCTGCGCCTCGCTGAAGGCAATCCCGGACAGAACCGAGATCATGGCATCCTTGCTGTCGCCGAAGGCATAGATCACCCCACCGCCGATCAGGTTGGTGGTCACCCCTTCGAGATGGCGCCGCAGGCTGTAGCGGGTATCGGCACGGGTCGCGTTGGTCACGAGCTGTCGCTCGCCCAGCGCCACGCGTTGCAGGCGGCCGTACGGCGTATCGCCGGGCACGACCCGCATCGCGTCGGCGCCCAGGCGGGCCGGCAGGGGATCCGTGAGCATCTGCGCGACACCGGCAGCGGATTTTACGGCACCCACGATGTTGTAGACGCGCGCATCGCCGTCGTCGGCGGTCACTGCCTGCGCCGCACTGAGCATCGCGCCGGCACCGAAGATACCGGTCCAGCCATACTGCCAGACCTGCGCCGTGCGGCGGCCCGCATCCAGCCGCTCCTCCAGGAGGGCCATGCGCGCCTTGGCCTCGCTGTCGGACAGGCCGGCGAGTTGGGGAGGGACCTCGACCTCTTGGGCGTGAAGGCCACTGCCGAGACCCAGCAGCAGTGGCACCGCGAGGGCCCACCGGGTGAGATATGGTTGCATGTGCCCGGTTCCCCGCTGCGCTTGTTGGCTGGCCGGGCGGAGAAAATCACAGGTTCGCGAGCGCAGCCAGATCGAACTCGCGGCTAGGCGCGCGTCCTGTTTGTACCGTGGCACCAAATCCGGCACGGTCGCTCGGCCTTAAAGGGCATGGCTGGCGAGTGGCGGAGCATGGACGAGCTACCCAAGCGGATTCTCATCACCGGGGCTGCGAAGCGACTGGGCGCCGTCATGGCCGAGGCCATGGCACATGCCGGTTTCGACGTAGCCTTACACTGCCATCGGTCGCTCGACGCCGCCGAAGCACTGGCGCGGCGCATCGAGGCGATGGGCCGGCGGGCCACGGTGGTGCAAGCGGACCTCGCTCGCGAGGAGGAGGTGGCGGGCGTGGTCGCCAAGGCGGCCGACGCGCTCGGTCCCCTGGGCGTGCTGGTGAACAACGCCTCGGCGTTCGCCCTGGATCGGCTGCAGACGGCCTCGAGGCCGTCATGGGACCTGCATCTGGAGGCAAATCTGCGCGCGCCCGTCGTGCTGAGCCAAGCCTTCGTCCGGCAGCTGCCGGAGGCCAGCCACGGGCTGATCGTCAACATGCTGGACCAGCGGGTGCGGAACCTGACCCCCAACTTCCTGTCCTACAGCATCTCCAAGGTCGGGCTGTGGGCGGCAACCCAGGTGCTGGCACGCGAGCTGGCGCCGCGCGTACGGGTCAACGCCATCGGGCCGGGGCCGACCCTGGCCGCTCCCGGCATGAGCGACGCCGCGTTCGCCGCCCTCTGCCGTGCCACCCCACTGCAGCGCAGCACGACACCCGCGGAGATCGCGGCAGCATTGCGGTTCATCGTCGACAGCCCGTCGATGACCGGCCAGCTGATCACCCTCGACGGCGGCCAGCAGCTGGGCTGGCTCACGCCGGAGGCCCCGAATGTCGACTGAGCGAGCAGCTCTCAAGCCTTAGCGAGCTTCTTCGCCTGCTCGGTGATGTAATCCATCAGGGCTAGCAGCAGGCCGGAAAACACGAACGCCATGTGGGTGATCACCTTCCACATGAGATCTTCCTTGGAGATGGAGCCGATGTTCATGAAGCTCTTGAGCAGGTCGATGGCGGAGATGGCGACGATCGACGAGACCAGCTTCAGCTTGAGACCGCCAAAGTCCAGCTTGCCCATCCAGGCCGGCCGGTCATTGTCGCCGGTGTCGATCCGGGAGACGAAGTTCTCGTAGCCGGAGAAGATCATCATCAGCACGAGGCTGGCAGCGAGGCTGATGTCGAGCAGCGTCAGGGTCATCAGGATGACATCGGTCTCGCGCAGCTCCAGCACGTGCGGCACGAAATGGTAGAGTTCCTCCATGAACTTGACCATGAGGACACCCAGAACGAGGATCAGGCCCAGATAGATTGGGGCCATGATCCAGCGACTCATGAATATCACGCGCTCGACAGCGGTCTCGATCATGGCCGCCGGTTCTCCTCGGGCAATGGCACTCTTGCTGCATTGCAGCAGGCGCCTATTTAGTGCGCAGCCCCGGTTCTGCCTACCCCGGGCCATCGTTTGTGGGCAGGTGCAAACGCAGTCGGGTCTGTATGCTCGGATGCTCGAGTGTGGGGAGCGAAGCATGCAGATCTGGCTGAGCGACCCAGAACGGCGCCTGATCGGAAATACGATGGCGTATATTGGTGAGGCCGCGATCCCTTGAGTGCACCACGGCGACCATCAGGTGGGCGCAGTAATGCGGCTTCCGCCATCACCCTGCCCTCGCCGACCTGGCTGGTCGATCGGATCCTGTTCCGCGACGGCCTGATACTGATCATCGATAAGCCATCGGGGATTCCGGTGCATGCGGGGCCGGGTGGCGGGGTGAACCTCGAGCATTACTTCGAGGCGCTTCGCTTCGGCCTGCCGCAGCCGCCGGGGCTGGGGCACCGCCTCGACCGCGACACCAGCGGCTGCCTCGTGCTCGGCCGCCACCGCAAGGCACTGGCCAAGCTGGGCCGCCTGTTCGCCGGCGGACAGGTCGAAAAGGTCTATTGGGCCGTGGTCCATGGCGCCCCCGCGCAGCCCGAAGGCCGCGTCGAGCTGGCGCTGAAGAAGCGCTCGGAGCAGCGCGGCTGGTGGATGCAGGCGGATCCGGAAGGCCAGACCGCCGTCACGGACTACCGCGTCATGGGCCAAGCTGGCGACCTCACCTGGCTCGAGTGCCGTCCTCGCACCGGCCGCACGCATCAGATCCGCGTCCATTGCGCCGAACTGGGCTGCCCGCTTGTCGGCGACGCGATTTATGGCAAATCAATAGCGGCGCGGACGGAGCTGCCGCCGCTGCACCTGCATGCGCGGGCCATCAGCCTGCCCCTCTACCCGAACCGAGAGCCGATCGCCACGGAAGCGGCGCCACCGTCGCACATGCTGGAGGCGCTTCGCCGATGTGGCTATGGTGCGCCCCGCGAGGTACCGGAAGCCTCCGGTGCGCGAGCGGGGAGTGAGCTATGTTCGGGTTGATCATCAGCCTGGTGGTGGCCGGCATTGCCGGCTGGCTGGCGGGGAACATCATGAAGGCGCAGCCGATCGTCATCGGCAACAGCCCGATCATCGGCAACGTCGTTCTGGGCATCATCGGCGGCTTTGTCGGCAGCCGGATGCTGTGGCTGATCGGGCTAGGCGCCAGCGGCCTCATCGGCAGCCTGATCGCGGCCATCCTGGGCGCGATCGTGGTGATCTACGTGGTCAACTACTTCAAGAAGCGCTAGGGGCGCCGACGGGCCGTCGCCGACGGCGCGCCGCTCACCTCAGACGACCTTACCGTCGTTGTTGTTGGTGGTGGTGACCGGAGTCGGCGACGTCTCGTCGTCCTTCAGTCCAGCTTTGAAGTTCTTGATACCCTTGGCGAGATCGCCTGCGACACGCGGCAGCTTGCCGGCGCCGAACACGATCACCACCACGAGCAGAACGATTATCCAGTGCCAGCCGCTCGCGAAACCCATCGGTTCTCTCCAAAAGGAACGTGCATCCCTATCTAGTGCACGCGCTCCGGCCTGCCAACCTCGACATCTGCCTCATCGCAATACCCAGAGCCATGAACTTAACGCCGCACCGCGCCGGCGGCGCTGCCGCTCACCAGCGTGGTCACGTCGGCCAGCACCACCGCTGCCGCCAGCCCGCCCGGCGCCGCCAAGTAGCGCGGCTCCCAGACGGGGCGGAACTTCTCCTTGTAGCGGCGCAGGCCCTCGAAATTGTAGAACGTCTCGGCATAGGTGAAGAGCAGCGCGCCAGCGCGCGTCCACAACGGTGCCAGCTGACGCTCCTGCAGACCCGAGAGGGGTGCCATGCCGAGGTCGAACCGACGGAAGCCTTGCGCCTTACCCCATAGCATCAGCTCGATGAACAGATACTCCATCACGTCATGGACGCGCCGGTCGCGGTAGCGCATCAGATCGATCGACAGATCGCCATGATCGGGTGCCGGCCAGAGATTGGCGAAGGCGACGATCTCCGTCTCCTTGCGGACGAGCGCCAGCGGGAACCGACGAAGATAGTCCGGGTCGAAGCGACCGAGGGAAAAACGCTTCTCCCTGGCGTGCTTGCTCTTCAGCCAGCCGTCGGAAATGCTCTTGAGCTCGGGCATCAAGTCGTCAAACGTACCCGGTTGCAGGACCTCGAAGGTGGCGCCGTCGCGCTGCGCCCGGCGCTGCGACTGACGCAGGCCGGAGCGCGCCGAGCCGGTCAGGTCGAACGACGTGAGTGGCACGAAACCCTGCTCGCCCAGCTTGTAGAAGGTGAGGCCGAGCTCAACCAGGTCGGGCATCGACGCCGGGCCGATCTCGTAGAATACGGCCCGACCGCCCCAGGCATCGCACTGCTCGCGAAAACGCCAGAGCAGCTCGAGCCGCTCGGCGGCCAAGCCCACCGGTTCACCCATGGCGATCCAGCTGCGGCCCTGCACCGCGTACATGATGAAGCTGCGGCCGCTGTCGCTGAACAAAAATCGCTTGTCGCCCAGAGCAGCGAGCCAAACGCTGGCCAGGGGCGCCTCGGCCTGAGCCAAAGTCGCGAGCGCCGGCTCCAGGCCACCGGCCGCCGGCTGCTCCGTCGGTCGCGGCTGTGCAAAGCGCACCAATTGCAGGCCGGCCAGGACCATGGCACCCACCACCACGCCAATAGTGGCGCGCAGAAAGCGGGGCGCGTCGCCATCCAGCACGAACTGCCACCAAAGCTCGTTGGCGTAGTCGACATGGCGGTAGCAGAAGAAACCCAGCCAGGTTGTGCCGAGCACGACCGCCAGGATGGCCAGCAGCCAATGGGCGGAGAACCGTTGGGAGTTCAGGCGGCTCCTCCGGTAAAAGGCCCGGTGCGACGGCAGCAAGGCCGCCAAGACGAGAGCGAGATAGAGGGCCTCTTCCCAGTCCAGCCCCTTGAGCAGGGAGAAGACGATACCCGCCGCAAGCACACCGACGGTGGCCCAGTACGCGGCGTCCAGGCGGCGACGCAGGCCCAGGGCCAGTACGAGCAGAGCCAAGCCGGCAAGGCTGCCGAAAAAGTGCGACAGCTCGATCAACGCCAGCGGCGCCAGCGGACCCAACCAATCCAATCGCCTGGGCAATGCCGGTGTGGCGCCGGAGATCAGCAGCACGACACCGCCGATGAACACCAGCGTTGCCAGCAGGGTCGGCAGGATCAGCTGCGTGCCGCGGCGCGCCAGCTCCAGCCGCTCCACGACAGCACCCCCGGCGCTGTAGGCCTGCTGGAGGGCAAAGACCAGAGCCGCCAGCAGGATGGGCAGCACGTAGTAGATCAGCCGGTAGATCACCAGCGCCGCGGCGACGCCCGGCGCATGCGCCTCGGCGGGCAGCGCTATCAGCAGCACCGCCTCGAACACGCCCAATCCAGCCGGCACATGGCTGATCACGCCGGCGATGCTGGCCACGGTGTAGAGACTGGCAAACGCCGCAAAGCCCAGCCCGATCGGCGGCAGCAGGATCCACAAGGTAGCCGCGGCCAAGGCCCAGTCGATCATGGCCAGCCCGAGCTGGGCCGCAGCGATGGAGGGCTGCGGCCAGGCGAAGCTCCAGTCGCCCACGGTCAGCGGGCGCCGGAACAGCCGGCCGAGCCATGGGTAGGCCAGCAGCAGCAGGGCCAGGCTCCAAGCCAACCCGACCACGGCCGAAGCAGGTAGTCGCAGTACCGTGCCGACCTCGGCGGGTGCGATCAGCCCGCCCAACACCAGCATCGCGGCGACGCCCAGCCATAGCGTCAGGCTGTTGAAGGCGATGATGCCGGCAATGTCCCCGGCCGCCACACCCCAGGCACTGTAGAGCCGGAACCGGACCGCGCCGCCCGTGAGCAGAGGCATGCCCAGCGTGTGGCTGAATGCATAGCCGACGAACGAGGCCATGGCGCCGCGCCGTAGCGGCAGCGGATGGCCGAGGTGTCGAAGCGCCAAGGGGTCGTAGAAGGACAAGAAGAAGTAGCTGAAGCCCGCGGTCAGCACGGCCAGGACGATCTGGTTGGCGGAGACCGCGCCGACCGCATCCATGACGTCGTCGAAAGTCCAGGCGGCAAGCTCGCGATGGATCGCCCAGGCGGCGGCCAGGAACAGGAGCAGCGTCAAGCCGGGCATCAGAAACGAGCGAACCCTGCCGCCGGGACCTTCAGCAGCCGGCCCACCGTTCAAGCCCGGCGATGCCTGCAAGGAAGAGGATGACGCGGCCATGTGAGATTTCCGAACGCTGCAGCGGTCTTTTCATGCGCGACTTCGGCGCGGTGCCGCACTATCAGAGCGCCGCGATGATGTCGACGCCGGCACAGCCGGCGACGCCGCCAAATCTGTCACCAGCGACGGCCACAGGGTTGCCGTTACCAGGGAGATGCGCCGATGCCCCGACTGGTTGCCGTCACGCTGGCGATCGCCCTCGGCCTTGCCGGCATCGGATCGGCGCGGGCGGCGCCTGCCAGCGTGGATGGCCTCACCCTGGGCCCGCTCGATCTGGTGATGCCGCCGACGAGCCCACAGGGACTGGTATTCCTGTTCTCGGACGAGGGCGGCCCGACACCGGAGTTCGATCGAGCTGCTGCGCGGCTGGCCGAACTGGGCCTGATCGTCGCGCCGGTCGCCTTGCGGCCGTTTCTCGACCGCCAGGACGCCACGGCACGCGACTGTCTCTACCTCGTCAGCGACATCGAGGAAGTGAGCCGGCGGATCCAGGCCGAAGGCGGACGCGGCCATTACCTCACCCCAATCGTGGCGGGCACCGGCATGGGTGCCGCCGTGGCCTACGCCGCCCTGGCGCAAGCACCGGACGCGACCCTGGCCGGTGCCGCCAGCGACGGCTTCAGCGCGCACATCGATACCAAGGCGCCATTGTGCGCCGGAGCTCCCGCTACGGCCTCGGCCGGTGGAGGCTTCGATTATTCGCCGTCGCCTTTGCCCGGCTGGTGGCGCGTTGCCGCCACGGGAGCCCAGACCGACGCGGCACGGGCGTTCGCCGCCGAAGCGGGGGCCGCC
>JBATRI010000390.1:0-5900 GCA_049292515.1 Geminicoccaceae bacterium
CGTCCGCTCCAGGCGCTCGGCGTGGTGCTCGGCTAGCTGCGCCAGCCGGCCGTGCAGCCCCTCGAACGGCAAACCGTGCGACGGCAGCACCCGGCAGTCCTCGGGTAGGGCGCGGTACTGGCCCAGCGAGGTCAGGAACTCGTGCAGCGGCCCGGCCTCGGGCTCCGATGGCCAGACGCCGATCACCGGCGAGATCCGCGGCAGGATCTGGTCGGCCGCGATCAGCAGGTTCCGCTCCTCGCACCACAGCGTGACCTGCTCGGGAGCGTGACCCTGGCCGATCAGCACCTCCCACCGGCTGCCGGCCATCGTCAGCGTCTGGCCGGCGACGATGCGGGTGAACACCGGCGGCGGCTCGCTGACCACCTTGCGGTAGGCGTTGCCGCGCTGGACCTGACGGGCGACCACCTCCTCGGGCAAGTCGGCGGCACGGTAGCAGCCCTCGGTGGCCGCGACCGAGGCCGCGCTGGTGTCCAGGGCCAGGGCCCGGCACAGCAGCCACTCGGTACGGCTCATCCACAGCTCGGCGCCGGTGGTGTGGCACAGCCAGCCGGCCTGCCCGACATGGTCGGGGTGGAAATGCGTCACCAGCACCCGGTGCACCGGCCGCCCCGCCAATAGCCCGCCCAGCGCCGCTTCCCACAGCTGCCGCGTCGGCGGATCGCCGTAGCCGGTGTCGACGACGGTCCAGCCGTCGCCATCGTCGCACAGCCAGAGGTTGACATGATTCAGCGCCAGCGGCAGCCGCGCGCGCAGCCAGAAAATGCCGTCAGCGACGGTCACGGGCACCCCGTACTCCGGTGCGGCAAATAGATCGACCACGACTATCCTCTTCAGTTCTACGCCAAGCGGCCCACGCGGCACCCCCATCTTCACCGGCAGGGGTACAGCACGAGCTGTGACAAATGGCGTCGCGGTAAGTGCCGCGCGTTCACGTTAGCGTTGGGCCACTTTGGACATACGCAGAGGCATGCCGGATGGTCCCATGCTTGACGCGCACCTTACTTATGGACAGCCTTTGCGGCCATGACTGACCGCGCCAGCGACAACGGTACCATCATTCGACGGTTGATGCGGGCCTCCACCAGGGTGGGGCTCGGCACGCTGGCCGTGGGCTCGGGCGCGCCCTACGTCTCCCTGGCGATGGTGGCCCTGGACCATGATGCCAGCCCGTTGCTGTACCTGTCCGATCTGGCCGACCACACCAGGAACCTGGCGGCCGATGCCCGGGTCTCCCTGCTGTTCGACGGTACACTCGACCATGCCGTGCCGCTGGCCGGTGAACGCGCCACCGTGCAGGGGCGGATCGAGCGCGCGGCGGACCCGCGGCTGCTCGCGCGCTATGTCGCACGTCACCCGGACGCTGCCGCCTATGCCGGCTTCCGCGACTTCAACCTCTACCGCGTCATCGTCGAGCGGGCGCATCTGGTGGCCGGATTCGGGCGGATTCACTGGGTCGAAGGCGATGCCGTCCTACTCCCGGCCGCCGGCCTGGGCGCGCTGCCCGACCAGGAGCGCGATGTTCTCGCCCACATGAATGGCGACCATGCCGACGCGGTGCAGCTCTTTGCCACCCGACTCTTGTCCCGCAGCGGTGGCAATTGGTCGATGAGCGGCATCGATGCGGAAGGCTGCGACCTGCGCCAGGGCTCGGCCGTGGCGCGGTTGTGGTTCGACCAGCCGGTGCACGATGCGGACGGGGCGCGGGCGGAACTGGTGCGGTTGGCGCGCCGGGCCCGCTCCGACGGCGGCGCGGCGTAAGGCCCCACGGCGGAACGGCGGCGTGGGGTGTCGAGTTGTAGAGCAGCGTCTCGGCGCTGGCTTCCTTGGGTTTTTCTTAGTGGGGGATACGGAGTGAAGATCGACGGTCACATCGACCTGGGGGTAGGCTGCAGCGTGCTCGAGGATGCCCGTCCCGGGCGCATCTGGCACAATCTGCTGCCGGCGCAGCTGGTGACCGAGGCGCTGCGGCGCGACGAGGCTCGCCTCAGCGCCGACGGATCCATCGTCGCCACGACCGGCAAGTTCACCGGCCGCTCGCCCAACGACAAGTTCTTCGTGGCCTATCCCGAGCTCGAGAAGACGATCGACTGGGGCACGACCAACCAGGCGCTCGAGCCCGGGCGCTTCGCCGGCCTCGTCGAGCGGGCCGTGGCCCATATCGCCGGGCGCGAGCTGTTCGTGCAGGACCTGCACGCGGGCGCCGACCCGAAGCATCAGCTCAAGGTGAGGGTCGTCACCGAGCAGGCGTGGCATAATCTCTTCGCGCGGAACATGCTGATCCGGCCGGCGCCGGACCAGCTGGCGGGCTACGAGCCCGATTGGGTGGTGCTGCAGCTGCCGAGCCTCGATGCCGACCCGGCCATCGACGGCACCAATTCGTCGACCGTCATCGCCGTCGATTTCCGCCACCGCCTGGTCCTGATCGCCGGCACCGCCTACGCCGGCGAGATCAAGAAGTCGGTGTTCACCATCCTCAACTACCTCCTGCCTGACGCCGGCGTGCTGCCGATGCACTGCTCGGCCAACGTCGACGCCGATGGCCATGCCGCGGCGTTCTTCGGCCTCTCCGGCACCGGCAAGACGACGCTGTCCGCCGATCCCGGCCGCACGCTCATCGGCGACGACGAGCATGGCTGGGGGCCGGACGGCGTGTTCAACTTCGAGGGTGGCTGCTACGCCAAGGTGGTGCGCCTCGATCCGCAGGCCGAGCCCGAGATCCACGCCGCCTCGTCGCGGTTCGGCGCCGTGTTGGAGAACGTGCGGCTCGACCCGGCGACGCTGGCGCCGCTGTTCGACGACGACAGCCTGACCGAGAACACGCGCAGCTGCTACCCGCTGAACTTCATCCCCAACGCCAGCGCCACCGGCCGGGCGGGCCACCCCAACCACATCGTGATGCTGACGGCCGACGCCTTCGGCGTGCTGCCGCCGATCAGCCTGCTCACCGCCGAGCAGGCGATGTACCACTTCCTCTCCGGCTACACCGCCAAGCTCGCCGGCACGGAGCGTGGTGTCACGGCCCCGCAGGCCGTGTTCTCGACCTGCTTCGGCGCCCCGTTCCTGCCGCGTCACCCCAGCGTCTACGCGGAGATGCTGGGCGACCTGATGCTGCGCCACCGGGCGAAATGCTGGCTGCTGAACACCGGCTGGACCGGCGGCGCCTATGGCACCGGCCGGCGCATGCCGATCAAGGCGACGCGGGCGCTGCTGAACGCAGCCCTCGACGGCACCCTGGAGCAGGCCCCGATGAAGGTGCATCCGGTGTTCGGCCTGCACATGCCGCAGGCCTGCCCCGGCGTGGATCCGCAGCTGCTCGACCCGCGCACGACCTGGGCCGACAAGAGCGCCTACGATCAGGCGGCCCGGCAGCTGGCCGCCCGCTTCGAGGCCAATTTCGCGCGCTTCATGCCGTTCGTCGGCGACGAGGTGCAGGCGGCCGGCATCCGCGCCGCCGCCTGATCGGACGGCGGCGCCTTCGGGCGCCGCCTGTTCAGGTGGTGCTGTTGACGGCGGCGAAGATCTCGTGCGCGCCCTCGTAGATCATCTTGCCGGCGACCACGAGCACGATGACGAGGCCGACATAGGCGATCCAGCGATGGCGATCGATCAGCCGGGCGATGAGCTGCGCCGCCACGGCCATCAAGGCGATCGATAGGAGCAGGCCGAAAATCATGATGCGCGGGTGGTCGCGGGCGGCACCGGCCACGGCCAGCACATTGTCCAGCGACATCGAGATGTCCGCGATGGCGACCTGCATGATGGCCGAGCCCATCGTCTTGGGCACCACGGCCTTGCCTGCCTGTTCGCCCTGGTCCCCGTGGTTCGAGTGCAGCTCGCGCCAGATCTTCCACGCCACCCAGAGCAGCAGCAGCCCGCCCGCGAACAGCAGGCCGATGATCGCCAGCAGCTGCGTCGCCACCAGCGCGAAGATGACCCGCGCCACCAACGCCAATGCGGCACCGATGATGATGACCCGTCGCTGCTGCGCCGGCGGCAGGCCAGCCGCCGCGGTGCCGACCACGACCGCATTGTCGCCCGCCAGGACGATGTCGATGAGCACGACGCTCATCAGGACGGTCAGTTGCGAGATGAGATCAGGATCGAGCATCGTTTCCCCGGAGCATTGAGCGCCATCGGTCAGCGTCAGCCGCGTGCGGGGAATTTGCCGTTTGGACAGCAACAGTCAACCTCGGCAGCCGGAGATTGACAGGCATGGCCCTCGCTGCTCCTACCTGCCACCCGATCCCCGCCACCTGGAAGCCTTCCCTTGAGCGCCAGCCTGCCGTCCTTGACCCTCGTGCTCGGCGGTGCCCGCTCCGGCAAGAGCGCGCACGCCGAATCGCTGGTCGTGGCGTCGGGCCTGCAGCTTGTCTACATCGCCACCGCGCAGGCGTTGGACGGTGAGATGCGGCAGCGTATCCGCCACCACCGCGACCGCCGCAGCGCCGCCTGGCTCACCGTCGAGGCACCGCTGGAGCTGGCGGCGGCCATTGCGACGCACACCGGTCCGGAGCGCGCCATTCTGGTCGACTGCCTGACCCTCTGGCTCACCAACGTGTTGCTGGCCGACCGCAATCCGGAGGCCGAGGGCGACCAGCTGCTGGCGGCGCTGGCGGCGGCGACCGGGCCGGTGGTGCTGGTCTCCAACGAGGTCGGTCTCGGGATCGTGCCGCTCGATGCGCTCAGCCGTGCCTTCGTCGATCATGCCGGCCGGCTGCATCAGCGACTGGCGCAGGCAGCAGACTGGGTCCGCTTCGTCGCCGCCGGGCTGCCGCTGGACCTGAAGGCGCCGCCCGCATGCACCTGCTGAGCACGCTCGAGGCGACGACCGCCGATGTGGACGTGGCGGTCGATCTCGACCAGACGCCGGGCCAGATCGTGTTCCTGTCGGCGGCCGACAGCGAGCTTGCCTGTCTCGCCCGGGCGCAGGCCCGCCTGCCCGACGATGCCCCGACGGTGCGGCTGGCCAACCTGCTGCAGCTTGCCCACCCGATGTCCGTCGACCTCTACGCCGACCGGGTCGTGGCCAACGCGCGCCTGGTGGTGCTGCGCCTGCTGGGCGGGCGCGGCTACTGGCCCTATGGCGTCGAGCAGCTGGCCGCCACCTGCCGCAGCCAGGGCATCCCCCTCGCCTGCCTCCCCGGCGACGACCGCCCCGATCCGGACCTCGCCGGGCTGTCGACCCTGCCGGCCGAGGCGTGCGCCCGCATCTGGGCCTATCTCGGCCATGGCGGCGTCGACAATGCCCTGCAGGCCCTGCGCTACGCGGCAGCACTGATCGGCCGGGGCACCGCGTGGGAAGAGCCGCGGCCCCTGCCCCGCGCCGGCCTCTACCATCCCCAGCGCGAGGTGCTCGATCCCGCCGACTGGCCGGAGACGGGGCCGCGGGCGCTGGTCGTGTTCTATCGGGCGCTGCTGCAGAGCGGCGACCTCGCCGCCGTCGACGCGCTGCTGCTGGCGCTGGAGCGTGCCGGTCTCCACGCTGCCGGCGTCTATGTGGCGAGCCTCAAGGACGGCGACGGCGCGGCCCTGCTGGCCCAGCTGATCGAGACCGCGCGCCCGGCCGTCCTCCTGAACGCGACGGCCTTCGCGGTCGGTGCGGAGGCACCGGATCCCCTGGCCGCGGCCGATGCCGCCGTGCTGCAGGTGATCCAGGCCGGCAGCGGCGAGCAGGCCTGGCGCGCCGGCGCGAGGGGCCTCGGCCCACGCGATCTGGCGATGCACGTGGCCCTGCCCGAACTCGACGGCCGCGTGCTCGCCGGTGCCGTGTCGTTCAAGGCCGTGGGCGAGCGCGACCAGCGGACCGAGATCGGTCTCGTGCGCCATCGGCCGGTGGCCGATCGCGTCACCCACGCGGCCGAGCTCGCGGCCGCATGGGCGCGCCTGCGGAGCACGCT
>JBATRI010000391.1:0-16262 GCA_049292515.1 Geminicoccaceae bacterium
GCCGAGGCCCAGCCGGGGCTCGACCCGCTCGACCAGCACCCGGCTGAAGATGTCCGACCAGCTGTCGTCGCCGGCGACACGCACACCGGCGGCCGTGGCGGCGGCGGCCAACGCGTCGCGCTCGTCCAGCGCCGTCAGCAGGTCAATGCCGGCGAAAGCCTGGAACGCCTCGGCCACGGTGACCCGTTCCGGTTCGGCGAACGGGTCGACGGCCTGACCGCGGAACGACAGGCTGGCGGCTCCCACGGCCTCGGCCGCCGCGGCAAGCAGGTCGGCGCAGTCGACCATCAGCTGCAGGTACGGCTCGTGCGCGCGGTACCATTCGAGCATGGTGAACTCGGGGTGGTGCAAGGGGCCGCGCTCGCGGTTGCGGAACACATGGGCGAAGGTGAACAGCCGGATCTCGCCGGCGGCGAGCAGCTTCTTGCAGGCGAACTCGGGCGAGGTGTGCAGGTAGAGCCGGCCCTGTGGCGTCCCGTCGGTGGCCTGGGCGTCGGTCGCGAAGGCGTGCAGGTGGGCCTCGTTGCCGGGCGAGGCCTGGAGGATGCAGGGGTCGACCTCGACGAACTCGCGCGTCTCGAACCAGCGGCGCAGGGCGGCCTGGATCCGGCCTCGACCCTGCAGGAACGGGCGCCGGTCGGCGTGGACGTCCGGCTGCCACCAGGGCGAGGGCTCGGGCAAGGGCTTACTCTCGCTGGACCGCGGGGATGATTCCGGGGTAAGGGCTCCGCCACGCTCGCTGGCGGCCCCCGCCGGCGCCATATGTCATGACGCAAGGAACACCATGGCGAAGGTCATTGCCAGCTCGCTGCGCAAGGGCACCGTCGTCGACCTCGACGGCAAGCTCTATGTCGTGCTCACGGCGCAGAACATCCATCCCGGCAAGGGCACGCCGGTGACCCAGCTCGACCTGCGCCGGATCAGCGACGGGGTCAAGATCTCCGAGCGCTACCGCACCACCGAGCAGGTCGAGCGCGCCTTCGTCGAATCGCGCGAGCACAGCTTCCTCTACGGCGACGACGAGGGGTTCCACTTCATGAACCCCGAGACCTACGACCAGGTCGTGGTGCCCAAGGACGTGATCGGCGATCAGGCGGTCTACCTGCTGGAAGGCATGGTCTGCATGGTCAGCCTGCACGAGGGCTTGGCGATCGCGATCGAGCTGCCGCAGCGGGTCACCTTCGAGATCGTCGAGACCGAGCCCACCACCAAGGGCCAGACCGCCTCCTCCTCCTACAAGCCGGCCATCCTCTCCAACGGTGCGCGGACCATGGTCCCGCCGCATATCGGCGTCGGCACCCGGGTCGTGGTCATGACCGAGGACGGCTCCTACGTCGAGCGCGCCAAGGACTGACGGCAGCGCGAGCCCGGCTCGGGCGCGGGGCTCGGGTTCGTTCTGCGCGACCTCGGCCGCGACACAAGGCGGCTTCCGTCGGGTTCGTTTGCTCGACCGGCCAGGGCTTCGCGGCGGCAGCGACCTGCCGCAACGGCTCTCGGGTTCGTTTGGCGCTCCAGCCGATGCCGGTGCCGTCGGGTTTGTGCGTGCGTTTTCCGGCAGCGTCGCTCCCACACTGGGACGGTGCGGGTTCTCGGGTTCGTTTCGCCAGACCTCCATGGCTCTCGGGTTCGTTCGTGCACAGCCGATCGAACGCCGACGTGGCGACGGTGGGACGGCTTGGGTTCGCTCGTGCGCGGCACATGACATGGCGGGAACGGGTCCATCAGCATGACAGCGGTCAGCACCGTAAGCGCCCCGAGTTTATATGACCTTTATCCTATAGCAAAGCGATAGGGCGTTACGCGGCCCGCTCACTCACACGTGGAAATCGAGGCCGTGCCGCCTGTGCACGTCGATTGTCTGCTTGCCCAGGCTGGAAAGTGCCCGCATCGAAGACGTGCCCGCACCTATGGCCTGGCCGACAGCGCCGTCTCGGATATCCGCCTCAAGAAACTCACCTCAGGGTCGCAGCATGAAGATCAGCTCGGTCGAACCGTTCATCCTTCACGTACCGATCAACCGGTCGTCCATTTCCGACTCGACCCATACCATCAGCCACTGGGGGGTCGTCGGCGCCAGGATTGTCACCGACAACGGTCTGGTCGGCTACGGCTATACCGGCACGCATGCCCATCTCGAGTCGGACAGGCTGGTCACCTCCTGCATCGCCAACATCTATGCGCCGCTGCTGCAGGGGGAGAATGCGCTGGATAGCGACCGGCTGTGGCTGAAGCTGGCGCGCTACCCGGCCGTCCAATGGGTGGGCCGGGCCGGCATCACGCACATTGCGCTGGCCGCCGTCGACATCGCGCTGTGGGACCTGCGGGCCAAGGCCGCGAACATGCCGTTGTGGCAGCTGCTCGGCGGTGCCACGACGGAGAGGCTCGAGGCCTACAACACCGATATCGGCTGGCTCTCGATCGGCAAGGACGAGCTCGTCGACGGCTGCAGGCGATCCATCGAGCAGGATGGTTTCCGCCGGCTGAAGATCAAGGTCGGCCACGACGACCCGATCGTCGATGTCGAGCGGTTCGAGGCCGTGCGCAAGGCGGTGGGGCCGCACGTGACCATCGCGGTCGATGCCAACGGCAAGTGGGATCTGCCCACCTGCCAGCGGTTCTGCGCCCGCGCCGAGGCTCTGGACGTCTTCTGGTTCGAGGAGCCGATGTGGTACGACGACGTCGCCTCGCATGCGGCCCTGGCGCAGTCCACTACCATCCCGATCGCGCTCGGCGAGCAGCTCTATACCCTGGACGCGTTCAACAGCTTCATCAGCTCCGGTGCGGTCCACTACGTCCAGCCCGACGTGACCAGGGTGGCCGGCATCACGGAGTATATCCAGGTAGCTCACACCGCCCACGCCCGTCGCCTGCCCGTCGTCGCGCATGTTGGCGACATGGGGCAGGTACATGTGCATCTGTCCTACTGGCATGCTGCGACGAGCATGCTCGAGTACATTCCGTGGATCAAAGACTGCTTCGTCGAGCCCATCGACGTGGTCGACGGCCACTATGTGCGGCCGCAGCTGCCGGGTGCAGGCTGCACGTTGACCGAGCAGGCCGTCGCGGACTTCGGCAAGAGCTTGTAGCGGACCAGCGGCAAGGTCAGTGCGCGCGATTACCGGCTGACGCCTATTCGGCGGCCTGACGTACCCGCATCGCCGGCAAGCCGCGCAGCAGGCCCTCCGTGCTCACGTCCTCGTCGAGGTCGGGCCAGTGGATACCGTAACCGGCGCGGGCCGGCTCCCAATGCGCGCTGGGTCGGCGTCGCGCCCAACAAGCGCGGGAACCAGGCAAGCGGGACGGAGATGGTGCGGCCGTCCATCAGGCTGACGCTCAGCGTGTCGGCGTCGATCCGAACGTCGCGCACCCGCTCGTCGGCGCTAGGCGCCAAAATACCCATTCCGTGCCTCCAGAAAGGCCACCTGACGCTGCCGGACGTGGGACAACAGCTCCGCCATTTCCTTTGCCGCGAAACTGACATCACGCGCCACCGCGACCGGTTGCAGCCAGAACTTGGCACTACAGGCGCGGGCGTCGACGTGGATATGCGGCGGCTCGTTCGGCTCATGGCTGTAGAGATAGAAGCGGTACCCCCGCCAGCGCTCGATCGTCGGCATGCTGTCAAGGCTGACGTGCCACACAGGGCGGGTCAGGCGGGTGGAATGCGGCAGAAAACAAACTCTCCGGTGCGCGGCCAACTCAACTACTCATCCCTCACCCGCCGGGAAAGGGCGAGGACAGCAGCGGCTGGCTCGTGTCCGTGTTCAGGATGCCCCGGCGCAGCAGGAAGTCGACCGCACGGCGCCAGGCTTCCTCGGTGTCGCCGCGCAGCGAGACGGCGCCCCGGCGGAGTGTCTGCTGGGTCGCGACGTCGAGCAGCCAGATGTGCAGGGACGAGATCAGGGTCGAGGTCTTGTGGACGACGGCGATCGCCACGGCGTCGGCACCGGCGGCGCGAGCGGATGCACGCCAGCAACCGTCGCAGCGATAGACCGGGCGCGTATCGCCGGGCTGGCCGGTGGCGGACGGCAGCTCGATCTCGCGATACTGGCCCGAGGCAGCGAGCTGCCGGGCGAGTTCGTGGGTCACGGCTGCCACCCGCTCCGGCCATTGTGGGTTGGGCGGCTCGCCGCTGGTGTCGGCGATCTCGATCGGGAACACGGCCACCAGCGGCGGCGGCGCGTCCGGGGCCAGGGTCGCGCGTGCTGCACTTGCCGGCAGGATGGCTGCCAACACCAGCAGGATAGGGCTGGCGAGCCGGGCCAAGGTCCTGGTCGTCATCGTCATGCGCCTCCCGATTGGCTGGATTATCGCCCGCGCGGCGGCCGCCGCCAAGCGCTCGGGCAGGCTGACGGCGGTGGCCCGATCCGCTATGGGTGGGACGGCAAAGGAGTCTGCGGTGACCGTCCCAGCCAGCAACCACATTCATCTGTCGCCCGGCTGAGCGCGCATGCTGGCGTCCTGGCAGTTCTGGGCCGTGCTGTCGGCGATGTTCGCGGCGCTCACGGCGATCTTCGCCAAGGTCGGGATCGAGCAGGTCGGCTCGGACTTCGCGACCTTCATCCGCACGGTGGTCATTCTCGTGGTGCTGACCGGCATCCTCACCCTGACCCGCGGCTGGCAGCCCTTCGAGTCTGTCCCGCGCCGCACCTATCTGTTCCTGCTGCTGTCCGGCCTTGCCACCGGCGGCTCGTGGCTGTGCTATTTCCGGGCGCTGAAGCTCGGCGACGCCGCCCGGGTGGCCCCGATCGACAAGCTCAGCGTCGTGCTGGTGGCGGTGTTCGGCGTGATCTTCCTGGGCGAGCGGCTGTCCGGGGCCAATTGGGCGGGCGTGGCGCTGATCGCCGCCGGCGCGGTGCTGGTGGCGTATCGGGGGTGAGACGGAAGCCGGGCCCGTGGAGCTGATCATCGCCAATGCCAAGCTGCCCGACGGGGGCAGCGCGCCGCCGGTCGACATCGGCATCGCGGGCGGGCGGATCGTCGCCATCGGGCACGGGCTGCCCGGCGACGTGCCGCGGCTCGATGCGGGCGGGCGGCTGGTGGCGGCCGGGTTCGTCGACAGCCACGTGCATCTGGACAAGTCCTGCATCATGGATCGCTGCCGCTGCCAGCGCGGCGATCTCGCCGAGGCGATCGAGCTCACCGCCCGGGCCAAGGCCGCGTTCACGGCCGAGGACGTGGCGGCACGGGCGCGGCGGACGCTGGAGCGCTGCATCCTGCACGGCACGACACGGATGCGCACCCACGTCGAGGTCGATCCCGGCATCGGCCTGCGCGGCTTCGAGGGTGTGCTGCCGCTGGTGACCGATTACGCCTGGGCGATCGATCTCGAGATCTGCGTCTTCCCGCAGGAAGGGCTGCTCAACAATCCGGGGACGGAAGAGCTGATGGTGGCGGCGCTGCGCCGCGGGGCCACGGTGATCGGCGGTGCTCCCTATACCGACAGCGACCCACACGGGCAGATCGACCGGCTGTTCACGCTGGCGCGCGAGTTCGATGCCGACCTCGACCTGCACCTCGATTTCTCGCTCGACCCGGCCGACCTCGACCTGCTGCAGGTGTGCGCGCAGGCCGAGCGCCATGGTCGCGGCGGCAGGGTCACGATCGGCCATGTCAGCAAGCTGTCGATGCTGCCGCCGCAGGCGTTCGACGCCGCTGCACGACGCCTGGCCGATGCCGGCGTGGCGCTCACCGTGCTGCCGGCGACCGACCTCTATCTGATGGGGCGCGACCTGACCCATGCGGTGCCACGCGGCGTGACACCGGCGCACGTCTTGCTGGACCGCGGCGTGGTGTGCTCGCTCGCCACCAACAATGTCCTCAATCCATTCACGCCGTTCGGCGACGGCTCCTTGCTGCGCATGGCGCAGCTCTACGCGCATGTGTGCCAAGCGGGGACCGCGGCCGAGCTGCGCCAGTGCTTCGAGATGATCACCACGCTGCCGGCCCGGCTGATGAACGTCGGCTTCTATGGCATCGCGACGGGGGCACCGGCCGACCTGATCGTGCTCGACGCGGACTCGCCTGAGATGGCCGTGGCCGAGCTGGCGCCGGTTCTGCACGCGTTCAAGCAAGGTAGGCCGACGGTGACCCGCAGCCCGGCGTCACTGCACCGGCCGTAAGGGCACACGCAGCGACCGTGCGCCGCGGACTTCAACCATAAGGGTTCGCCGGAATAGTTTCGCTTGTATAGCGACCATGATATCATCACGCTGAGATAGAATGATGGTGGCGCAAGCCGCAGTCCGCATCGAGATAGGGGAACAGATCAACAAGATGCTGCGTGCGGACGCTCCAGCCGGCGATAGGGATTGATCGACCGACGCCAAGAATTCGCGACCTGCCCGCAGCTTTGTGGCCTCGTCGCGATCGGTGTTGGGTTGCTGGTCACTGTCGGCTGGCTGCTCGATATTCAGTTGCTGAAACAACCGCTCAGCAGCTCGGTGCCGATGAACCCGACGACGGCGGCATCGCTTGTCGCGCTGGGGGTCGCGCTAGCCCTGCCCCGCGGCCTGGCCCGACGCGGCCTCCGCATTATGATGCAGCGGACTCTCGCCGGCGGCGTCGCGATGATTGGCGCGATCAAGCTGATCGACCTGCTCATGGGCTGGGATTCCGGCATCGACCGCCAGCTCTTCGCCGGTGCGCTGGCCACGGACAGCATGATCAGCAACAATGCCATGGCCCCCAACACGGCGGTGGATCTGGTCCTGAACGGCTGCGCACTGTTCCTGATCCTGGGCCGCTACCGGTGGCGCATCCCGGTCAGCCAGGGGCTGGCGCTGGTCTCGATGGTCGTGTCGTCCATGGCATTGCTCGGTTACGCCTACGGCTCGCTCACGCTCTATCAAATTCCGAACTACGTCCCGATGGCGTTGCTCACCGCCGTCGCCTTCCTGGTGGTCGCGATCGGGGTGTTGAGCATCCGCCCGCATCGCGGCGTCGTCGGGCTGGTGACGAGCCCGGATGCCGCCGGCGCCGTGGTGCGGCGACTTCTGCCGGTCATGATGGGTGTGCCGATCGTCCTGGGTTTCCTCTGGCTGTGGGCGATTCGGGCGGAACTGCTCGATTTTGCCCCGGGCGTTGCGATGTTCGTGGTGCTCATCATCACGCCGTTGACGGCAGCGGTGCTGGTGGTGGCCCGACAGTTGCAGGCGGCCCTGCGGGAGCTTGCCGCCCGCAACCATGCGCTGCTGGTCGCCCGTAAGGCTGCGGACGTCGCCAACGAGGCCAAGTCGGAATTTCTGGCGAACATGAGCCACGAGCTCCGCACCCCGCTCACGGCGGTCCTCGGCGTGGCCGATCTGCTCTCGACGGAGCCCTTGAACGACCGGCAGGTAGGCCACGTCCGGCTCATCCGCAATTCCGGCCAGCAGCTGCTGGCCGTCATCAACAACGTCCTCGACTTCAGCAAGCTCGCACACGGCCGAATCGAGACCGAGAACGTCCCGGTCGACCTCGATGGGATGCTCGAGGATGTGATCTCCGTAATGGCGCCGCGTGCCACCGAGGGGCGACTGGCGCTACGGGTGAACAAGGCGGCGGACCTGCCAGGCGCCATGCTCGGCGACACCACTCGAATCAAGCAGATCCTGTTCAATCTGGTCGGCAATGCGCTGAAGTTCACCGAGCATGGCAGCGTCACGGTCGACGTCGAGACGACGACGATGCCGGATGGGCAGCGGACCATTCGCTTCACGGTCACGGATACCGGCATCGGCATGAGCGAGGCGCAGCTGGGACAGCTGTTTCAAAGCTTCGTTCAGGCCGACAGCTCGACCACGCGACGCTACGGCGGCACGGGACTGGGGCTCGCCATCTCCAAGCAGCTGGCCGAGGCCATGCGCGGCTCCATGGGTGTATCGAGCCGCCTCGATCACGGCAGCCGGTTCTGGTTCGAGCTGCCACTGGCGGCGGCCGAGAAACCGCCGGAGCCAAGCCCGTCCGCCGAGTCCCTGGCGCTCTCCCGCCCGCTCAAGATCCTGCTCGCCGAGGACGTGGAGGTGAACCAGCAGCTCGTCGTCGAGCTGCTGGGGCGCCATGGGCACCAGGTTACGGCGGTGGCGGACGGGGCGGCGGCCGTGGCGACCGCGCGCCGAGGCGGGTTCGATGTCGTCCTGATGGATATCCACATGCCCGTGATGAACGGGTTCGACGCTACCCGGCAGATCCGCGCGCTGCCGGCCCCGGCCGGTAGGGTGCCGATCATCGCCCTGACCGCCAGCGTGATGCCGGATACTCGCCGCCGCTTTCTGGAAGCCGGCATGGACGATTCGGCGGTCAAGCCGATCATCTGGAACGATCTGCTCGCGGCGATCGCCCGCCACACGCCCGAGCAGCCGACGCCGGAGATCACGGCAGAGCCGACACCAACCGAGTCCGCGGCGCCACCGCTGGTCGATCTGCCATCGTTGGAGATGCTGGCGCGGATGATGTCACGCCAGAAGCTCGACCCGCTCCTCGGGCGGGTCGTGTCGCAGGCGGAGGCCGCTGCCGAGCGACTGGCTGCCCCCGGCATCGAAGCGGACGAGATCGTGCACCTCATGCACAAGGTGCGCGGTGCGCTGGGCTCCTTCGGCTGCGTCGCGATCAGCCGGGCCGCCGGCGACATCGAGGACCGCGCCACCCTGGGCCTGCCGCTCGGCGAGATGGTGGCCGAGTTCGCGCGCCTGATCCGCGACACCCGACGCGAGCTCGACGCCGTCTATTGGGCCGAGCCAGCCGCGACCGTGTGATCGACGAGCGATTGCATGGGGCGCCGGCATGGTCACGAATGACGTGACGATCGGGTACCAAAGTGATGGGATGGAAGCGCCCACAGCTTCGGTCTCGGTTCGTATCGCCTGATGGGGACGAGGCCAGGGGCACTTCCGCAGTACTTAAAGCCGGGCGGCTGAAGTAATACCGTCTCGATACAAATCCCCATCGAGGTGCATGATGAGCGCGACCGTGACCTCCAAGGGTCAGGTAACCATTCCGAAGCCGGTGCGTGATCTTCTCGGCATCGTCTCGGGCAGCAAGGTCGATTTTCGCCGGGCGCCCGACGGCAGCGTGGTGCTCGTGCACGTCGACCAGACACGTCCGGCAAGTCGGTTCGCCAAGCTGCGTGGGCATGCAGGTAGAAGCCTGACCACGGACGCCATCATGGCCCTGACTCGTGGCGACAAGTACGCTCGTCGAAGGACGGCGGATCGCGCGCTGGTGTGCTGCCGGATTTCTTCATCGGCGCTCATGCGGCGGTAAGGGCGTTGCCGTTACTGACACGCGATGTCGGCCGGTACCGCAGCTACTTTCCGTCGCTGACGCTGATCACGCCCGGCTCCACGGTCTGATGACGGCCCGAGAGCATCGTGCTCTCCCGGCATCCGAACTGGTCACGGGACCGCCGCACACCTCCGTCGGCTAAAACGCCGCGCTCAACGGTTCGGACCGGCCATCAGCATGGTGCTGAGCGTCCGTGCATCGCGCAGGGCGTCGTCGGCCAGCATGGTGTTGTCGAGATAGACGAAGGCTACGATGCCAGCGGCACGTTGCGCGCCCAGCCAGCCGGCCCAGTCGGCCAGAACCGCCAGCGGATAGCCGCCCTGGTAGCGCCGCTCAAGCCCATGCAGCCGGACATAGGCCCGCGAACTCGTGGTCAGGCGTGGCGAGCGCAGACCGGCCAGATCGAAGCACACGAAGCTGGCGCCACCGTCCGTCAACAGCCCGTAGATATCGTCCCGCCACCAGCTCGAGTCGCGAAACTCGAACGCATAATGATGGTCCGGCGGCAGGTCGGCCAGGAAGCGGGCGAGCCGCCGCGGGTCGACGGGAAAACGGGGCGGCAGTTGGAAGAGGATCGGGCCGGCCTTCCTGCCGAGCGGCCTGATCCGGTCGAAGAACATGTCCAGCTGCTCCTGGCAGTCCTCCAGGCGCCGCTCATGCGTGATCGCACGCCAGGCTTTGAGCGCGAAGATGAAGCCGGACGGTGTCACGGCCGACCAACGCTCTATCGTCGACGGGGTCGGCAGTCGGTAAAAGGTGGAGTTGAGCTCGACCGTGTTGAAGCTCGTGGCATAGTAAGCAAGCCAATCACCCTGCTTCATGCCCGGTGGATAGAACAGCCGGCGCCAGTTCGGGTAGCTCCAGCCGGAGGTACCGACATGGACCAGCCCAGCTGCTTTTGAGGATATGTCCACTTCTGCGCGTCCACGCTGGCAGTTCAGAATGTCGATCCGACGCAATATATACCTGCCGGGTCATCGATCAGCTCACAGAGGCCAGCATGTCGAATCCTGTCCGTGTCCTCGTCGTCGGTGTCGGCAACATGGGCCAGAGCCACGCCAAGGCCTATCACCGGCTGGACGGGTTCGAGATCGCGGGCCTGATGAGCCGGCGCATCCGCACCAACGTCGACCGGCTGGCGCCGGAGCTGCGCCATTACCCGCTGTTCGAGGATTTCGAGCAGGCCTTGCGCGACACCCGCCCCGACGCGGTCTCGATCAACACCTACCCCGACACGCACGCCGCCCTGGCGCTGCGCGCCATGGACGCGGGCTGCCACGTGTTCCTGGAAAAGCCGATCGCGACCACGGTGGAGGATGCCGAGGCGGTGGTGGCCAAGGCGGTGGCGACCGGGCGCAAGCTCGTCCTGGGCTATATCCTGCGGGTCCATCCGGCCTGGGCGAAGCTGGTCGAGGTTGGCCGGTCGCTGGGCAAGCCGCTGGTCATGCGGATGAACCTGAACCAGCAATCCTCCGGCCCGGCCTGGGTCTGGCACAAGCAGCTGATGGAGAGCCTGACACCCATCGTCGATTGCGGCGTGCACTATGTCGACGTGATGTGCCAGCTCACCCAGGCGCGCCCGGTCCGGGTCCACGGCATCGGTGCCAGGCTTTCGGCCGAGACCAGGCAGCAGAACTACGGCCAGCTGCAAGTCGTCTTCGACGACGGCTCGGTCGGCTGGTATGAGGCCGGGTGGGGGCCGATGATGTCCGAGGTCGCCTACTTCGTGAAGGACGTGGTCGGCCCAAGGGGCAGCATCTCCATCGTCGTCCGGCAAGACGGTGCGGCCGAAGCCAGCGCCACGCAGGTCAGCGCCAGTGCGGACATCGACCAGCATACCAAGACCAACGCGCTCAAGCTCCACCATGCGCGGCTGAACGGCGACAACCACTTCGCGCGGGCCGACGAGTGGCTCGATATGTCCGACGAGCCCGATCACCAGGCGCTGTGCGAGCGTGAGCAGGCCTGGTTCCTGCGCACGATCCGCGAGGATATCGATCTCGCGACCAGCATGGACGAAGCCGTGACCAGCCTGCGCATCGTTCTCGCGGCCCAGCAGAGCATCGACGAGGAGCGCGTCGTCAGGCTCTGAGCAGCGCCTACGTTACAGTTGCTTCTCCCCCGCACTGTTCACCGCTGGGGTGATTTTGTTGTTGCCAATCAAGTCGATGCCGTTATGTCTTCTCCAACGGGGAAGAGACGAGCTGCACGATGAGCGACAGGCTGGGCTATCGGCCCGAAATCGACGGCTTGCGGGCCATCGCTGTTCTCGCGGTCGTGCTGTTCCACGCCGATGTCCCTGGCTTCGGCGGCGGCTTTGTCGGCGTCGACATCTTCTTCGTGATCTCCGGGTTCCTCATCACGTCGATCGTGGCCGCCGGATTGAGCACGGGCAGCTTCACGTTCTCTGGATTCTACGAGCGTCGGGCGCGGCGCATCCTGCCGGCCTTCTTTGCCATGCTCGCCTTTTGCTGTACCGTGGCGCCATTTCTGCTGCTGCCCGACGACTTCAAGCAATTTGTCGACAGCGTCGTGGCCTCGGTCCTGTTCGTCTCGAACATGCTGTTTGCCCGTCATTATGATTACTTCGGCCAGACAACGATCTTCAATCCGCTGCTGCATACCTGGTCGCTGGCGGTCGAGGAGCAGTTCTATCTGCTGTTGCCGTTGCTGATGGCGGGCACCATGCGCTTCTGGCGCGGATCGACCACGGCCGTGGTCGCGGTCATCGCCCTGATATCGTTCGCCCTCAGCGTCTGGCTGGTACAGCGGGCACCCGCGATGGCCTACTTCATCGCCCCCACCCGCGCCTGGGAACTGCTGCTCGGCTCCCTGCTGGCGCTTGGGGCGTTTCCTGCCGTACGACGTCCGCAGGTCCGGGCACTCCTGTCCCTGCTCGGACTGCTGCTGATCGTCGGCAGTATCGGCCTGCTCTCCGAGGACAGCCCATTTCCGGGCATCAACGCGCTCTACCCCTGCCTGGGCGCCGCCCTGCTCCTGCACGGCGAGCAGCATGGGACATCCGCATGCGGCCGTCTGCTGCGGTTACGGGCTCTCGTCTTCGTCGGTATGATCTCCTATTCGCTGTATCTGTGGCACTGGCCCCTTCTGATCTTTGCCAAGTACTACATCATCCGCGAACCGACGGCACTCGAGACCGGCAGCGTGGTATTGGCCTCCTTCGTGGCCGCCATACTCTCCTGGCACTATGTGGAAAGGCCGTTTCGGGGGCACGGCGGCGTCGCCGGACCGGCCCGCGTGTTCGCCACCGCGGGCGGTTTGATGGCGGCGTTCCTGCTGCTCGGGCTAGCCAGCCATCGCGATGGTCCGGCCGGCGTTCTGACGGCATTCGCCCATGGCGGCGGCGAACAACATCTCCACCGCAATCCCGACTTCGACCGCTGCATCGGCGGGCTGCGTACGCGGCGGTCGAGAACCCCGGCCGACGTACGGGCCCATGATCTCTGCCCCATCGGTGATCCTAGGGCGGTGGCGCCCTCATTCGTGCTCTGGGGTGATTCGCACGCCGAGGCCATCCGCGCCGGCGTCGACGCGGCGGCCAGGGCGCATGATTTCTCCGGCTACTACGCCGGCCTGATCGACTGCCCTCCGGCCGTGGGCATCGGCGTGTACGAGACCGACATCGAGAACGGCTGTCGCGACTTCAACGATGCGGTCATGGAACTGTTGCAGGACAGCAGGATCACCACCGTGATCATGCATGCGCGCTGGGCAAGACTGTATCATGGCACGAAATACCATGACGAGCCGGGGGTGGGGCCTCTGCTGATTACCTCTGCCAACGGCTCGCGAAACGAGGACGTCCTCGCCAGCGGACTTCGCACCACCATCGCCCGGCTTCAGCAGATGGGGAAAAAGATCTTCATCGTCGCCGCCGTGCCGGAGGTCGGTGTCGACGTCCCGAGCTTTCTATCACGGGCCAAGTATCTGCATCGTGACGTGGCCATCGACGTGCCACTGAGCGACTACACGGAGCGCAATGCAGAATTCGTTGCCGCGCTGCATGAGATCGCCGCAACCTATTCTGTCTCCATCTTATATCCGCACCAGCTCTTGTGCGATTCGACCGCGTGCAGGGTGGCTCAGGACGGCAAGCCACTCTACCATGACGACGACCATCTGAGCATGGACGGCGCGTTGTTCCTCGAGCGCATGTTCGCTCCGGCATTCATGTCGACGACCGCCTCGGCAGGATAGCTAACCGCCTGCGACACCGCTTCATGCTACCGCGGCGGTAACGGGTGATCGCCGTCCCCGCCGCGGTCCGTGACGGGCCGCTGGCCCCGTGGCCGTCAGTCGGGGAGCGATGGGATCGCGCGTAGATAGGTGTAGATCGCGTCCAGATCATCGTACGTGGCGTTGGCATAGACCGGCCAGGGCATGACCTGCAGGATCTTCGACGGATCGTCCGGATCATGCCCCTTGCGGATGGCGTCGGCGAACTGGCGGAAGGTCAGGCCGGCGGGCCTGCCCTTCGCATCCGGGGTCAGGTTGGGCGAAATGAAGGGGCCGAAGCTGACGCCGCCGGCGAGGTAGCGCTTCTTGTTGATCCGCTCGCGTTCCCCGGCAAACGGGTCGCCGCCCGCCGCATAGGGCGGGTTGGTGTGGCAGTCGTTGCAGCCGCCCAGCGCATTGACGAGATAGCTGCCGAGCCCGACCTTGGCCTTGCTGAGACCGGTCAGGTTCAACGGCACGGGTGCAATGGCCAGGCCCCGGGTTATCCGCGCCTGGTCGCCGCTCGTCGCGTGAGCCGCGGACGGAACAGCCGCGAGCGCTACGACCGCAGCGGCAAAGAGCAGACTCGCATGACGCCGCATGTGAAATGCCTCCCCTGGTTGACGGGGCGGCCGGCCAGCCAGGCCGGCTCACCCCACCGGACGGCATGACGAGGTGTCGATCACGCGTCAAGCGATACGTACGTCAGTGCCCTCCAAGTAACCGCCGTTTCCTTGTCTGCCAGTGCTTCCACCAGTTCATCCGTTGACCGCATTTCCACTGGAATTTCCAGCAACTTCCACAAGCAACGGTTCCGCTTCGACCCGTCCTGTCAGCGCAACGGCCGCTCGAACAGTCGCCCCCAGCGCGGCAGCAGGTCGTCGATGCCGGCGAGGCGCAGCGCGTGCCATGCCATCGCATGGTTGCTGGAGGTCACCGGCTTGCCGAGCTGGGCCTCGATATCGGCCGCCACTTCGGCCAGACGCAGGCTGGTGCAGGAGACGAACACGGCATCCACGCCCGGATCCCGCCCGAGCTCGATCGCGGCGGCGCGGATCGAGGCGACGTCGATGCGGGCGGCGCGCAGATCGTCCTCCTCGTTGAACGAGCCCAGCACCGGCACGGTGAAGTCGCGGGCTTCGACATAGGCGCGCAGCGCTCGATTGACGTCCTGGCGATAGGGGGTGAGCACGGCGATGCGCCGGGCGCCCAGGGCCCGGAATGCCGCGAAGGCGGCGGTGATGGGCGTGGTACCCGCGGCCTCGGGTCGGGCCTCGCGCAGCCGCGCGAACACGCGCTCCTCGCTGATCACCATGGCGGCCGAGGTACAGCCGAACGCCACCACCGCCAGCGGCAGGCCCGGCATGATCAGGGCCGCACTGTCGGCGAGCCCGCTCTCCATCTGGAGCAGGGTTTCGGGGGTGATCCGGGCGTCGTTCCAGATCCGGCTCTGGTAGAGCGCCACCCCGTCCAGGTCGCGCATGATCTGCCGCCACTCGTGCTCGATGGTCTGGTCGGTGGCCAGCACAATGAGGCCGATGCGGGCCCGCCTGCCGAGGCCGGCGTCGAGGGCGTGAGGGAGATTCATCCGTTCGGCGGCGGCATCCACGGGCGGCCTCTCACTGCAGCAGCATGGTGGCGACATCGTGCTCGGGCTTGGTCCCGGCCATGAGGTCGGCCGTGATCCGTGCCGAGCCACAGGCCCAGGTCCAGCCCATGTGCCCATGGCCGGCATTGACCCAGAGATTGGCGAGCCGGCCACGGCCGAAGATCGGCAGGTTGTCCGGCGTCATCGGCCGCAGCCCGGCCCAGTACTCGGGCTTGGCGTAATTGCCGGCGTTGGGAAACAGCTCGTGCGCCGCCTTGAGCATGGGCGCGAAATCGGCCGGGCGGTGCGACCAGTCATAGCCGGCGAACTCGGCGATGGCGGTCATCCGGACCCGGGCGCCATAATTGGCGAACGCGAACAGATTGTGCTCGTCGACGCCGGAGAGCGTCGGCGGGTTGTTACGGCCCTCGATCGGCAGGGTCACCGAATAACCCTTGATCGGATAGATGGGCAGATCGAGGCCCACCGTCCGGCCCACGGGCGCGCTGTAGCAGCCCAGCGCCAGCACATAGGCGTCGGCGGTGACCGCACCGTGGTCGGTGCGGACCTCGGTCACCCGGCCCTGGTCCGTGTCGATCCGCTGGATCGTGTGGCCGAAGCGGAACTCGACCCCGCGCGCAGCCAGCCAGTCGGCGAGGCCACAGGTGAACAGCCGCGCGTCACCGCTCTCGTCGCCGGGCGCATGGAGCGCACCGGCAAAGCGATCGCGGACCGGCTCGTAGACCGGGTCGAGTGCGGCCGCCTCACCGGGATCCACCGCCCGGACCTCGACGCCCTGGTCGCGCATGATGCTTGCCGCTGCCGCCGCCCGCGCCAGCGCTTTGGGGTCGCGGTGCAGATAGAGGGCACCACCGCCGCGGGCACCGTAGGCGACGCCCGTCGCCGCCACCAGCCGATGCAGCTGTTTCTGGCTGTAGAGGCACAAGGCGACCTTGCGGCCCGTATTGTAGACGGCACGCTGGTTGGTGCACTGGCGTGCGAACTTCCAGCACCAGCGCCAGAACTGCGGGTCGGCCTGGAAGCGGAAGCGCAGGGCCAGGTCGTCGCGCAGCAGCGCCCGCGCCAGCGTCCGGATCGCCTTGGGCGACGACCACGCATAGGCATGCCCGGGAGCGATCATGCCGGCATTGGCATACGAGGTCTCGGTCGCGGG
>JBATRI010000392.1:0-2443 GCA_049292515.1 Geminicoccaceae bacterium
AATAGCCAATGGACTTACGAGTATTGCTTAGACGACCCAAGCGGCACTTGTACCCCAACTTGCCAACAAATAACTATTACCGTACAAAACTGCCTCTGCCCCGATTTGACCATAACCAATCCGGGCAATATATGCAATACTGCGGGAACAATAGATTTGGCAGCCTTAAAAATTACGCCCGAAGCCGGAACGTTTACCATTACCAACGAGCCAATTGGCAGCAGCGTTTCTATTGCAGGAAACACCTTAAATATTTCCGGAACCGTTGCAGGTAGTTATACCCTGACCTTTACCCTTACTACCCCCAAAGCCGGATGTCCCGATAAAATTGATTTGCCTTTCCAAATTGATGCAACTGTTAATGCAGGCACGCCAACCGATATTGATTTGTGCAGCACCGACAGTAGTTTAGATTTGTACGGCCAGCTAACGGCAGAAACAGCAGGCGGTACTTGGACGGTAGCATCCGGAAACCCAGGTGCCAATTTTAATGCCGGAGCGGGCAGTTTAAATCCATCCGGATTAAATGGTGCTTTCTCGTTTACTTATACCATCAACTCGGCACTTGGCATTTGCCCCTCAGCCAACAGTACGGTGAACGTAAATATTGCCTTAGCCCAAACGGCTTCGTTAAGCGCGGGCGGCGACCAGGTTTGCAACAATACCGCCGATGGCAACGCTGCGCTAAATATCAACAGCTATTTGACTGGCGGCAGCTATACGGGTGGAACGTGGACAACCGCCGATGCAGGCCCCACTACTTACCCCAACCTCGACTTTAACGGCTACGCCCCCGGCACCTACACCTACACCTACACGATTGACAACGGTGCGCCTTGTACCGATGTGTTGTTAGATTTTGAAGTGATAGTTCAGGATTGCTCTTGCCCCGATGTATCGACCACCAAACCTGCCGATGCCTGCAACGATGCCGCTTCTATTGACCTGAATGCCTACAAACTGACTGCAGAAGCGGGCACCTGGACAATTACCAACGCGCCAGCAGGCAGCACAGCTACTATTACCGGAGGCAATAATTTAAACCTTAATGCCACCCCGGCGGGCAATTACGAGCTTACCTTTACTTTGACCACGCCCAAAGCCGGCTGCCCCGACCAATCGGTGCAAACCATTACCATACAAGACGCACCCACTGCCGGCACCGCTGCCGCAACTGCCGTCTGTGTTGGCGATGCCACCCCCATACAACTTAACACCTTACTGACTGCCGAAGATGCGGGCGGCACATGGACACTTGCTACTGGCAGTCCAACACCCGATGCCGGCACCTTTAACGCAGGAACTGGCATATTTACGGCTGCTACTAACGCGGCGGGCGATTATGCGTTTACCTACACCGTTACTGGCATAGCCCCTTGTGCAGCTGCAACGGCTACCGTAACGGTAACAATTGGCAGTTTGGCTGTGCCTACTGCCGTAGTGCAAAGCTTAGCCACTTGTGCAGGCACACCAAATACCGCAGCGTTTGAAGCAATACCCCCCGCCGGCGCAACGATTTACTGGTACGATATTAACAACCAAGAAGTTGCAACCGGCAACACCTATGTGCCAACCGTAGCCGGCACTTATACCGCTATTGCCAAAGCCAACTGCGACAGCCAACCAATTACCTTCACTTTAACCGAAATACCGCTGCCGGAAATTACTTTATTGTTGAGCGATGATATTATTTGCTTGGATGAAACCGTATTAGCAAGTCTCGATAATCCGGATACAGGTTTTGTTTATAGTTGGGACGCAGGTGTTTTGGGTAATTTTTCCGGAAATGGCCCTCACGAGATAAAACCCTCTGCCACCGGCAATTACCCCATTTCAGTAACTGTTACCGATGCTAACGGCTGTATCAGCACTACGAATGCCACGTTAAACGTAGGTAAAATTATGGTTCAGACGATTGCCGATACCAGTATTTATTTAGGCAGTTCGATTGTTTTGGAAACAACAGGAGCGGGCAACACAAATAGCGGTAATTTAATATTTGAATGGGACGACCCGCTTGGATTTATTAATGATTTAGCAGTGCAAAGCCCAAGTATAACACCAACAATTACTGGTGTTTACACCGTAACGCTTAGCGACGAACAAGGCTGCAAAGCCACAGACGCTGTTACCATTACCATTCTTCCGGTAAACGATGTGAATGTGCCAAACGCCTTTAGCCCTAATAACGATGGCTATAACGACTTATTTAACGTTAAAGGTGCCAATTTAGCAAAAATTGATTTATTAATTTACGACCGCTGGGGGCATGTTGCCTTTGCCAACCCCAATACCTTGCCAAATGGCGGATGGGATGGCTTAATGCCTAATGGACAGCCTGCCGGCATAGGGGTGTATGCGTTTTATGCCACCGTTTACTATTTAGATGGAAAAACTGCCCAAATGCGAGGCAATATTACTTTGCTGCGTTAGCACTTTATTG
>JBATRI010000393.1:0-4868 GCA_049292515.1 Geminicoccaceae bacterium
CCCGAAGTCAACTTCAGATTCTGCGGAAGCGCGGGCCGGAGCACGCCGACTTGCCTCGGCGTCCTTGGTCGCCGCATCCTGGTTGGCGACCGTCAACGCGATCTTGTTGAGCTTCGCGTCGGCCGACTTCTCCTCTTCCAGTGTCTGGGCCAGGAGCTTGGCAACCTCACCATGGCCCAGCTGCTTGGCCAGGCTCACGAGGCTGCCATAGCCGGCAATCTCGTAGTGCTCGACCTTCTGGGCATTGATGATCATGGCGACATCGAGGAGATAGTCGATCTCGATTTCTTCCATGGTTTCGCGGGCCTCTTCGATCAGCCCTTCCATCGCCTCGCATTTCTTGGCGCGCTTGGCGAGATCGAGCTGCTCGAATACCTGATCCAGGCGCTCGACTTGACCACGGGTCTCCTCGAGATGGGATTCGATCGCCTGCTTGAGTTCCGGATGGGTAGCCGAGCGCGCCATTTTCGGCAGCGCACGCACGAGCTGCTTCTCGGCATGGTAAATGTCGCGCAGCTCGTCGACAAAGAGATCCTGCAACGATTTGACGGCCATGGTCGTCTCCTGATGGTGTTGATCGTAGACCGACCTGATGCGGTTGGTTGGACGTTTGACTACTCGACCTGCTTTTGCAGCTTGTCGCCTGCGTTCTCCAATGCCTGACCAGCATCCTGCGTGGCACTGTCGACCTTCTCGCCGGCCTGCTCCGCCGGTCCGTCGGCGTTGTCGCATGCCGCAAGACCTGCCGTGCCGAGGCCGAAAAGAAGAGCAAGCATGCATAGTCGGGTGGTGGGCATAGATCGTTTCCTAGACATTTACGGTTCGTCGTCGGCGGATGAACCGCTGCTGGGCGGCCGGGTTCCGCCCGGAATTTCGGGAACCGCGCCATGGGCCGGCCGTTGGTTGACCATGCCGGTTGCGAGGCCGGCACGGTTTCAACGGAGGATCTCCATGAACTGGGACATGATCGAAGGCAACTGGAAGCAGTTTCAGGGCAAGGCCCGCGAGCAGTGGGGCAAGCTCACCGACAGCGATCTCGAAATTGCCAAGGGCAAGCGCGACCAGCTCGCCGGCCTGATCCAGGAGCGCTACGGCGTCGCCAAGGACGAGGCCGAGCGGCAGGTCGACGCCTGGACCACCTCCATCGACGCCCAGCATCGGCACTGACGATGATCGCGGCGCGGGCCATTTGGGGTGACGTGCCGGCAGACCCGGTCGAGGCGACGCTTGCGCGCCTCGACCGCTTTGCGTTCATCCTCGACGAGGCGTTCCGGATTCCCGGCACCCGCTGGCGCATCGGACTCGACGGCGTGGTCGGGCTCGTTCCCGTCGTCGGCGATGTGCTCACGGCCGCGGTCGCACTTTATCCCCTGGCCGAGGGCTGGCGTCATGGCGTGCCGAAGCGGGTCCTGGCCCGCATGCTGGGCAATCTCGGCCTCGACCTGACCGTGGGTGCCATCCCGATCCTGGGTGATTTATTCGACATGCGGTTCAAGTCCAACCGCCGCAACGTCGAGCTGCTGCGGCGCCATTTCCGCCGGCCGCGCTAGTCGTCCGGGCGCTCGCGCGAGCCCAGCAGCGTCACCGCGCCGATGGCGGGCCTGCCGCCAGCCGTGGTCACATGCCCGCGTCCCTCGATGTCTTCCATGAGCCACGGCTGACCGGGCGGGATGTCCCGGGTCTCGCCATCGCTGGCCGTCACCCGAATCGTACCTTCCAGGCCGATCCAGATCTGCCGTTGCGGCGACGGGTGCCACTGGGCGCTCCAGTCGCCGGCGATGCGAACGACGACGAACTGCTTGGCGTCGTAGGTTTCGGACACCTCGAGCGCCGGCGAGGCGGGTGAGAAATCGACCAGCGCGAAATCGAACTCGTCGTCGGCGAAATGCGTCTCGCCGGCCTCGTCCGCATAAAGCCGCACCATTCGCACCGCCAGCATTCTCCACGCTCGGTTGCCTGACGCCAGACGCGATCACCATTCCCAATGCTATCGGCAATGGGAACCAAGGGCAATCTCCGGTGCCGTCCAAGCGGGATCAGCCGCGAGTCGATGGCGTACTGTTTAGCAGGTCGCCACCGTCGTGCAGGCTCGCCGGCAGTTCGAGATGCCAGTAGCTGGGGCCGATGACATAGCCCAGCCGACCGGCCACGACGGCGGCGGAACCTGGCTCGCTCAGCGGCGGCGGTCGCAGGCGGGCCAGACGGCAGGCGTGGATTTCGGCCAGATCGCGCACGGCCCGCAGCAGCGCCACCAGCGTCCGGTTGGACCCAAATAGGTCGACGCCGAGCAGTCGCTCGACATGCAGCACTGCGTGCTCGTCGTGCGCCTGCACGGCGTAGAGGAACAGGCCGCAGATCGTGCCGAAGCCGCAGCGGACCACGGCGATGCCGCCCTGCCGGCCTTGCGCGGCTATCCAGGCCCCGGCTTCGCTGATCCAGCTACCGCAGTCCTGCCCGTCGACGATGAGCACCACCGGCCAGACCAGCCGCACCTCGTCGCCGCGAAGGATGTGCCACGACCAGCCGGCCGCGGGCGGCAGCCCGGAATCAGCGCTCGGTGCCATGGCTAGACCTACGCCCTCCGCTGTACCGCCGGGGACGATATCCGATTGGTGCAGGGCCGGCTTTGCGCTAGGTCAATCTATCGGGCCTGCCGGCGGGTCGGCGTGCCCAACTTTGTCGATGAGTGGATGTCAGCCGTGCCCAGCGCTCCTGCCTCGGCGGCGCCTGATTCGGATCGACGGCGGTGTGCGGCGTGTACCGCTCGTCCGCTGACGGTGTGCGGTGTGGTGGCACTCGAGCAGGCGCCGCCAATGGCGGCACTCGCGCACAGCGTTCAGCTCGATGCCGGCGACACTCTGTTTCACGAGGATGATCCGGCCGACGAGGTCTTCACCGTCACGCGCGGCATGCTCAAGCTCTCCAAGCTGCTGCCCGACGGGCGCCGTCAGATCACCGGCTTTCCTGTTGCCGGTGACTACTTGGGTCTGGCGTTCGCCGACAAGTACATCTACTCGGCGGACGCGGTAACGACCGTCCGGCTCTGCCGTTTTCCGCGCGCGGCTTTCCTGGCACTGCTGGATCGATTCCCGGCGGTGGAGAAGGCCCTGCTCGGGCGCGCGGCCACCGAGCTCGCCGCGGCGCAGAAGCAGATGCTGCTGCTGGGCCGGAAGACCGCCCGCGAGCGCGTGGCTAGCCTGCTGCTGCAGCTGGCGCAGCAGCAACAGGCCCAGCAGGGTGCGATGGTCGAGCTGCCGATGTCCCGAACCGACATCGCCGATTATCTGGGCCTCACCATCGAGACGGTCAGCCGCTCGCTCTCCAGCCTGCGCAAGGACGGGCTCATCGACCTGCCGGACCCGCATCGGTTCAAGCTGCTGCACCATCGTCGGCTGGTTGCCGAAGGCGGTGAAGGCGGTGGCTCACTCCAGCCCGATCCGGAAGGCTGACGGGGAACCATTCTCTTCCGCGGCCACCCGTCGGACTGCTGCACGACTGGTTGCGAGAATCGCCAGGGTGGCGGCTGCTCAAGGGTGCCGGGCTTCGGGCGGCCAAAGCTCCTGCAGCTCCCGCGGCAGGATGCGCTGCACCTTGGCGACCTCGCCCGGGTCGAGCTTGTCCCACAGTAGGGCAAAGGTCGACCGGGCTGCGAACTCCGGATTGATCGTCGAGCCGCGCGGCAGGCCGTCACCGACCCGCTGGACGAACTCGGCGACATGCCGCTCCCTGGTCGGCGTGCCGGCCATGTGCCAGCCGTCGTAGTAGACGCCGCGCAGCAGCAGCGGCAGCTGGGCCCCGAGATGCACGGCGTTCTCCGCACCCAACCGGTCGCGCAGCGCATGCAGGGTCGCCCGCAATATCGAGTAGGCCGTGTGGCGATCTTCCGAATGCAGGTGCTGCATCAGCAGCTTGAGCCAGACATTGGTTTCTTGCACGCTCGCGTCGAATACAGCCAAGCCAGTGGTCATCGGTGCAAGTCCTGGTTGCGAATGGCGCAAGGAGCTGGCTTTCCCGTCAACTATCTCCCGCCATCGATCTACCGATCCCGGCCGCCTGCGACCGGGATCGGTTCCGGATTCAGCGGGTCGACGGGTCAGGCCGCCTTGATCTCGACCGTGCGCCGCTGCGCTGGTGCATCGGCACGCTTCGGCACCACGACGGACAGGACGCCGTTCTTCAGCGTCGCCTCGATCCGCTCCGGATCGGCGTCCTCGGGCAGCCGGAACGACCGCTGGAACGAGCCGTAACGCCGCTCGGACATCAGATAGTCCTGCTTGCGCTCCTCCTTCGTCTCGTTCTTGGCGCCCTTGAGAATCAGCATGCCGTTGGCGAGCGTGACCTCGACATCCTTCTCGCTCATCCCTGGCAGCTCGGCCGCAATCTGATAGTCCTTGTCGGTCTCCGTGGCGTCGACCGTGGGATAGGTGGTGCCCAGGGCACCGCGCAGCCCGCGCCAGGGATCGGCGTCCAGCCCGCGGGCCAGCGAGAAGCCACCCAGAAAGTCGTCGAACAGCCGGTCCATCTCCTGCCGCAGGGTCAACAGCGGATGCCGCCCGGCCTCGGGCTCGGCCATCGGTGCGTTGGCGGCAGGAGCCGGAGCATTGGACGCGGTCTTGCTGACTTGGACATCGGCCATGTTCATCTCCCCTGTACGATGAAAGCTCACCCGCCTCGAAGGCGGATTCGGTCAGCATACTAACGCCGGCCTGAAGCGACCCGCTTGACCTAGATCAAGCACTGTCGAGCTTGCCTGCCCCAGAATGGCAACGGCTCGCGGCTGAGCTCCCGCAAGCTGCCGGCGTGTCCAGGAGTAGCCCATGAAGGTTCGACAGCGCGGTGAGACCGGCACCGTACCCGCGGCCCCGCCG
>JBATRI010000394.1:0-3267 GCA_049292515.1 Geminicoccaceae bacterium
GCTCTTGGCATTGGTGGCGGCATCCGCCGGGCGCGCCGCGCCCAGCCCGGCCGCTGCCACGGCAGGCACCGCCGCCAGCAACTCGCGCCGCCGCAAGGAACACCTCTGCTTGTCAGGCAATTTTCGCTCTCCCCAGCGGGTCGGAGCCGACAACGCAGCGTCGCAGCGATGGCGCGCCATCGTGCTTACCGGTGCCGGGCAGCAGCCCGTTTCGTTTTAGCCATCCCGTCGTTCTGCATTCTGAATTCCGCACTCCGAGATATCTGTCAATGAACATTTCGCCATGGAAATGCTCTGGCATCGGCGACAATTAGCGGTGAAGGCGTCAGATCGCGGCGGGGCGATGGACCGGCGACGAGCTGCTTCGAGCCGGAGGCGCCATGGCTGCCAGCAATCGGGTACGGGAATTGGATGCGATCGCGGCCCTCGGCCGCACGGCTCACGGCGTACGTGAGCCCGCCATCACCTTGGGCGACGGCATGAAGGCGGGGATATTTCCGGTCTGATCGGCATGGAGCCGTCGTAGGTGTGGCAAGCCCACGCCTACGACGGTCCCCACCCCCGGCTCAGTCGGCCGGGGTCAGATCCTGGTCGAGCAGGTCGATGCCCTTGCCACCGACGCCGGCCTCGGCACGGACGGTCTGCTCGATCTCGGCCGCCATCTCGGGGTGGTCGCGCAGGTACTGCTTGGCGTTCTCGCGGCCCTGGCCGATGCGCTGCGACTTGTAGGAAAACCAGGAGCCCGACTTCTCGACCACGCCGGCCTTGACGCCGAGGTCGATCAGCTCGCCGGTCTTCGAGATGCCCTCGCCGTACATGATGTCGAACTCGACCACCCGGAACGGCGGCGAGACCTTGTTCTTGACCACCTTGACCCGGGTCTGGTTGCCCACCGTCTCCTCGCGGTCCTTGACCGCACCGATGCGGCGGACGTCGAGGCGGACCGAGGCATAGAACTTGAGCGCGTTGCCGCCGGTCGTGGTCTCCGGGCTGCCGAACATCACGCCGATCTTGGAGCGGATCTGGTTGGTGAAGATCAGCATGCACTTGGAACGGCTGATCGAGGCGGTGAGCTTCCGGAGCGCCTGGCTCATCAGCCGCGCCTGCAGGCCCACATGAGTGTCGCCCATCTCGCCCTCGAGCTCGGCCTTGGGCACCAGGGCCGCCACCGAATCGACGACGATGACGTCGATCGCACCCGAGCGCACCAGCGTGTCGGCGATCTCCAGCGCCTGCTCGCCGGTGTCGGGCTGGCTGATCAGCAGATCGTCCAGCTTCACGCCCAGCTTCTTGGCGTAGGACGGGTCGAGCGCGTGCTCGGCGTCGATGAAGGCGGCGTTGCCACCGACCTTTTGCGCCTCGGCGATGACGTGCAGCGTGAGCGTGGTCTTGCCCGAGCTCTCCGGCCCGTAGATCTCGACGATGCGGCCGCGCGGCAGGCCGCCGACGCCGAGTGCTATGTCCAGGCCCAGGGAGCCGGTGGAGACGGTCTCGATCTCCTGCGCCTGCTCGGCTGCACCGAGGCGCATCACGGAACCCTTGCCGAACGCCCGCTCGATCTGCGAGATTGCGGCATCCAGCGCCCGGGTCCGGTCGTCGCCGGCACGCCGGCTGATCACGGTATCGGCCAAGTCACGTTCTCCACGAATGGGAATGAGCGTTATATCCGTTGCCCGTCGGGGCGGGAAGCATTGCGTGTCGCGAACGCCACGGCGGCTAGCCGGCAGGGGCACGCCGCGGCAGCAGGACCAGACTCATCGCCGTCAGGACCAGCGCCAGTGCCGCGATCTCGGGCCAGCCCGCGGGCTCACCCAGCAGCCAAGCGGAACTCAGCAGACCCACGACCGGGATCGCCAGCGTGCTGATCGCGGCGGCACCGGCCGGCAGCATGGTCACCACCTTGTTGTGGGCGGCGAAGCAGAAGATCAGGGCGACGGTCGAGGCATAGCCGGTAGCCAGAATGCCGGTCCAGGTCAGGCGGGAGAGGTCGGGATGGGGCTCGATCACCAGCCAGGCCAGGACGATGGGGATGCCACCCAGCAGCAACTGCCAAGCACTTAGGGCGAAAATGCCGATCGGCCAGATCTGACGCTTCATGGTGACGATGCCGGCGGCCCAGCAGATGGCGGCGCCGATCATCAGCAGCGGCCCCAGCGGATGGCCGCCGAGCCCGGCCAGATCGGGGCCGATCAGCAGGGCGATGCCGAGCATGCCCAGCGCCAGAGCCGCCACCCGCCGCCGCTCGAGCCGCTCGCCCAGGAACATGGCACCGAGCAGTACGGCCCAGACCGGCATGGTGAAGGCGACGATGGCGCCACGCCCGCCGCCCATGTGCAGCAGGCTGAACGCCGACAGCATGTGCCAGCCGGTAACGTTGAGCACGGCGACGGCGAGCAGCGGCCCCCACAGGCGTCGCGGCGGCACCAGCCGCTCGCCGGTGGCGGCGGCGAGCGCCATCAGCCCCACGCCGCTGATCACCACACAGGCGACCCGGAAGGTCCATGGCGACAGCTCGCCCACGGCCAGCTTCATCACCGGCCAGTTCAGCCCCCAGAGCACGCTGATGGCGGCGATCAGCACCAGCGCGGAGCGCGGGACGCCGTGGCGGCCCGCGTCAGAAATCAGTGCAGCGACCGCCCTTCTCCCAGTCGCCGAAGCGGGTCGGCTCGGGCCCGCGCGGTCCGCCTATCTCCCCGGGCGGCTGCTCCGGAACGTGGACCGGCGGCGGCTGGCCGGTCTCACGCCGCTCCGGTGCTGCCGGTGCCTCGCCTTCGCTCACTCGGCCATGACCTGCTTGCGCGATTCGCCTTCCAGCGCCTGCAGCTGCTTGGTCAGCGCATGGTCGCTGACGCTCTTGCCGGCCTTGGCAAGATCTTCCTTGACCTTGGCCAGCATGTCGCTGTCCCCGGGCAGCTCGAAATCGGCCATGACGACGTCCTTGGCGTAGGCCATGGCCGCGTCGCCGACGAGCCCCAGGTAATCCTGCGCCACCCACAGTCCGAACAGCTTGTTGCGCCGGTTGCGGATCTTGAAGCCGAGCTCCAGGTCATGCTTGAACTTGGTTTCCTCGCCCCGCTCGCGGTCGTCGAACGTGGTCATGCGCCTTCCTCTTTGCTTGGCTGCCTCAGGCCCCCCTATATAGGGCATCCAACAGGCGCGCGCCAACCCAACCGGACGCGCCGCACGGCCGCACGGCGGAGACCGCACGATGTGCACCCTCGTCCTTCTCCGCCAGCCCGCTGCGGCGTGGCCGCTCCTGCTCGGGGC
>JBATRI010000395.1:0-20228 GCA_049292515.1 Geminicoccaceae bacterium
GCCGGGGTGAGCTGCAGCAGCGCGCGCGCTTCGGCGACGCTCGCCGGCCGCCGCCCGTACTCGGCACACAGCTCGGCGACACGGCCGACCAGGGCAGCATTGGACGGCGCCAGCGAGTTCTTGTCCCAGCGCACATTGTCCTCGAGCCCGGTACGACAATGCCCGCCCAGCTCGAGCGACCAGCGATTAAGCGTGAGCTGGTCCTTGCCGATGGCTGCACCGGTCCAGGTCGCGTCCGGCGCCAGGCGTTTCAGCGTCGCGACATAGAACTCGAACGTCTCCCGATCGACCGGCATCGCGTTCTTCACGCCCATCACGAACTGGACGTGCAGCGGCGCCTTGATCTTGCCGGCCTGCGCCATCTCGACCGCCTTGAAGATCATCGACAGATCGAACGCCTCGATCTCCGGCTTGACGTCGTGCGCCAGCATCTCGGCGGCCAGCCAGTCGACCAGGTCGGGCGAGTTCTCGTAGACCCGGGTCGGGAAGTTGCACGAGCCGGTGGCGAGCGAGGCCATGTCCGGCTTCAACGCCAGCATCGCTCCGCGTTCCTTGCCGGCACCCGAACGGCCGCCGGTCGAGAACTGGATGATCATGCCCGGGCAGTGCCGCTCCAGCTCCTCCTTCAGCCGCGCGAACTTGGCCGGGTCCGACGACGAAGTCTGGTCGTCGTTGCGGACGTGCAGATGCGCCAGCGTGGCGCCAGCCTCGAACGCCGCCTGCGTCGACTCGACCTGCTCAGGGATGGTGATGGGCACCGCCGGGTTGTTCTCCTTCCGCGGCAGAGAGCCGGTGATCGCGACCGTGATGATGCAGGGTTTGGGCTCGGGCATGGGGGCCTCCTTGTCGGTTAGCTGATCGGGCTGGCGGCGGCGCCACCGCGGCCTTGGTCCAGTTGGCTGAGCAGGCGGTCGCCGGCCGCGCGCACGCGGCGTGCGACCGCCTCCGGCCCGACCTCGCGCGTCAGCCGCTCCATCGGCACCTCGAGGGCGATCGGGATGCCGTGTGGCAGGTGGCGCAACACGCCCAGGATATCGAGGCCGCCTTCGCCGGGCGGCAACCGCTCGGCTCGCGCGTTATGGAGGAGTCCTTCGGTCGTGGTCGGCTGCTCCGCGGGTGCATCGCAGACATGGACCAGGGGCAGCCGTGACGGTGGCACGGCGTCGAGCTGCTGGACCGTGCTGCCGGAACGGTCGAAGTGCAGGGTGTCGACCAAGACACCCGTGTCGGCACGGCCCGTGGCCTCGACCACGCGCATGGCCGCGGTGAGATCGGGTACCACCGTCCAGGGGAAGAACTCCAGCAGCGGGCCGAGCCCGTAGCCGGCGCCGAGCTCGCCGATCGCGGCCAGACGGTCGGCCAGCCGGGCGAGATCGGGGTCATAGGGTGCGGTGATCACGTGACGGGCGCCGAGCTCGGCGCCGACGGCCAGGAACGGCTCCAACGCGCTGACGTCGATCTCCGGGGTGATCTTGACGAACTCGATGTCGAGCACGCCCACGCCCGTGTCGGCCATCGCGGCCTTGGTCGCGCGCAGCATCGCCGGGTCGTCCATGAGCGGGTAGCCGGGCGTGGTGTCGGTGACCCTGATCAGGCGCAGGCCCACCGTCCGGAAGCCGGTACGGGCCGCGACTCGGATCATCTCCGGCGGTGGCAGGCCCAGCACCGTCAGGTGCGCGAGCGAGAAGGCCGGGGTCACTGCACATACTCCGGCGAGCGGGCGGTTCGGTCGGCGTCCTCGATCGCTGCGCCTGCGGCATGGCACCCGGCGATGTAGCCGAAGGTCATCGCCGGGCCGAGATTGATCCCGCCGGCGGGGTAATGGCCGCCCATGACGCTCGCCATGTCGGCACCGGCCGCATAGAGGCCTGGAATCGGCCTACCGGAAGCAGACAGCACACGCGCGCTGGTATCGGTCTTCAGCCCCGCGAAGGTGCCGAAGCTGCCTGGCACCACCTTGACCGCGTAGAATGGGCCGCGCTCGATCGGTGCTATGCACGGGTTGGGTGTGTTGGCCGCGTCGCCGCTCTGGCGATTGTAGGGCGTGCCGCCGCGGCCGAACGCGGGATCCTCTCCCCTGTGGGCGTGCAGGTTGTACTCGGTCACGGTCCGCTCCAGCCCGTCCGGGTCGATTCCGCAATTGCGGGCCAGCTCGGCGAGCGTGCGGCCGGTCTTGAGGTAGCCGGAGCGAATGTATGGCCCCACCGGCAACGGCGTCGGCCGGGCAATGCCGAGGCCGTAGCGGCGCTGGAAAGCACGGGTGCAGACCAGCCAGGACGCGACCTCCTGCCCCGGCGGCACGGCGCGCAGCATCGCCGCGACATAGTCGTGATAGCCGTTGCCCTCATTGCAGAACCGGCTGCCGTCCGCGAGCACGCCGATGATGCCCGGCTTGTTGCGCTCGATGATGTGCGGGAAGCGGCCGATGGTGCCGTCGGGGAAGGGCACCAGCGATACCGGGCACCACGCGCCCGCTGCTGCCAGGGTATCGTCCACGTGGCCGCCCGCCGACTCGCCGAGGCGCAGGCCGTCACCGGTGGCCGAGGGGGCCGCGACGGTCCGATGCTCGATGTCGGCCGGGAACATGGCCCGGCGGCGCTCGGGATCGTGCGGGAAGCCGCCGGACGCCAGCACGACGCCGCGCCGGGCCATGACCGTCACCTCGCCCTCGGGCGAGTCCAGCACGGCGCCACGGACCCTGCCGCCTTCGTGCAGCAGCCGCACCGCCGGGGACGACGTCCGTAGCTCGATCCCGAGATTGGCCGCGGAGCGCAAGAGCCGCCCCACCAGCGCGATCCCGTTGCGCAGCTGCATGCCGCGTCCGTGCATCGCGAGATCGAGCAGATGCCTGCCGAAACGCCGAGCGGCATGGAGGAAAGCCTGCGGCGAGCGGGTCACGTTCATGAACGCCGCAAGGTCCGGCCCCGCCTGGATGGTCATGCCCATGAAGGTCGTCTCGCGCATCGGCCGGCGCAGCCGTGCGACGAGCTCACCGAGCCCGCGCGCATCGTAGGGTGCGGCGATCACCGAGCGCCCGCCGGTGCCGGCGCCCGGGACGTCGCCATAGGTATCGGCGATCTTGTTGCCGCCCTCGAACTGCAGCGCCGTGTTCTGCTCGAAGAAGGCAACCATGCGTGGTGCCGCCGCGAGGAAGGCGTCGACCTTGGTAGCGTCGAAATTGTTGCCGAGCACGTGGCGTAGATAGGCGCGCGGCGCCTCGGGTTCCTCGACGATCCCAGCGCGCTGGGCCACCGGGTTGAGCGGCACCCACATCCAGCCACCGGACCAGGCCGTGGTGCCGCCGAGCACCGCCTCCTTCTCGGCGACGATCACCTCGAGCCCATGCCAGGCGGCGGTCACGGCGGCCGACAGGCCGCCCGCGCCCGAGCCGATCACGAGAAGATCGCATTCTATCGCAGCGGCGGTCATCCGACATTCTCCACTGGGCGGCTCAGACGTCGAAGAACACCGTCTCGTCGTCGCCCTGCAGCCGGAATTCGATCCGGTACACGAGCTGCCCCTCCCGTTCCTCGCGGCGCGCCATCAGCGTCTGGCGGCGCTTCTCCTGTTCCACCAGCCGCAGGACGGGGTCCTTGCCGTTGGCCTCGGCCTCGTCGGCGAAGTAGATGCGTGTGTTCAAGTGGACGTTGATGCCGCGCGCGAAGATCGCGACGTTGATGTGCGGCGCCATTACCGTGCCGTGTCGGCCTGGAACGGCGCCCGGCTTCACGGTGTCGAACCACCATACCGCCGTCTTGAAGTCGGCGACGGCACGGCCGAAGCCACGAAAGGCGGGGTCGAGCGCCTTGTCCTGCCGGTCGTCGGGATGATCGTAGCGGCCATGCGCGTTGGCCTGCCAGATCTCGACCTGGGCATCGCGCACCGGTGTGTCGGTGCCATCGAAGATAACCCCCTCCAATCGGATCCGCTGGCCTTGGGCCTCGCGGCCGGCCAGCACGTGCCAGCCCTTGGCCCACGGCACGTCGATGCCGCCGGCATGGGGCATCATGCCGATATGAAGGTAGGGGCCGGCGGTCTGCGAGGCAGTTTCGGTCAGCATGGCGTCAGGCTCCCTGCAGCTTGTTCTCGATCGGCGTCTGGCGCCGACCGCGCAGGACGATGTCGAACCGGTAGGCGATCGTGTCCAAGGGGATGGTCTCGTCGAGATCGAGCGTGGCCACCAGCCGCTCACGTGCGCCCAGGTCAGGGATGGACCGGTAGATCGGGCAATATTTCAGCAACGGGTCGCCCTCGAAATAGAGCTGGGTGATCAACCGCGTCACGAAGGCATGGCCGAAGATCGAGTAGTGGATGTGAGCCGGCCGCCAGTCGTTGAGCCGGTTGCGCCAAGGGTAGGGGCCCGGCTTGATGGTGCGGAACCGATACCAGCCGTCCTCGTCCGAGATCGTGCGCCCGCAGCCGAGGAAATTGGGGTCGGCCGCCGCCACATAGTGGTCGTTGACATGGCGGTACTTGCCGCCTGCATTGGCCTGCCAGACCTCGATCAGGGTGTTCGGCACCGGCCGGTCGTTCTCGTCCAGTACCCGGCCATGCACGATGATCCGCTCGCCGACCGGCTCCTGGCTGACCTTGCCGTTCAGCAGCAGGTCGTTGTCCAAAGGCTGGATCATGTCGCGCCCGAAGACCGGGCCGGTGATCTCCGACAGTGACTGTTGCAGGGCGATAAGCGGCTTGCGCGGTGAGCGCGCGACGCTGGTCTTGTAGTCCGGGAAGTAGGCGGGAGGGTGGATCTCGCGGTTGCGCGCCCGATATTCGCCGTCACGGTTCATCCCTGCTCTCCGGCATGGCTGGCGTAAGCTTCCTTGGCGATCTTGATCGCGGTGTTGGCGGCCGGTACGCCGGCATAGACGGCGACCATCAAGAGCACCTCTTTGATGTCGTCGGGCGATGCGCCGGTGTTGCGGGTGGCGTTGATGTGCATCGCCAGCTCGTCCTCGTGGCCGAGTGCGGACATCAGCGCGATCACCAGCAGCGAGCGGGTGCGCTTGTCGAGGCCGGGCCGCGACCACACCGAGCCCCAGGCGCCCTCGGTGATGAAGCGCTGGAAGTCGGCGTCGAATGGGGTCTGGCGCGCCACGGCGCCATCGACATGCCTGTCGCCGAGCACACTGCGGCGCACCTGCATGCCGGTCTCGAAGCGATCGTCAGTCAAGACGGGTCTCCTTGAAGAAGTCGAGCATCGCCGCAGCCACGTCCTCGGGCTGCTCGACGCAAGGCAGGTGCCCGGCGCCGGTGATGGTCACGAGCCTGGCGCTCGGCACGAGGCCCGCGAGCTCGGTTACCAGCGCCGGTGGTGTCGAGCCGTCCAGCTCGCCGACCATGCACAGGGTCGGCACGGCCAGCGCGCGCGCTGCGGCGGTGAGATCGGCGTCGCGGATCGCGGCGCAGCAGCCGAGATAGCCCGCGACCGGCGTGCGGATCAGCATGTTGCGCCAGCCGGTGAGCTCGGCCGCGCGCTCGGAGTGGAAGCTGGGGGAAAACCAGCGGACCAGGATCGCATCCGCCACGCTAGCAATACCTTCGGCCCGAATGGCCTCGATCCGCTCGTTCCACATCTCGGGCGTGCCGATCTTGTGCGCCGTGTCCATGAGCACGAGGCCCCGGACCAGATCGGGGCGGGCGCTCGCCAGCGCCTGGGCGATCATGCCGCCGATCGAGAGACCGCAGACGATCGCCTGTTTCGCCTGGCGGGCGTCGAGCAGACGCGCCAGATCGTCGGCGAGCTGGTGCATCGCATAGGAACCGGGCGTGGCATCGGTGAGCCCGTGGCCGCGCTTGTCGTAACGAATGGTGCGGAACCGACCGCCGAGGCGGGGAAGCAGCGCATCCCAGACCCGCAGATCCGTGCCCAGCGAGTTCACCAGGACGAGCAGCGGCGCGTCGTGCGGGCCTTCTGTCTCATGATGCATCACGATATCGCCGAGGCGATCGAACGCCATGTGCTTGGTCTCCCTCCCTGCCGTCGAATCGACCGGCACCTGCAGTCTCGCTCATCGCATGCCGCGGCGGAAATGAGAACTTGTCGATACGTGATAACCATGCGGTAATCGCGTCAGCGGACGAGTCGGGGAGGCACGATGATCGATTCGCGCATGAAGATCCGGCATCTCCAGTGCTTCATGGAGGTGGCGCGACTGGGTCATGTCGGCCGTGCAGCCGATCAGCTGGCGGTGAGTCAGCCTGCCGTGTCCAAAACCCTGCGCGAGCTCGAGGAGCTGCTCAACGTGCGCCTGTTCACGCGTGGCCCCAAGGGCTTGGCGCTGACACCGTTGGGCGAGGCGTTTCAGCACCATGCCGCCACCGGTGTCGTCGCCCTGCAGCATGCGATCGAGTCCGTGGCGCAAGGCAAGCGGCAGGGCGAGACCAACCTGCGCATCGGCGCCCTGCCGACCGTGGCCGTCCGCCTTATGCCGCAGGCGGTCCACGAGCTGACCGTGCAGCGCCGCGACGCCGCCGTGCACCTGATCACCGGGCCGAACCGTATCCTGCTCGAGCGGCTCAAGCGTCGTGAGATCGACGTGGTCGTGGGTCGCCTGACCGAGCCGGACCAGATGATCGGCCTCGCATTCGAGCAGCTCTATCTCGAGCGCATGGCGGTGGTCGTGTCACCCGGGCATCCGCTCCTCGCCGAGAGCCCGCTCGATCTGCGGCGAATCGCGGCGTTCGAGGTGCTGATGCCGAGCCGCGAGGATATCACGCGCCCGATCGCCGACCGGCTGCTGATCGCCAACGGCATCGGCGGACTCGAGCGACGGATCGAGACCGTCTCCAGTGACTTCAGCCGCGCCTACCTGAAGCAGTCGGATGCGGTCTGGATCATCTCCCATGGCGTGGCAGCGCTGGACATCGCGTCCGGCGACCTCGTGGAACTGCCGATCGACGTCTCCGCGACCCTTGGGCCGGTCGGCATGACGACCCGCGCCGACGAGCGGCCGACCCCGATCGTGATCCAGTTCATGAAGGTGACCCGGGTGGTGGCCGAGCGGCTGCGCAACGGTATCGCCGGTGCGGCGTAGAACTGGCCGATCGCCGGCCCAGTTGTTCGACCGCGAGCGCCAGCCGGCCCGCCGCTCACCGAGCTGCAATCCGCCGATCACCTAGAATAACCGGCGGGTTATGCTAATGCGTCGATTCCTCACTTCCCGACTGCTTGGCACGTCGGTAGCGTCTGCCATAAGGATGCGCCAAGGTGCCAGGGAGGTTACGGCGAGCGATGATTGGGATTGTCTATGTCCTGAATGGGCCAAACCTCAATCTGCTCGGCTCGAGCGAGCCGACGATCTGCGGCCGGGAAACCCTGGCCGACGTCGAGGTGGCTTGCCGCGGGGCTGCCGGCGGTCTCGGGATCGATATCGACTTTCGCCAGACCAACCACGAAGGCGTCCTGATCGACTCGATCCACGAGGCGCGCAGCAAGGCGTCGGGGATCGTCATCAACCCGGGCCGCTTGACCCATACTTCGATCGCCTTGATGGGCGCGCTCAGCGCCAGCGAGTTGCCGATCGCCGCAGTCCACGTCTCGAACATCCACCGTCGCGAGAGCTTTCGGCATCTGTCCTATGTGTCTAGGGTCGCCACCGGCGTGATCCGCGGCCTCGGCCCGCAGGGGCTATGTGCTGGCCATCTAGGCGATGGCCCGGCTGATCGCGCCGCGCAGCTGACGGAGCAGTCATGAGCGCTACACCCACGACGACCTCGCAACCGAGCCTGCTCGCCGGATTGATCGGCTACGGGATACAGGGCTCGCTGACGCCCGCCATGCACGAGCAGGAGGGCGCCGCCCAGGGCCTCCGTTACGTCTATCGCCGCATCGACCTGCAGGCGCTTGGGCTCGGCGTCGAGGCGCTGCCCGAGCTGCTGACCGCGGTAGAGCGCACGGGCTTCAATGGCTTGAACATCACCTTCCCCTGCAAGCAGGCGGTAATCCCGCTGTTGCATGAGCTGTCGGACGATGCGGCGGCGCTTGGGGCGGTCAACACCGTGGTGCTGCGCGATGGCCGCCGGATCGGCCATAACACCGATGCCTCCGGCTTCGCCGAAGGTTTCCGTCGCGGTCTGCCTGACGTGGCTCTCGACCGCGTCGTCCAGGTCGGCGCCGGCGGCGCCGGCTCGGCCGTGGCACAGGCCGCGGTAAAACTGGGCGCGCGGCACCTGACGGTGATTGACACCGACCCGACCCGCGCTGCGCAGGTGGCAGCTGATGTATGCGCTCGGTTCGGTGCCGGGCGGGCGACTGCCGGCACAGATCTCGCGGAAGCGCTGGCGACGGCCGACGGCGTCATCAACACCACCCCGGTCGGGATGGCCAAGTTCCCAGGCACGCCCATCCCGACATCGCTGCTGCGCCCCGAGCTGTGGGTGGCCGAGATCATCTATTTTCCGCTAGAGACCGAGCTGCTTCGCAATGCCCGGTCGCTGGGCTGCCGCACGCTTACCGGCGGCGGCATGGCGGTGTTCCAGGCTGTCGACGCGTTCCGTCTGATCACCGGCGCGGAGCCGGACGCGGAACGTATGCAGCGCCACTTTGCAGCCATGGTCGGCTGAACGCTTCGTCACCAGGGAGGTCAACGAATGCAACGAATCGTCGACGGTTACTTTACCTGCCTCAAGGTCGCGATCGTCGCGTGTTTGGCGCTGATGGTCATTCTGGTCTTCGGCAATGTCGTGCTGCGCTATGCCTTCAACATGGGCATCACCATGTCCGAGGAGCTGTCGCGGTTCCTGTTCGTCTGGTTGACCTTCCTGGGGGCAATCGTTGCCTTCCGCGAGCATGGGCATCTGGGCGTGGACATGGTGGTCAGCCGCCTGTCGCCAGCCGGCAAGAAAGCCTGCCTGATCGTGAGCCAGGCGCTGATGCTCTTCGTCACCTGGCTGTTTTTGCAGGGCAGCTGGGAACAGACCCTGATCAATCTCGACGTGAAGTCGCCTTCGGCCGGTATTTCGATGGGCTTGTTCTACGGCGTCGGCGTCGTCTTCAGCATCTCCGTCGGCGTGATGCTGATCTACGACTTCTATCGCCTCGTCTCCGGCCGGATGTCGGAGGCTGAGATGATCCAGGTCAAGGAATCGGAAGAGCTGGAGGAAGTCGAGGAGCTACAACACGAGATCGCGGCGCATAACGCCGCCCACACCCCGCACAAGAGCCGATAGGAAGCAGCCATGACCATACTGATCTTCCTCGGCTCGCTGCTGGGTGCCATGGCGATCGGCATGCCCATCGCCTACGCGCTGCTGGTCTGCGGTGTGGCCCTGATGTTGCAGCTCGATCTGTTCGACTCGCAGATCATCGCCCAGAACATCATCAACGGCGCCGACAGCTTCCCGCTCATGGCGGTGCCATTCTTCATGCTCGCCGGCGAGATCATGAACGTCGGCGGCCTGTCGAAGCGCATCGTCAACCTGGCGCTGGCGCTGATCGGCCATGTCAGGGGTGGCCTGGGTTACGTCGCCATCATGGCCGCCTGCCTACTCGCCGCCTTATCCGGCTCGGCCGTGGCGGATGCGGCTGCACTGGGTGCCCTGCTGGTGCCGATGATGGTCAAGGCTGGCCACGACAAAGCGCGCTCGGCCGGCTTGGTCGCCGCAGCCGGGATCATCGGGCCGATCATCCCGCCCAGCATCGCCTTCGTCGTGTTCGGCGTCGCCAGCGGCCTGTCGATCTCCAAGCTGTTCCTGGCCGGCATCTTCCCCGGGCTCTATCTCGGCATCGGTCTCGCCGTCGCCTGGTGGTTCGTGGCACGCAAGGAGGATCTGGTCATGCCGCCCCGGGCGACCGGCCAGGAGAAGCTGCGCGCCTTCATCGACAGCCTGTGGGCGCTGGGCCTGCCGTTCATCATCATCTTCGGCCTCAAGTTCGGCATCTTCACGCCGACCGAGGCTGGCGTGGTCGCCGCGGTCTATTCGCTGTTCGTCGCCACCGTGATCTATCGCGAGATCAAGCTCGGCGACCTGTATCCGGTGTTCCTGACCGCCGCCAAGGTCACGGCCGTGGTGATGTTCCTGGTCGCGGCGTCGCTCGTCTCGGCCTGGCTGATCACCGTCGCCGACCTGCCGGGTCAGGTCACCGAGCTGCTCGCACCGCTGATGGACAGCCCGACGCTGCTGCTGATCGCGATCATGGTGCTCGTGGTCATCGTCGGCACCGCGATGGACATGACGCCGACCATCCTGATCCTGACCCCGGTCCTGATCCCGGTGATCAAGGAAGCGGGGATCGACCCGATCTATTTCGGCGTGCTGTTCATCATCAACAACGCGATCGGCCTGATCACCCCGCCGGTCGGCACGGTGCTCAACGTCGTGGCCGGCGTGGCCAAGGTCAGCATGGACGACGTCATGAAGGGCGTCCTGCCCTTCATGCTCGCCCAGCTGATCGTGCTGGCCCTGCTCGTCGCCTTCCCGGCCCTGGTCATCGTGCCTGCATCCTGGATGCACTGACCAGACGCCTTCCGGCACGGGCGCATCCACCGCGCCCGTGCCGCCCTTCTATCGAAGAACCTACCAGCAATAGGAATATAGTCATGAAAACTCGTACTTTCGCCCTCCTTGCCAGCCTGCTGCTCATGGGCACCGCGCTGGTGCTTCCCGCCACGGGCAGCGCCCAGGACATCCAGGAGCGGACCCTGAAGTTCCCCTCGGCCAGCAACAAGGGCCATCCCCAGGTCATGGGCGTGCAGAAGTTCGCCGAGCTGGTGAAGGAGAAGAGCGACGGCAAGATCACGGTCAAGCCGTTCCCCGGCGGCGTGCTCGGACCCGACCTGCAGACCGTCTCGGCCATGCAGGGCGGCACCGTCGACCTCACGGTGATGAACGCCAGCCTGCTCGCCGGCAACGCCAAGGAGTTCGCGGTTCTCGACTTCCCCTATCTGTTCGGCACCGCGGCCGAGGCCGATGCCGTGGTCGACGGCCCGGTCGGGCAGAAGCTGTTCGACAAGCTGCCGGAGAAGGGCCTGGTCGGGCTGGCCTACTGGGATCTCGGGTTCCGCGACATGAACAACGAGAAGCGGCCGATCGCCACCGCCGCCGATCTCGAGGGCCTGAAGATGCGGGTCATCCCGACGCCGATCTACATCGAGTTCATGAACGCGCTCGGTGCCAACGCCGTGCCGATGCCGTTCACCGAGACCTACACGGCGCTGGAGACCGGTGCGATCGACGGCATGACCAACCCGCTGCTCAACATCACCGACATGAAGTTCTTCGAGGTCACCAAGTACCTCACCTTGACGAACCACATGTACAACATCCAGGCCGTGATCATGAGCAAGAAGGTCTGGGACTCGATGTCGGAGGACGAGCACAAGATCATGCGCGAGGCCGCTGCCGAGGCCACGACCTACCAGCGCCAGGTGACCCGCGAGGCCAACGAGAAGGCGCTCGAGCAGCTCAAGGAGGAGGGCATGGAGGTCAACGAGCTCGCACCGGAGGAGCTGGCCAAGATGAAGGCGAAGGCGCAGCCGGTGATCGACAAGTTCACCGCCGACGTCGGCCCGGAGTTCGTGGCCGAGGTCTATGCCGCGGTCGAGCAGGCGCGCGTAAAGAACTGATCTTCTTGCCCCGGGCGCGAGCACCAGGACCGCCCCGCGCCCGGGGTCACCTATTGCAAGATCGCTGTCCTGGTCTATCGGTGATCAGCGCATGCCCGATCCATGCCGCTCCGGAGGCGCCCAGGATGAACCGTAAGGCCATCGCTACCGTCTGCATGTCCGGCACGCTGGCCGACAAGCTCGCCGCCGCTGCCGCCGCCGGCTATGACGGCGTCGAGATCTTCGAGAACGACCTCACCTATTTCGGTGGCAGCCCGGAGGAGGTGCGAGAGCTCGCGGCTTCGCTCAAGCTCGAGATTATCGCCCTGCAGCCGTTCCGCGACTTCGAGGGCCTGCCCGAGCCCTTACGCACCCGCGCCTTCGACCGCGCGAAGCGCAAATTCGAGCTGATGAACCGCCTGGGCACCAAGCTGCTTCTGGTCTGCAGCTCCATCTCGCCCGATGCGATCGACGACATGGCTCGCGTCGGTGCCGACCTGCACGAGCTGGGTGACATCGCGAAATCACACGGTGTGGTGGTTGGCTTCGAGGCGCTGTGCTGGGGCCGGCACATCAACGACTACCGCCAGGCCTGGGATGCCGTGCAGCGCGCCGACCACCCCCAGGTCGGTGTGATCCTGGACACCTTCCACGCGCTCGCACGCAAATGCCCGATTGAAGACATCGCCAGCATTCCCCCGGAGCGTATCGTTCTGGTCCAAACCGCCGACGCTCCCGCGATCGACATGGATCTCCTGTTCCTTAGCCGCCACTACCGCTCTTTCCCCGGCCAGGGCGAGCTGCCGGTGGTAGCGATGATGCAAAAGCTGGCTTTGATCGGCTACCGTGGCTGGGTCAGCCACGAGATCTTCAGCGACGATTTCCGCGCCAGCTCGCCGCGCCAGTCGGCGATCGACGGCATGCGCTCGTTCCGCTGGCTCGACGAGCAGCTGGGCCTGGGCCCCCGCCGCAGCCCGGTTCCGAGGGTGGAGGGCATCGAGTTCCTGGAGTTCGTCGACGAGCCGGGCCTCTCCAGCCCATTTCGCGCCATGCTCCAGGCCCTGGGCTTTCGCCGCACCCACCGCCACCGCTCCAAGGATGTCGAGCTGCACGCGCAAGGCGACATCCGCCTCGTCCTCAACCTTGAGGACGAGGGCTTCGCCCACTCGTTCCAGCTCTTGCACGGCCTCTCCGTTGCTGCCATCGCGCTTCGCGTCGATGACGCCAAGGGTGCGGTCGACCGCGCCGAGTCCCTCCTGGGCAAGCATTTCCGCGGCCCCATCGGCGAGGGCGAGCTTGAGCTGCCGGCCGTGCGCGGCGTCGGCGGCAGCCTGCTTTACTTCATCGACCGCAAGCTCGGCCCTGGCGCCTTCCAGGAAGTCGATTTCATCCCCGACCCCGCCGACCCCGCTCCACCCGACCTCGGCCTCACCACAATCGACCACCTGGCCCAGGTCGTGCCCCAGACCGAGTTCCTGAGCTGGCTGCTCTACTACCGCGCCATCCTCGGCCTCGAGCCCGACGCCCGCACCGACCTCAATGACCCGCGCGGACTTATCGTCAGCCGCGCCCTCACCAACCCAGGCCGCACCCTGCGCCTGCCGCTGAATGCCTCCCAGGCCCAGGCCTCCGCGGCCGGACGCTTCATGGAACGCACTGCCGGTGCGGGCGCCCAGCACATCGCCTTCGCCTGCCGGGACATCACGGCCGCAGCCGCGGCCCTGCCAGCCGTCATCCGCCTACCCGTGCCCGAGAACTACTACGAGGATCTCGAGGCCCGCTTTGGCCTGCCCCCAGACCAGCTCGACACCTTGCGTACCCATTCGATTCTTTACGACCGGATCGGCACTGGGGAGTTTCTCCACTTCTTCACCCGCAGTCTCAACGGTGTCTTTTTCGAGGTTCTCGAGCGTCGCGGCGGCTACGACCGCTACGGCGAAGCCAACGCCGCCGTCCGTCTCGCCTCGCAGGCCATGCTCGACCAGACCCCGTCCGAGGCGCTCACCGCCATGCGGGCGACCTTTGCATAGGTGAGAACGATGAGCGTTGCTACGAGCGGGTAATCGGTACAGCTCTGCACTCGCGCACCAAGCCGGGCGACTGAAATCCGTCCGCATCGCCTGATCCTGTCAGACCGGCTTGGCTTGGTGCGCGTCTCCGTGCAGAACGGCAACGGGCCGGCTTACTTCAAGGCTGTCATCATCGCGTCGGCGCTGTCCTGCCCGAACTGATTGGTGAATTTCGTCCAGACTGGCTTGGTCATCTCGCGCAGCTTCGCGACCTCAGCCTCGGGCAGGGTGGTCACCGCCATCCCCTCGGCCTTGAGCTTATCTAAAGCGTTAGCCGAATAAGCGCGGATGATCTCGCGTTCCGCGATGGTCGCTTCCTTGCCCGCCTCGGTGATCAGCTGCTGCTCGTCGGGGGAGAGCTTGTCCCAGAACTTCTTGCTCATCAACAGCGCCCACACGCTGTAGATGTGGTTGGAGATCACCGTATTGTCCTGCACCTCGTAGAACTTTGAGGCGAGGATGGTTGCCAGAGGGTTCTCCTGCCCGTCGACCACACCCTGCTCGAGCGCGGTATAGACCTCCGGGAATGGCATCGGCTGCGCCGAAACGCCAAGTGCGGTGAAGGTGTCGATGAACAGCGGGTTCTGGATCACCCGCAGCTTGAGGCCGGCGAAGTCCTCGGCGGTGTTGATCGGCCGGCGGCTGTTGGTGACCTGGCGGAAGCCGTTCTCCCAAAAGCCGAGCCCGATCAGGCCCTTCTCGGGCAACCTCGCCATGAGCTGCTGACCGAACGGGCCATCCAACAGCGCGTCGGCCTGCTCTGCCTTGGCGAACAGGAAGGGCAGGTTGATCAAGCCGAACGGCTCCAGACCGGCACTACCGACCAGGGTCGAGGTGTCGGGCACGGTCATCTCGAGCGTGCCGCCCTGCAGCGACGAGATCATGGTCACATCGTTGCCGAGCGTACCGCCGGCGAACAGCTTGACCGTGAGCTTGCCGTCGCTTCGCTCCTTCACGAGCTCGGCAAACTTCCTCAACGCTTCGGCCTGCGGATGATCCTCGTTCAGGCCAATCCCGACTTTGATCGTCCGCTCACTGATGTCCTGTGCCTTGGCGGCCGAGGCCGTCAGCAGGCCGGCGGTGACAATTGCGATCCATGCTGCGAGCTTCATGACTTCCTTCGTGCTTCGTTGACTTACGTTCTACGATATTTTTCCGGCCACACAGGATGCGGCCAATTTGCCTATGCTTGGTCGATCAAAGCGTCTCATACTCGTTGGCTGGACCAAGCCCAAGTGCTCGACGGTAAGGCGGGGAGCAACATGTGTCAATCGGCGGCAGCCAGGCAGTAGCCTGACCCGTCGACGGCTCAGACGCAAAGGCCAAAAAGGCGGTTGATTAAGATCACCTCAGCGTCGCCGCCAGTCGCCTCGATGCAGAAATTACATAGACCTTCTTGAATATCTGCATCGCCTCAGAACCCTTGAGCGTCGCCCGTGGTGTACGTATGAACGGGAATTGGCGAGTTGGCTGGATCGGGAGGCCGAACTTGCTTCGATCGCTTGCAAGCTGGTTTTTCGGTAGTCGACTTGGCGATGGCCGAGCGCGGCATCCAGTGCGGACAGCGCATCCATGCGGCGCTGAAAAATGCGCTGGGGCGTTGCTTTGGCGCTGGTGGACGGGGTTCTGCGACGTGAGATTGCGGCTCGCTCCGTCAAGGGTTCTCCGGCGGCTTCCGCCTAACCGGGGCAAGGTTATGCCGACGCGGCGCCGCGGTCGAGGCACGCTCGACGAAGGTGGGAATCAAGGGCGGCACCGGTGGCGGCGTGATGCCGCTGAGGCGCGCCAGGAGGTCGCGTGCCGCGAGATGCCCGATCTCGGCATTGTCAACACGCATGGTGGTCAGGGGCGGCTCGGTTTGGATCGACATGGCCACATCGTCGAACCCGGTGATGGAAAGATCGGCGGGAACGCCCAAACCCATTGCTCGGGCCTCCAGCACGGCGCCGATTGCGAGGTAGTCGTTGCCGCAGATGATGGCAGTCGGCTGTGGCGATGGCGCGTCGAGGATCGCTCGCAGGTTCTCCCGGCCAAAGGCGATGCTCCACGGCCCCTCGCGGAGATGCTGCGGGCGCAGCCCGAGCCCGTGTTCCGCAAGAGCCTCCCGTACGCCGGCCAGCCGTGCCGCGACACGGTCGTTGCCGGCGACGGGCTGGAGAATCACGCCAAGCTCGCGATGGCCGAGATCGAGCAAATGCCGCGTGAGCCTGTAGAAGGCGGCACGGTTGTCGAACCCTATGCGGGGATGGGGGCTGTCCGGTCGGTAGCCGTAGGTGACGACGTATGGGACACGCCGCGCAGCGATCATGTCGAACAGCTCGGGTTTGTGTGCCTCACCGACGATCGCCAGTGCCTCCACGCCGCGCGCGAGCATGGCCCGAACCTGGGCGAGTGCCTGTTCCTGGTCGTAGTTCGAGCAGCCGAGGAGGAGGGTGACGCCCTGCTCGGCGAGGCTGGCCTGCATGGCGCCGACCTGGGCGGCGAAGATCTCGTTATCGAGGGTCGGAATCACGGCGCCGGCAATGTAGGAGCGGCGGCGGGCCAGGGCGCTGCCGGCGGCGTGTGGCATCCAATCGAGTGCTGCCGCGGCGGCGAGCACCCGCTCACGGATGGCGGGTGCCACCTTTTCGGGGGCGTTGAAGGTGCGAGATACCGTGGCGGTGGAAACCCCGGCTGCGGCCGCAACATCCAGCGCGCGGGGGGCGCGTCTTCCGCCCCTATCGACCGCCTCAATCGGCTCCATGTCAACCAATTCTTTGCTCCATAGTCGTATTCGTAATCGCTTATGGAAGCGGATACATATGATCGAACTTCAGTCAATAAAGGACTTGACCGTTAAGGACACACTATTTATGTACGCGCTTACATTATGACCGAACGAGCGGCGGATGGCGTCGCGGACGAAACAGGAGGGTAGGCTATGCGCAAACAAATGATCGGGCTGCTGACGACCGCGCTGATACCGGGACTGATGACGCTGGCCGGCGCCGGCTATGCCGCGGAGATCAACGAGCACACCATCAAGTTCGCCACCGCCGGTGCGATCGGCTCACCGATCGCGTTGGGCATGGATAAGTTCGCCGAGATCGTTAAGGAGAAGAGCGACGGGCAGATCACGGTCAGGCGCTTCCCCGGCGGAACGCTCGGCGGCGATGTGCAGACATTGTCCGCCTTGCAAGGCGGCACGGTCGAGATGACCACGATGAATGCCGGCATCCTGGCCAGTGTGGCCAAGGACTTCGCGATGGTCGACCTGCCGTTTCTGTTCGAAACCCCCAAGGAGGCTGACGCGGTGATGGATGGCCCAGTGGGCGCCACGCTCGCGGCAGCGTTGCCGGAGAGTGGTCTGATCGGCCTCGGCTACTGGGAGCTCGGCTTCCGGCAGCTCAGCAATAACCGTCACCCGATCACGAAGGTCGACGATATTGCCGGCCTGAAGATCCGCGTGATCCAGTCGCCGATCTACATCGACCTGTTCAACGCCCTCGGCGCCAATGCCGTGCCGATGCCGTTCACCGAGCTGTACACGGCGTTGGAGACGGGAGCGATCGACGGTCAGGAGAATCCGGCGCCGAGCATCCTCACTGCCAAGTTGAACGAAGTTCAAAGTTACCTGACCCTGACCAACCATACCTACAATCCGCAGATCGTCATGGTCAGCAAAAAGTTTTGGGACAAGCTGAATGACGATGAGCGTCAACTGTTGCAGGCAGCGACACTCGAGGCGCGGGACTACGAGCGAGCGGTAGCTCGGGAGCAGGCGAGCAAGGCCGTCGAAGAGCTCAAGGCCGAGGGTATGGAGGTCACGGAGCTACCGCCGGAGGAGATGGCGAAGTTTCGCGAGAAGGCCAAGCCGGTGGCCGACAAGTATGCGGCGCAGCTCGACCCGGCTCTGCTGCAGCAGCTGAATGCCGAACTCGCCAAGGCGCGCGGCAAGAGCTGACCCGGAGCCGGGGGCGGTTGCTGTGATGCCGCGCCCCGGCAAGTCTTCGACCACCTATTCCAACTCGCACCTGCCCCGGCAGCGGCAAGCGCCGCCAGAACGCCAGCAAAGGCCCCGACGACAATGTACCGACCCAACTCCCTCAAGGCCCGGCTCGACGCCGGTGACAATATATACGGCGCATGGGTTGGCAGCGGATCGCCGGCCAATGCCGAGATCCTGGGCCATGTCGGGTTCGACTTCCTGGTGGTGGACCAGGAGCATGGCGCCGGCGAACTGGCCGACGCGGTGGCGATGCTGCGCGCCGCCGAGTCCTCGGGCACGCCATGCATGGTGCGGGCACCCTGGAACGACCCGATCTGGATCAAGCGCATTCTTGATGCCGGCGCCGAGTCGCTGATGATCCCGCAGATCGAAACGGCAGCGGCGGCCAAAGCCGCGGTCGCCGCCTGCCGCTATCCCCCGCAAGGCACGCGTGGCTACGCCGCCGGCGTGGTTCGGGCCTCCACCTTCGGCCTGGAGCCTGGCTACGTCGAGAAGGCGAACGCCAACCTGCTGATCGTACTGCAGATCGAGTCCGCGGCTGCGGTCGAGCACGCAGCCGAGATCTGCGCGGTCGAAGGCGTGGACGTGGTGTTCATCGGCGTGAACGATCTCGCCGGCTCGATCGGCCGGCTCGAGCAACTGGACCATCCGGACGTGCGCAGCCTGGTGCGCCGCGCTGAGGACGTCATCCTGGCTTCCGGCAAGCCGATGGGCACGGTGCCGAATGCCGGTGCCTCTTGGCAGGAGCTGTTCGCTCGCGGCTATCGCATGGTGGTCGGGCCGCACGACGTGATTCTGCTGCGCGAGGCGGCCTGTGCCGCGATGCGCGAGTATGCTCGCTTCCGCGATGGAACCAATTCGATCCCGGTGGCAGAGAGCGTCCGCGGCTCTACGAACATGAGGTCATACTGAAGTGTAAACCGCCGACGGCGCGCCACCCGTATCCCGCACCGGTTTCGATGGAAGACTATTAGCGAAGATCCGGTGGCGGTGAAGCGGTGCGTCTCGACCATCTGCGGTTTGCGCCACAGGACTTCTCGGCACGACGGCGCCCCTGGGCGCTCGTCGGCCAAGCTCCAATTGCGTGGGGAAACAATAGTTTAGCCAGCGGCGAGCAAGTATGGGTTGTATCTCGCCATGGCAGGGGTGGTACTCGGGGCGGGCGCCATCATGTGCCGCTCTGCCTCTTGATAGGCGATACGAGTGATGTCGCTGCGGTCAATGCCCATGTCGCGCAACTCACGATCGGTGTGACGGGCGAGCTTGGCAAATGCGGCGCGAAACTCGCGATACTGTGCCAACACGCTCGCGGCATGATTGAGAAAGTTCATAGCTTTGGTCTCCAATTAGACCGGCGTCTGCAGGCGCGATGTGCCGTCACGTCGGGAGGGGGTCAGGAGCCGCAGGTGTGTCCATTCCCTCTCTGGTCGGACAGGCCTTCGTGCTGGGCTGGTCGAACAAATAGGTGTGGTGCGCGCTTCATATGCGCCATGTCTCATATTGCAGCGCAGCAGTGCAAAATGATGTGGAAGAATTCACTGTTCGTTGACCGCTGCAATTCTGGCAGATGTTATCGACCTTCCGCGAGGTCAGGCGATAGCTGCGAGATATCGGGTCGTGTCCCGCCTGCTGGTGTAGCTTGGCGGTAGCGATGCCGCTGGCGAGCGCGCTCATTGCTCGCTGGCAAGCGGACGGCATCTTGGCGGTCATCGGCCCTGCCGCTAGGATCAGGTTTCGGTCTTCTGCGCGAGATGATCAGCTTTGCTTGCCCGTCGCCAAGCTGTACGCTGATGCTGGCACCTGCGGGCTCTCTCAGGGCGAAGCTCTACCGCCCTGTATTCGTCAGATTGGCGCATCGCACCGCTCGGCTTGGCCCGACCCGCTGCATGGTCGAGCGTGACTGCTCTTGGCTGCCACGAGTTCGATGATCGACCTTCCATAAGGTTTCTCTAATGCACCGCCTAAGGCGAATAACGTCGTCTCGGTCAATTGACAAGGGTGATTAATCTAAGCCAATCTTATCTTGAAGAAATTCTGGGTTGATTGCCAGCGCCTGAGCAGAAGAGCAATTCAACCCTTGGGAAGAATAATGATGAGATACATACAAGCTCGTCCATCGGCAAATCTGCGCCTGATGATGGCTATGATGTTCGCGGCGGCACTGGCCTGCTGCATCGCACCAGTCGCATCGCATGCGCAGAACGCGTACATCACCAATTCTGGTTCCAACACCGTGTCGGTGATCAATACCGCGACCAATACCCTGGTCGGATCCCCGATCGCGGTGGGCAAACTTCCTTTCGGCGTGGCGGTCAATCCAACGGGCCGCAGGGTCTATGTCACCAACCATCTCTCCAACACGGTATCGGTGATCGACACCGCGACCAACAGCATGATCGGTTCCCCGATCACGGTCGGCACTGGCCCCTACGGCGTGGCGGTCACCCCGGGGGCCGTTGGGTCTATGTCGCCAATTATTTCGCCAACACGGTATCGGTGATTGGACTTGCCCCCTGGGAGTGGAGGGTTTGCTAACGAACCCTGAACACTCGAGGAGGGCAGTATGGCCGAGAGGGGAACCCGGCGTCGGTTCACGGCCGAGTTCAAGGCGGCAGCGGTCAAGCG
>JBATRI010000396.1:0-6203 GCA_049292515.1 Geminicoccaceae bacterium
CCGCAGCGCTCGCCGCCGGTGTCGCATTCGATCAGCACGGGCAAGGTCAGGCCGGCCTCGCCCATCGCGGCATCGAGCTCGCCGGCGACGACCGCGTTGTCGAGCGTGACCGACAGGCGGGTCCGCCGGGCCAGGGCCACCACGCGCTGCAGCTTGGCGCGGCCCAAGAGGTTGAAGGTGAGCAGGATGTCGGGGATGCCGCCATCGGCCATCACCTCCGCCTCGCCCAGCTTCTGGCAGGTGATGCCGACTGCGCCCAGCTCCATCTGCAGGCGGGCCAGGGACGGGATCTTGTGGGTCTTGATGTGCGGGCGGAGCCTGAGCCGGTGCGCGTCGGCATAGTCTTGCGCGCGGCGCAGATTGGCCTCGGCGCGATCGAGGTCGATCAGCACCGCCGGCGTGTCGAGATCGTCGATCGTCCAGGCCATGCTCAACCTCCGCGTGCCGTTGCCGGGCTGCTGTCATGCCGGGCATGCGGGCCGCTTGGCAAGCGCTTCGGCGGTTGCGCAGTGTGACGGACCGCACATGAAATCTTGACGATTGTGCGCATAGTCTGCGGCAGCGAGGCAACGCCGACAGCATAGACGCGTGCGGCCGATGTCGCGGCAGGTTGACATGAGCGCTGCACACCCGGAAATCACGCGTTTGCCGCCGGGCTGTCACTGCCGCAGCCCGGCTGTTCGGGCCGAAGCTGCAATCGATCGACTGCGGAGAACCTGATGCCGCCTTTCCCGCCTGTGCCACGGCGAACTGCCTTGGGTACGGTTGCCGCCATCGGGTCGCTGCCGTTCCTCGATCTCGTTCCCGAGGCCTGGGCCGCGGAGTCGGGCCTGCGCTTCGGGCCCGCCGAGCCGTTCAGCTTCGATCTCTTGATCGAGCGTGCCCGCGCCCAGGCGGCGCAGCCCTACGTGCCGCCCCCGATGCCGGCGCCGGACGTCGTCAAGCGCATCGACTACGACGCGCACGGCAAGCTCCGCTTTCGGCCGGAATACGCCCTGTTCGGCGAAGGCCCCGGCGCCTACCCGGTGACCTTCCAGTTCCTCGGCGGTTTCTTCCCGAAATCGGTCAGGATGCACGCCGTCGAGGACGGGCAGGCACGCGAGATCGTCTACTCGCCCGACTATTTCACGGTCACGCCCGACAGCCCGGCGCGCGAGCTGCCGCCGGATGCCAACGGCTTCGCGGGTTTGTGGATCCAGGAGAGCCGGCTGCAGTCCGACTGGACCAAGCGCGAGCCGTGGGCCACCTTCCTGGGTGCCTCCTACTTCCGGGCGGTGGGCGAGCTGGGGCAGGTCGGCATGTCGGCGCGTGGCCTCGCCCTGAACGTGGCCAGCAGCACGCCCGAGGAGTTCCCGGACTTCGTGGCCCACTGGATCTCGCCGGCCGCCAGCGAAGCCGACCCGGTCGTCGTCCACTCGCTGCTCGACGGGCCCAGCATCTGCGGCGCCTTCAGGTTCATGATCTACCGTGACCATAAGGTGGTCATGGACATCGAGAACCATCTGTTCCTGCGCCGGGACATCGAGCGGCTGGGCATCGCCCCGCTGACCTCGATGTTCTGGTACGCGGAGTACGGGCGCGAGAAGATCGCCGACTGGCGCCCGGAGGTGCACGATTCGGACGGGCTCGCGATCTGGAACGGGGCCGGGGAGCGGATCTGGCGGCCGCTCAACAACCCGACCCGCATCTTCCACACCAGCTATCTCGACCAGACCCCGAAGGGTTTCGGCCTGATCCAGCGCGACCGCGTGTTCGACCATTACCTGGACGGGGTAGGCTACGACCGCCGGCCGTCGACCTGGGTCGAGCCTTTGGGCGACTGGGGCAAGGGCATGGTCCAGCTGGTCGAGATCCCGACCGACGACGAGATCCACGACAACATCGCGGCCTACTGGCTGACCGACCGGCCGACCCGGGCCGGCGATGCCTTCAACTATCACTACCGCCTGCACTGGGTCGCCGATCAGCCGTCCTTTCCCGGCGATCAGCTGGCGCACGTGGTCGCGACGCGCATGGGTCGGGGCGGCCAGCCCGGCAAGCCGCGCCCGCGTGGCGTGTACAAGATCTCGGTCGAGTTCCTGGGGGGCACATTGGGCAACCTGCCCTTCGGCGTGCTGCCCGAGCCGTCGATCTGGGTCGGCCGCGGCGAGGTCTCCCTGGTGCAGATGGAGGCCGTCCCGGACAACGTGCCCGGCCACTGGCGGCTGTTCTTCGATCTGACGGTCGACGGCAACGATCCCGTGGACATGCGGGTGTTCCTGAAGCAGGGCGACACGATCCTCAGCGAGACCTGGCTCTATCTGTTCGAGCCGCAAAGCCTGCATGGGCTGTGGCCGAGCTGACCATCTGGCGGGGGCGTGGCGCGGGCCTCGGCCGGCGTGGCGCCGAGGTCAGTCGTCCCTTGCTGCGACCTGGTTGAGCGAGGCCGCATCCCTCGGCGAGCAGACCCGAATTCGCCCGTCGGGTGTCCGCATGTCGACCTCGAGGTCGTGTCCCGTTCCGGTGGTATCGAGCAGGTACAGCCGGTCGAGGCCTGTGGGTGCGAGCTTGCGCCACAGCTCCTGACCCGCCGCGAGATCCGCTTTCTGCCCGGGCTCGACGGCCGCCATGGCGCTCAATCGGCCCCGGGCCTCGAACAGCAAGGGGGCGGCCTGCAGCAGCGGCAACAGAGCGTTGCCGCCCGGCGACCAGCGCAGGAGCAGCTGGCGATGACTCTCGGCCGAGATCTGGACCGCGGCGCCCCAGGCGCGCTTGGTGCGGAAGACGCCGTCGCGCAGCGAGGGTGCGGTGCCGCCCAGGTCCATGACGTCGATCCCCAATTCGGATGCGATGTCGAACGTGGCGATGTTGACCGCGAACTGCGGGCTCGGCTTGACCTCGGACCGCCAGCTGGGATGCACCGCCTCGACCAGGGCACGTAGCTCGCCGCGACCCACGCGCACGAGACCGCCGGCCACCACCCGTCCCGCGTGCCGAACCCAGATGATGCCGCCGCCATGGCGAAAGTGGCGGCGCAGCTCCGGCGGCTCGCGCAGCACGGCCAGCGGCCCGAAACGCTGGCGCACGAACGGTGCATAGAACTCATGATAGAAGCGGTCGAAATCGCCGGGCTCACGCGAGAGCGCCCAGCCATAGCCTGCCTCGACGGTCCGCCGCGCGTCTCGGCGGACATTGTAGGCGGCGGCGCCAAGAGTCGATTCGAGGTGGGCGCCGATGCCCAGGCGAAAACTCACCAGCGCCGGCACCCTGAGGTAGCGATCACCGCCGCACCAGCGGGCCATGGCGCGCGGCACGCAAGCCAGGGTCAGGTCGGCGTCGGCGCCGATCCGCTCAAGCGTCCCCGGCAGCCGCGCCAGTGAGACCATGCCCAGATGCTGGGCACGCGGGCGGGTGGTGAAGATCCGCTCGACCAGGAAATCGAGCGTCATGGCGGCGCCAGCGGTGATCACCGTCACCTTTCGTCCATCGGCCGGAGAAAATCCGCTCAGGCGATACAGGGGGAGCCGGTGCCGAAAAAACGCGGCAACATAGCGGCGGCCGAACTGGAACACTGGGTCGAGGTGGCCCGGCGCATGTTCGTAAGCCCACCAGAGTGCTCGCCCGAGCCCTGGCGACACTGAAAAGCCCTGCTCCGTCTTCATCGCGCGCCACCGCATCGCTCGGGTTGCCATGGTCGGCCGCATCGGCGGTCGGATGCCGGCTTTACCTGCTATGGCGGTGGCAACCTTGCAGAAGCATGAAGATGGCCGGGAACGGCGTTGGCTGGCGTTTACCGCCCGGTAAGGAACGGGCGGCTAGAACCTCGTCATGGCCAGCAACCCATCCATGCCGAAGCGACCTGGTGCGGTCGGCGCCGCCGAGGAGCGCCTCCTGAGCGTCAAGGATCTGTGCGTGCTGGCAAAGCTGCCGCCTGCGGCGCTGGCGGCGTGGTGCTTGCCGGAGCGTTGTTGGTTCGGCCTGTGTCGGCACGTGGCCGGCCTCCAGCCGGTCGGACTCGACAAGCAGGCCCAACGACTTGCCGCCATGATCGGGTCCTGCCAGCAGGCCGGAACGGCCCGCGAGGTCGCGCAGCGCCATCAGGCCTTCATTCGCCTGGACCAGCTCTGCTTCCTGCGCAGCCATCGGCCCGGTGGCTGGAACCCGGCACTGCGCCTCGAGGGTGCCCAGCATCTCGCGGCCGCCCTCGAGGCGGGTCGTGGGGCGATCCTGTGGGTGATGCCGACGGTCTTTCAGTGGCTCGTCACCAAGCGGGCCCTGTTCGAGGCCGGCTACCCGGTGCACCATCTGAGCAGCCCGTACCATGGCTTCTCCACCACGTCGTGGCTCGGCGCGCAGCTCATCAATCCCATCCGCACCCGGATCGAGGATCGGTATCTGGCCGAGCGCGTGATGCTCGGCCGTGATGGCAGTGCGCAATCGGCTTTGCGTCGTCTGACCACCGTCCTGCGTGGCAACGGCATCGCCTCGATCGCCGTTGCCGCCTCCGGGGCGCGCGTGATCGCGGCACCGTTCCTCGGCGGTTCGCTGCTGGCCGCTCGTGGGGCACCGCATCTGGCTACCCGCACCGGTGCCGCATTGTTGCCGGTGGTCACCCTGGGCGGTGATTCCGGCTTCGTGACACGGATCGAGGCACCCTTGGCATGCGCCGGACCCGATTCGCCCGAAGCCCGTCAGGTCGGTGCGGTGGCGGAACTCGCTCGCCGGCTCGAGCCCTATGCACGCACCCATCCCGATCAGATTGCGTGGCAGCTCGACTGCATCGTGCCGACCCCGCCGACGGCCGTCGGCGGCGAGACTGTCCACTGAGCGCAGGCGGACAGATGCTCGGTGCCTTGCGCCTCACCCGGACCGCCGTCCGCCTGCACCACGATCAGTGGCGGGCTCCCGAGGAGCTCGACCGGCTGCAGTGGCGTCGACTCGGCGCGATGCTGACCCATGCCGAGGGCAAAAGCCCGTTCTGGCATCAGCGCTTCGCGGCACTGGGTGCGGCACCCGCCGACATCAGAACCCGGGCGGATCTGGCACGCCTGCCGGTCACCACCCGTGCGGATCTCCGGCAGCCCGACCATCTGCTGGCGGCCGGCTTCGTCCGCGATCGGCTGAAGGCGGCGATGACCTCGGGCTCGACGGGGCGGCGGACCATCAGCTACTTCGACCGCGAGGCCTGGGTCATCGGCAAGCATCTGCTCAAGCTACGCGCCCGCCATGCCTGCGGCATGCGACCGGCGGACCGGCTGGCCCTGTTTCAGGAGGCCGACCCGGGGCGGCGGAATACGGCCTTCGGCGGACGGTTGCGCAGCTTCTCGATCCACGTTCCTCCCGAGCAGGTCGTTGGCGACGTCGCGGCCTTTGCTCCGACCGTGCTCTACGGATTCCCGGGACATCTGCTGCGCCTGGGCGTGGTGGCCGCGGGCAGGTTGCGACCCCGGCTCGTGTTCACCTCCGGAGAGCTGCTCGACAACGCCACCCGGCGGCAGCTCCAGGCACGGTTCGCCAGTCCGGTGTTCGATGTCTACGGTTCGACCGAGGCCAAGGAGATCGCCTGGGAGTGCCCGGCCGGCGTCGGTTACCACATCAACGCGGACTGGCTGCTGGTCGAGACCGTGCCGGCGAGCGACGGGCTCGGCGCCACGGTTGGTCGAATCCTGGTGACCAGCCTCTACAACCGGGCCATGCCGCTGATCCGCTACGAGCTGGGCGACAGCGGCGAGCTGCTGGACGGACCATGCCCGTGCGGGCGCGGCCTGCCACTGATGCGGCCGACCTGGGGTCGCTGTGCCGACTATTTCGTCCTGGCCAATGGCACCACGATCACACCCTACGACCTCACCTGCGCGATCGAGCATCTGCCTGGTCTGGCCCGCTACCAGATCATCCAGCGGTCCCGCAGCCGGGTCGAGGTGCTGGTGGAGCCGGGGGCCGGGTTCGAGCCGTCGGTCGGCACCGCCATTCAGTCGGCGCTGCAGTCCGTGCTGCATGGCCTGACGCCGCAGGTGAGCGTCGTCGACCACCTCCGGCACGAACCAAGCGGCAAGTTCAGGATCGTTCGCTCCGATCTGGGCGCTGGAACGGCTCTGGCGACCGATGGCTGACGCGGCGCGGCCGGCGCTGCTCGTAGCCGGTGCCAGCAATCCCCCAGGGCGCCTGGGCCGGATCGTCGGCTATGGCGCCGCCCGGGCTGCGGTCGAGGCGCTGCTCGGGGC
>JBATRI010000397.1:0-4909 GCA_049292515.1 Geminicoccaceae bacterium
GGTGGCGACGCTGGCGGTGGGCTGCTGGCTGTTCTGGCGCGGCACCGACCACCGGGCGAGCGCCCTGACGCTGGCCGCGGCCGGGGCTGCCGGCTTCGTCCTGCTGATGATGCCCGAGGGGGTCCGCGAGGGGAGCATCGCCCGCGTGATCGACCTGCTGCCGAAACGGCTGGCGCATGACGACATCGCGGCCTCGGCCGGGCATTTCCTGATCTTCGCGGCCGTGGGCTGCCTGCTCCGGCTGAGCCGCCGGCACGAGCTGTGGTGGCACCAGATCCTGCTGCTGATCGGCCTTGCCGGCCTGTCGGAGCTGCTGCAGTTCCTGGCCGAGCTGCGCTCGCCGACGCTGGACGACTGGCTCACCGACGCGGTGGGCGGGCTGCTCGGCTGGCTGCCGGCGATGGCCTGGCTGTGGTGGCGTCAGGAGGGGCAGTTCGCGACGCAGCGGGGCTCTTCCACCACCGTCCCGCCGCAGCCGGCAAAGCAGCCCCGATAGCTGGCCTCGCAGTCCTGGATCGCCGTGGGCTGGCAGATGCGTCGCTCGCAGACCTGGTAGGAGCAGGTGGCGCCGTCGCGGGCATAGGCGCTCTGGCAGATCATGTAGTTGATCTGGGAGCGGTTGCGGCACTGGTCCTGGGCCAGCGAGGCCATGGTGTCGCAGTTCTCGAACTGCGCCTGGGCCGGGGGCATGCAGGCGTCGCGGGCGGCCTGGCAGGGGGCGAGGCACTGCCGGGTCGCCGCGTCCTGGCTCGCCGGCGGCTCGAGCCGGTAGCCGGTCTCGTAGACCGGCCCGCACCCGACGCACGCCAGAAGGAGCGCGAGGCTCAGGGCGTGGCGCCGGGATGGGGCAGGGGATGCGCTCATCCCCCTGGGCCGAAGCCCTTACGCTGCCGCTTCGACGGCGCGCTTGGCCATCACCTTGATCAGATGGGCACGGTACTCCGCACTGCCGTGCATGTCGCCGTTGAGCCTGCCCGGATCGACGCTGAGGCCGTCGATCGCGGCCGGGCCGAAGCTGCCCGCCAGTGCGGTCTCGGCGTCGGTCCAGCGGAACGCGCACGGGCCGGCGCCGGTCACCGCGACCCGCACCTTGCCGCCGACCTTGGCCACGAACACGCCGACCATCGAGTAGCGGCTGGCGGGATTGGGGAACTTCTCGTAGGCGCCCGCCTCCGGCTTGGGGAAGTGCACGGCGGTGACGATCTCGTCGCGCTCGAGGGCGGTCTCGAACATGCCGGTGATGAAGTCGTCGGCCGCGATCTCGCGCTTGTTGGTGCGGATCGTGGCGCCCAGCGCCAGCAGCGCGCCCGGATAGTCGGCGGCCGGGTCGTTGTTGCTGATCGAGCCGCCCAGCGTTCCCCGGTTGCGCACCTGCGGGTCGCCGATCAGCTCGGCCAGCGCCGCGAGGCTGGGGATCAGGCGCTTGACGTCGGCCGAGTGGGCGATGTCGGCATGCCGGGTCATCGCACCGATGGTGAGGCCGCCGGCCTCCTCCTTGATGCCCTTGAGCTCGGTGATCTTGCCGAGATCGATCACGTCGGACGGCTGCGCCAGACGCTGCTTGAGGGTCGGGATGAAGGTCTGGCCGCCTGCGACCAGCTTGGCGTCTTCGTTCGCCGCCAGGAGGGACACCGCTTCGGCGACGCTCGTCGGCTTATGGTAGTTGAAAGTGTACATGCCTCTCCGTCCTTCTTATTCGGCCGCCATGGGAAGCGCGCTGCCCTGGATCGCGCGCCAGACCTTCTCGGGCGTGGCCGGCATTTCGACGCGCACGCCGATGGCATTGGTGATCGCGTTGATCACCGCCGGCGGCGAGCCGATGGCACCGGCCTCGCCGCAGCCCTTCACGCCCAGCGAGTTCGCGGTGCAGACGGTGCCGGCGGCGGTCACCACCTCGAAGCTCGGCACGTCGCCGGCGCGCGGCATCGCATAGTCCATGTACGAGCCGGTCAGCAGCTGGCCGCCCTCGTCATAGACCGCGGATTCCAGCAGAGCCTGCCCGATGCCCTGCATCAGGCCGCCGTGCACCTGACCCTCGACGATCATCGGGTTGACGACATTGCCGAAATCGTCGACGGCGACGAAGCGCAGGATCTCGACCACGCCGGTATTGGGCTCGACCTCGAGCTCGCAGACATAGGTGCCGGCCGGATAGGTGAAGTTCGGCGGATCGAAGAACGCCGCTTCCTCGAGCCCCGGCTCGACGCCCTGCGGGTAGTTGTGCGGCACGTAGGCGGTGAAGGCGACCTGGCCGATGCCGACCGACTTGTCGGTACCGGCGACGCTGAACAGGCCGTCCTTGAACTCGATGTCCGCCTCGGCCGCTTCCATCAGATGGGCCGCGATCTTCTTGCCCTTGTCGACGATCTTCTTGCAGGCGTTGACGATCGCTTCGCCGCCGACCGCGAGCGAGCGCGAGCCGTAGGTGCCCATGCCCACCGGCGTCTTGTCGGTGTCGCCGTGGATGATCTCGATGTCGTCGTAGGGCACGCCCAGCTTCTGCGAGACCACCTGCGCGAAGGTCGTCTCGTGGCCCTGGCCGTGGCTGTGCGAGCCGGAGAAGACCTGCACCTTGCCGGTATGGGTGAAGCGCACCTTGGCACTTTCCCACAGGCCGACACCGGCGCCGAGCGAGCCCACCACGGCCGAGGGGGCGATGCCGCAGGCCTCGATGTAGCAGGAGATTCCGATGCCGCGCAGCTTGCCGCGCCGCTCGCTCTCGGCCTTGCGGGCCGGGAAGCCGGCATAGTCGGCAAGCTTCAGCGCCTCGTCGAGCGTGGCACCATAGTTACCGACGTCGTACATCAGCGCCACCGGCGTCTGGTACGGGAAGGCGTCGTTGGCGATGAAGTTGCGGCGGCGGAACTCCGCCGGGTCCATGCCGATCTCGTGCGCGGCCTGGTCCATCAGGGTCTCGAGCAGGAACGACGCCTCGGGGCGGCCAGCGCCGCGGTACGCATCGACCGGCACGGTGTTGGTGTAATAAGCCTGCACGTCGCAGTAGATGGCCGGGGTCTTGTACTGGCCGGCCAGAAGGGTGGCGTAGAGGTAGGTCGGGATCGACGACGAGAACGTCGACATGTAGGCGCCGATATTGGCCTTCGTATTGACCCGCAGGGCCAGCGTGTTGCCCTGCGCGTCGAGGGCGAGCTCGGCGTGGCTGACATGGTCGCGGCCGTGCGCGTCGGTCAGGAAGGCCTCGCTGCGGTCGGCGGTCCACTTGACCGGCCGGCCACCGACCTTCTTCGAGGCCCAGGTGACGACGCATTCCTCGTTGTAGATGAAGATCTTCGAGCCGAAGCCGCCGCCGACGTCGGGTGCCACCACGCGCAGCTTGTGCTCGGGCGCCACGCCGATGAAGGCCGACATCACCAGCCGGTGGACGTGCGGATTCTGGCTGGTCACGTAACAGGTGAAGCTGTCACCGCCGGAATCGTAGTGGCCCACCGCCGCGCGCGGCTCCATCGCGTTCGGCACCAGGCGCTGGTTGACCAGGTCCATGCGCGTCACGTGCGCCGCCTGGGCGAAGGCGGCGTCGGTCGCTGCCTTGTCGCCGATCTCCCAGTCGAAGATCAGGTTGTTGGCGACCTCGTCGTGGACCAGGATGCCGGCGTCATGGGCATCGCCGACCATGACCACCGGGTCGAGCTCCGCATAGTCGACGTCCAGGGCCTCGCCCGCGTCCTTGGCCTGCTGGTAGGTGTCGGCCACGATCACCGCCACCGGGTCGCCGACATAGCGCACCTTGCCCTGCGCCAGCAGCGGATGCGGCCCCGCCTTCATCGGCGAGCCGTCTTTGGACTTGACCATCCAGCCGCAAATCAGCCCGCCCAGGCCGTCGGCCTTGACGTCATCGCCGGTGAGCACCGCCAGCACGCCGGGCATCGCCTCGGCCGCTTCCTTGTCGATGCCGACGATGTTGGCATGAGCGTGCGGGCTGCGGACGAAGTACGCGTAGGTCTGCCCATGCTGGTTGATGTCGTCGGTGTAGCGTCCCTTGCCGGTGATGAACCGCTGATCCTCCCGACGGGAGATCGCGGCGCCGATGCCCTGCTCGTTCATGCCCGGCCCCTCACTCGGCCGCCTGCTGCAGGCCCTGCATGGTGGCCGCGGCGGCGAGGATCGACTTTACGATATTGTGGTAGCCGGTGCAGCGGCAGAGATTGCCCTCCAGCCACTCGCGAACCTCGCGCTCGCTGGGGTTCGGGTTCTTCTGCAGCAGGTCGGCGGCGCTCATCAGCATGCCCGGCGTGCAGAAGCCGCACTGCAGGCCGTGATTCTCGCGGAAGGCCTCCTGCAGCGGATGCAGCTTGCCGTCCTGCGCCAGGCCCTCGACCGTGAGCACCGTCGAGCCTTCGGCCTGGGACGCGAACATGGTGCAGGCCTTCACCGAGTCGCCGTCGACGTGGACGACACAGGCGCCGCACTGGCTGGTGTCACAGCCGACATGCGTCCCGGTGAGGCCCAGATTGGAGCGGAGAAAATCGACCAACAGCGTGCGCGACTCGACCTCGCCGCGCACTTGCTTGCCATTGACCGTCATGCTGACAGAAACCATGCCTCAACCTCCCAAAGTGGCAAGCCCCACGCCGGGTAGGCAGGGACTGAGTGTGGCGCCCTTGTTTTGCGGCGCGCGTCAACGCTCGGCGACGAAGCTAGGGGCCGGACCGACCTTCGTCAATGAAGCGGGGCGGCAGGCTCGCCGCCCCCCGACGCATGGCTTTTCGGCCTTTGCGCCTAGCGCCCGAACAGCCAGAACAGCAAGATGACCAGAAGGATCAGCCCGCCGAGCCAGACCCACCAGGGCTGCTTGCCCTTGGCCGGCGGGACCGGGGTCGCGACCTTGGGCGGGGCGCTCGGCCGCTCCGGCTGGAAGGCCACCGGCTTGGGCGGTGTCGGGGGTGGTGGT
>JBATRI010000398.1:0-3679 GCA_049292515.1 Geminicoccaceae bacterium
ACATATCTGTACAGGGCTCTCGACAAGCACGGGAACACCATCGACTTCTATCTCTCACCGACGCGCAACACGGCAGCGGCCAAGCGCTTCCTCGGCAAGGCGCTGAACGGCCTGAAAGACTGGGAGAAGCCGAGCGTGATCAACACCGACAAGGCGCCAACCTATGGCGCTGCCCTGGCCAAGCTGAAGCAGGAGGGCAGGTGCCCGGAGGAGACGCTGCATCGGCAGGTCAAGTACCTGAACAACGTCATCGAGGCCGACCACGGCATGCTGAAGCAGCTGATCCGGCCGGTCCGGGGCTTCAAGACGTTGAAGACGGCCTATGCCACAATCAAGGGCTTCGAGGTGATGCGTGCGCTGCGTAAGGGACAAGCTTCGGCATTCAACATCACACGCGACATCCGCGGCGAGGCCCGCATCGTCGAGCGCGCCTTCGGTCTCGGCACCTCGGCACTGGCCGAAGCCGTCCAATTCGTCAGCGGGCGGCTGGAGCCCAAGGCTGCCTGAACGGGCCTAACAATCCAGCCAGGGGTTCTCCTGTGTCCTGGCCGGCGATTTGCAACAGAGCCAGCCCGAGCTCAGGTACTATTACCCGATCGACTGGCCGCAGATCAGCCGCTGGGTCCGCTTTGTGCGCGCCAAAGGCTGCTGCGAGGCCTGTGGGCGACCGCACGGCCAGGTCGTGCGCCATCTGGGCGACGGCCGCTGGTGGGACGAGGCACGCCAGACCTGGCGTGACGGCCGCGGCCGCAAGAGCCCCTGCCCTGCCCCGGCCGAACAGGAGCCGGCTCGGACAACCAAGGTGGTGCTGGCGGCCGCACATCTCGACCACGACCCCGGGCACTGCGGCCGGCGGCACAGGAACGTCAAGGCGCTCTGCCAGCGGTGCCACCTGCTGCACGACCGACCCGAGCACCGCCGGCGCATCCGGCTCACGCTGCGCCGGCGGCGAGCGCTGGGCGACTTGTTTTCCGGGCCCTATCCTGCCGGTTGAGACAGCTGGCACGAAAAATCTCTGCGACGCCAGGCGGGCAAAGGCCTTTCTTGCCCTATCTGCCATCGGCGTGGTGCCGCGATATTTCTCCCCAGCCGGTCAATAGCTTACCGGTGCTCGACGGTGGCTGCCGCAGAGCCCGGCTCTTCTTGCTGGACCATACCGAAGCCGAACGCCTCGAGTTTCTGCCGCGCCACGGGGAGCATCCCGCCTAGCAGATCGAACGCCGCTCGGGACGGCAGGGCCAGGTCCCCGCCGTCGGGACGGCGGATCAGCACGATCCCGTCCTCGGAGCGCATGGCGGCGATCTGGGCTCCATCGGCCAAGGGAGCCGTCTCGGCGAGTGTCTCGCCGTTCCCGGCCACATCCCATCTCGCATCGGTCAGCCGCTGGCAGAGCCCGGCTAGCGCCTCCACCTCGATCGCTTCGGCCGCCAGCTCGAGCCCGGCTGGACCCGGCATGACCGCACCGCCCTCCTCACGGCTCCACCAGCCGAGCTCGATCGTTTCGCGATCCGGGAGATGGCGCATGACCAGGAGCCGGTCGTCACCGAGCGGTGCCGTTGCCAGGACGGTCACATCCTCATTGGTGCTGGTCATGGTCCCTCCTGCAAAGCCCTGGACGCCCCCTCGCGCCGGTGCCGGGGTAGCAATCATCGCGCCGCACATTGCTCAGCGCGTTCAAGAAGTGCCGTCCGCACATTGTGCGCGGTAGTTGGACGAACAACGTTTCAGTCCATAAGACGCGAGATCTGGCCTGCAACGTCTACAGCGGTCTGCCTGAGGAGCTTCAACATCTGCACGGTTCTCCTCGCACCATTCTCTCCGAGGAAGAACATGTGGTTACCCGGCAGCGTTGCGCTCAGCCGCTGCGCGGCGTGCCCGACGTGCTCGACCAGCAACGCCCATTTCTCGGAGGGCAACGCGGCGAGCTTGTGTGCCTGCGAGAAAACGAGACCCTCGCAAATCTGCTGGGTGACGTAGACGCCCCATGTCGAGCGGTCGGTGAGGGCATGCCGGGCGTCGACCGCAGAGGCGTGCGTCATCAGGGCGAGCGGCGGAAAGGCTGCGTATTGCGCGGTACCGACCTCATTCGCGTCGCTGGCCGGGTCGGGAACGAAAGTTCCGTTTCTGTAGCGCATCGCCGATGCCGCCAGCCCGACCGGAAAATCGCCGGTCATCTCGCGTGTAAATTCGTCGGCGTCGAGCACCACATGGCCGGCAGCCCGGTTCTGATCCGCGAGGCATTGGAGCAGCCAATCGAGGTAGGCGCCCTCGATCGCGGCGAGGCCACTCGCAGCGGGCTTCAGTCCGTCGAGGCCGGGCAGGGTGTTGGGGAGCGCCGATGCACCCGCCATCGCGACAAAAAGTTCGATGCCCTTGCCCTTCCGTCGCAACGCGGCATGAAGCGGCTCGGCAATCCGCCCCGCCATGCTCCAGCCGAGAACGATGGCGTTTGCCGGCAGACCATTGCTGTCCACGTATCGGGCGACGATCTGGGCGCTCTGCTCAGCCCAGTTTGTGATTGAAAACTGCGGGAATGCGGCGTCGAACACACCCTTGTTGTCGATGGGATAGGACAGGACCAGCGACGAGAATCCTTCCTCATGGAGCCAATGACAAAGGAAATCGGCGGCCCCTCCCCCGGGCGGTCCATAAGAGATGCGGCCGAGCACCCCTCCTCCTGTGACGAACACCACGACGGGAAGTTCCGGTCGCCCGGGTTCGAACCGCACCAGAGCCGGATAGCCGGCCGCCTCAGTCAACTCCTCGCCCGGATAGAGCATTGGGGATCTCTTCTGTGCTTCCGCCGGAGCGCGCCATGTCGCGGCCAAGGTTACACCGAGCATCGCGACTTCACGACGATTAAGGCCCCGGATAACCACCCTCGAATGCCTCCATGTTGCATCCGGCCGTGGGCGCCCATTAGCCCACGTTGTAGCGCGTAGCATAGCCTGGAGGCAGATCCTCCGGCGCGCAGGCGATGACGCTCTCGTCGTCGCGGCCGCAATCCTCCACGAAGGTGATGTCGGCAAACTCGTCGATGAGGAGGGTCGGATAGGTCGGCCCCGCATCGCGATACTGGCGCATCAGGTCGATCTTCTCGTTCTGGAAGCCGATGATCTTCTTCGGCTCCTGCTCGATCCAGCGCGGGAAGAAGGTGGCGCCGTGGGCGCGGTTCTCATTGAGATTATAGGCGACGCTCACGCAGGTGCCGGTCGGCTCGTGCCAGGAGACCTTGTACACACCGTCGGCGAGACGGACGATGTGGTCCTCCTGGCCCTTCCCCCAGCGCCAGCCGACCATGCCGCCATGGACGCGATAGTCGATGGTGCGGTCGTTCTTGAAATACATCTCGTACTGCCAGCCATTGGCATAAGTATGGCGCTGTCAGATTGGCCAGGGTTGCGCTGACGTGGCAAGCTGCTGGCCATGATGAAGATACCTGACCCGTACCGCGGCTTCCGCTTTCCGGCCGAGATCATCAGCCACGCCGTGTGGCTCTACCACTGTTTCAGCCTGAGCCTGCGCGACGTCGAGACAATCCTGGCCCAGCGCGGGATCGTCGTGAGCTACGAGAGCATCCGCGCCTGGGGCCTGCGGTTCGGGCGGGCCTTCGCCAACGTGCTCAAGCGACGCCGGCCACGGCCGGGCGACAAATGGCATTTGGATGAAGTGTTCCTGC
>JBATRI010000399.1:0-6911 GCA_049292515.1 Geminicoccaceae bacterium
CTGTCGCCTTGGCCGGGCTGCCACCATCGATCGCCGCCAGCACCCGGCTGCGCAGATCCGTCGAATAGCTCTGCCCCGACTTCCACCCCATCGCACCCGCTCAGCGCATGGCAATCGAGAAGTACGAGTCACGTCCTGGCATTGCTGTGATTCGAGAAAAGATTCCGGTCAGCGCGAAACTGCTCTAGATCCAAGATTGGTGCTTTCAATGGATCGCACATCGCGCTCCCAGCCGGTCATCGATGAAGACCGCGACTTGGTCACCGGCTTTGACTGGATACAGGTCCAGTGCCGTGCCGGCGAGCACGATCTGCCCAGGTGCAATGCTCTGCCCGTGTTCTGCGAGATGGTCCCGCAGCCACGCGACGGAAGCGAGGGGCCCGCCGGCCATGGGCCACGGTCCTGCTACTCCGACCGGATTGCCGTTGATTCGGACCGACAGGATGGCGTCGTTCTTGAGACCGGCCCGCGACGAAAGCCATGCGTCGTCCGGCAGGACGATGCCGGCGTTCAGGCCGTTGTTCGCGACCAGCTCGGCCAGCGACTTCCGGGGTGCCCTGAACACGAAGTGGTGCAGTTCGATGACCGGAAACGCGGCAGCGATGGTGCCATCCTCGCCGATCCGTAGCGCCATTTCACCTTCGATCGCGAGCTGGGCGTAGTCGGCCGCGCCTAGCGACTCTCCGGAGTGCCGGACCTCGCTGGCATAGAGAGTGCCGCTGATCGGGCCCTCCATCCCGAACTGGGCGACCGTGCCGGGACCGGTGCAGCCAACCTTGTAGCCGATGATCCGGTCGCCGGCTGCGATCCTCAGCACCGTTACGGCCCGCTGGAGCTCGTAGGCCTGCGGCAGGCCCAGGGTGAAGCCCTTGTCGGCGAAGCAGGTGCCGGGGGTGCGGGCGCGATAGTCCTGCCACTGGCGATCTGCCAGGTCCGCTAGCGCAACGGTCATGCGTCCGCCTCCCTCAAGCTATGGCGACAATGGCCGCGGTCTGGCCGAACAGAAGCTTCTTGCCTGCCTCGGTGACCGCGGGCCGCGAGGAGAATGGCTCGCCTCTGGCGTATGCCTGCAAGGTGGCTGGCCGCCCGCGCACGGCGTCGAACCAGCGGCGGAGATGGGCGAAATCGTCCAGGTTTTGTTGCTGGCGTTTCCAGGGTACGATCCAGAGATAGCAAGCCATGTCGGCGATCGAGTATTCGTCGCCCGCGATGAATGGGTGGTCGGCGAGCCTGCGGTCGAGCACTCCGTAGAGCCGGTTGGTCTCGTTGACGTATCGGCCGATCGCATAGGGCAGCTTCTCTGGGGCGTAGATGCCGAAATGGTGGTTCTGGCCGGCCATCGGCCCCAGCCCACCCATCTGCCAGAATAGCCACTCCATCACGGTCTTGCGGCCGCGCCGGTCGGCCGGCAGGAAACGCCCCGTCTTCCCGGCGAGGTGGAGCAAGATGGCACCTGATTCGAACACGGTAACGGCCTCGCCGCCACCTGCGGGCTCCCGGTCGATGATCGCCGGCATCCGCTTGTTCGGCGAGAAGGCGAGGAACTCCGGTCTGAACTGATCGCCGGCGCTGATGTCGACCGGGCGGATCGTATAGTCCAGCCCGGCTTCCTCCAGGAACATGGTGATCTTGTGGCCGTTCGGGGTCGGCCAATAATAGAGTTCGATCATCGGCGCTGGTTTCCTTTCGAGTCGGCAATCGCGCCCTTGCTCAGAGTGCGGCATGATCCTTGACGGCTTCCTCGAGGGCCGGCTTCAGCCCCAGGAACCGTTCGTCGACGGCAGCCGGGTTGTCGCGGTTGAGCGCGATCATCTGGGCACGCGCCTCGCCGCCCCGGATCACCTCGAGGGCGTCAGCTTCGATCCCTGCGACAATGGCATCAGCGACAGCGGCAGCCGGCTCGCGCGCGAAGCCGAGTTCCGGCCCGGCGCGATTCGAGGTCATCATCGGCGTCTCGGTAGCACCGGGATAGGCGGTCAGCACATGGATGCCTTCGCCCTTCAGCTCGCGCCGCAATGCCTCGCCGAAGCGGGCCAAACCCGCTTTGGCGGCAGCGTAGGTGGCATAGAACGGCGCACCGATCAGGGCGATGCCGGAAGCGACGTTGACGACCATGGCCTCGCCACTGGCGCGCAGCGCCGGCAGCGCCGCGCGGGTGAGCATGATCGGGGCCACGAGATCGACGTCGATCATCGCCTGAAGTTCGGCCTCGGGCGTGCGCTCCAAGCGCCCGGCTCTGACGCCACCGGCATTGTTGATGAGCATGTCGAGTCCGCCCAGTGCTGCCAGCGCTTGCAGCAACGTCCTCTCACGGCCATCCGCCGTGGCGACATCGGCCACGACACCGTGCACGACGGCGCCTTTCGCCTTGAAGGCTTCGACGGCCGCCGTCACGAACTCGGGCCGTCTGCCCGAGATCGCGACGCTGGCACCCTTGGCGACCAGCGCCTGCGCCGTGGCGAGCCCGATGCCGCTCGAGCCGCCGGTGACGAGGACGCGCTTGCCTTGAATGTTCATGGTATTCGCCTCACGCGGCCCGCGGATAGTTGGAGGGGAAGAGCGCGCGTCGCGTCTCCTCGTCGTTGAGCTTCTTGAAATCGTGAGCCGCGCCCACTGCCCGGGCGCGGGCGACCGCCGGTCGGGAGTCGACCATCTCGAACAGGCGCTTGAGGTTGGGGAACGCGGCCAACGGGTCGGCTTCGCCCTTGCGCACGCGCGAGGCGCGGTCGAGCCAGCCCCAGGCCGAAATGTCGGCGATCGTGTAGCCGTCGCCGACGATGTAGGTGCGACCCTCCAGATGGTCGTTCAGCACCTGGTAGTGCCGCTCGGCCTCCCGCCGGTAGCGGTTCACCGCGTAGTCGAGGCCCTCGGGCGCGGCGAACTGGAAGTGCACCGCCTGGCCGGAGAAAGGGCCCAGGCCCGAGGCAATGAACAGGAGCCAGGACAGCAGCTCCGGCCGGTCCGCCGGCGCGCCCTGGAACTTGCCGGTCTTCTCGGCGAGATGGATCAGGATGGCGGTCGAATCGAAGACCCGAGCTTCCTTGCCGCCCGGCCCATCCGTATCGACGATCGCCGGTACCTTGCCGTTGGGGTTGATGGCGCGAAAGGCGGGCAGATGCTGCTCGCCCTTGCTGGTGTCGACGGGAATGGCTTCGTAGGGAAGGCCGGCTTCCTCGAGGAAGAGCGCGATCTTCGCGGGGTTGGGCGTCGGGTGGAAATAGAAGCGGATCATGGGCATCTCGTTCAGTTCCAGGACCGTGGGGCACGCCGGCGCACCGGCATGGGCTTAGCCGCCAAAAGCACGCCGATGACGATGGCGGCGATCGCGAGGGTTTCGATGGGTGTCGGGACCTCGCCAAGGAAAGGGATTGCCAGGGCCGCCGCGACAGCCGGCACGAGCGCGATGATGGCGGTGGCCGCGGGGGCGCCCAGCAACGTCACCGCCCGATTGAAGGTGACGATGGCGACGGCGCTCATCAGCACGCCCTGATAGAAGGCCTGCAGCGCAACCTCGCTGGCCGAGGCCAGATGAAAGCGGCTCAGACCCAGGAGGCCGTAGGCCGGAAGGAGCAGTGCGGCCGACCAGATGCAGATCAGTGCCGCCGACTGGATCGGCGTCAGTCCGCTCCGGCGAAACAGCAGGGTGTAGGCGGCCCACATGGCAGCGGCGAGCGCCAAGGCGGCGAGGGCCGCCGGGTCGGGCATCGCACGCACTGGAGCGCCTGCCATCACCAAGCCGATGAGGCCAGCGAGGATGGCGCCGTAGCTGAGGCAGCGCGTGCGGCCCGGCTTCTCCCGGAGGAAGGCCCAGCCGAACAGGCCGGAAAATACGGGCATCAGGGTCGGGGCGATCGACGCCGCCTCAGCAGGCGAAGTGAGCCGCAAGCCCAACACCACGAGAAGAACGAAGGGTAAACCCCAGAGCTGCGAGAACAGCAGGCCTTCGCACCAGGCGGCCGGCAATGGACGCTGTCCCCGGCGCAGCAGGGCAGGTGCCAGCAGGACGGCCCCGATGCCGAAGCGCAGCGCGGCGATGTCCCAGATGCGCAGCTCGCGGGTGACGCTGAAGCGCGTCACCACGAACCAGCCGGAGAAGATCGCAACCGAAAGGGCGGACCAGGCGAAGCCGGCCAGCCGCGAACGGGAAAGCTGTGGCCGGAAGAGCAGCGGCCCGGCAGCCCGGTCGAGTGTGGATTGGTTACCGGTCTCCACGGGTCATGCCGAGCGGAGCAATTGCAGTGCGGAGGCAATCCGTTCGGGCTCGAAGCGATTGCGATGGCCGACGTTGATGAAAGCAGATGCGGCGCGGGCGTCCTGACCGATGACATAGGTCGCCGGCACCGGTAGCTCCCAGCTCCCGTCGCCGTTGATGCCTGGCAGCGCCTTACCGTTCGACCAGAGAGCCGCCCACCATTCCTCCGGCAGCGCGTGGACCGGGCCAAAGCGACGTGCCACCAGGTCGCGCACGTCGCTGAGGACGTCGAAGATCAAGTCGTCGATCTCTGCCATCGTCAATGATCCGTCGGGAAGCCGCGGCGGGCTGGCGATCGAGTGTCCACCGAGTGCCGCGATCTGAGGTAGGGCCGCCTGGTAGGCCCGCAGCTCCTCGATCTTGGCCTCGCAGAGCACCGGGCGGCCCGCAGGTGCGGCGCGCGCAAATTCCGCTCTGAACGCGGCGAGCTCGAGTTCCAAGGCCATGGCGGTCGTCCTTTCCTGCACTGACCCCCGGTCACGGAGGGAGACGCCGGCAGCCGGCGCGGCCTACTGTGCGGCTAGGCCTTTAGTTTTAATACGATCGTTCTATAATGCGTGGTGCCCGGGAAAATGGCAAGCTGGCTGTGGGCCGAAACCGCACGGATGACGGGATGGCGAGACCAAGGGAATTCGACGAGGCGGTCGTGCTCGACCAGGCGGTCCAGTGCTTTTGGAGCCACGGCTACGAGGCGACATCGGTCCGTGACCTGGTTGCCAAGACCGGCATCACCAGCGCCAGCCTCTACAATGCCTTTGGCGACAAGCGCGCGCTCTACCAGCGGGCGCTCGACCACTATGTCGAGGAGAGTATTGCCGGTCGGATCCGACGCTGCGAGGAACTGCCGCCAGACGAAGCGATCCGCGCGTTCTTCGCGGAAATCCTGAAGCGCTCGCTCGACGACCCTCAGCACAAGGGCTGCATGCTGGTGAACGCGGCGCTCGACGTGGCGCCACACGATCCGGATTTCCAGCAGATCGTCGCCGGTGTCCTCGTCCGCATCGAGGCATTCTTTTTGAGTTGCATCGCGGCCGGCCAAGTCGACGGCACGATCACGCGGTCAGTCCCGGCCGCGAACCTGGCTCACCATCTCCTGGGGATACTCATGGGTGTGCGCGTGCTGGCGCGGGTTCGCCCAGAGCGCACCTTACTGGAAGGCGTCGTCGCTCCGGCCCTCGCTCTGCTTGGCGGCGGAGCGTTTCTTCCGCTGGGCGTTGGGCAGGGGCAACACCCGCAACCTGCGGGAGACGGTGACTGACTGGACTTGCCCTGGAAGAGTGGAGAGGCATTGTCTCATTGATTGGCCAGTCTTTCGACCCGGGCAGGGTGGCATGCCGCGCCAACTTGGATCGCTGCATCTGCCGCTCTCGACGCCGCGTCGGCTGGCGCGAGACCTCCGCCAGTTTGTTGACGTAGCACGCGTGGCTGATGATCTCGGCCGGATGGCGAAAGCCACGGTATGGGCCGAGCATCTTCATCATAGCCAATAATACCAGCGGCGCTTGATGATGACCGTAGGAGCTTGCCGCCGTGGTCTGAAGCATTCTCACGCTGAGCGTGGATAGTGAGCGCGACGGAGAGAAAATGCCTCACTGAAGCGGCCGGAAGCATGTCCGGCTAGGGCGGCGGAAAAATCCGGCGCCTGCATATCTTCCGGCCGTTTGGGCGGTCGGAAGGGTGAGGACAAAGCTGCTCTCGACCAGCTCGGCCCGCAGCCTCAGAGCTTACAACACGGTGGCCGAGGCCCGCGCTTCGATCGGCCGGTATCTCGACTTCTCCAACACACGCCGACCGCATTCGAGCCTTGACCGGCGGACGCCGGATCGAGCCTGCTTCACCAAGCTGCCGCAGATCGCGGTGACCTGAACCCGGCAGGCCCTCACCTATCAAGCCGGAAAACCTGTTCCAACAAACCGAGCCAGCTCTAACTGCTGCACCCAGATTCGGCGCAACGCTTTGACGGCGGACAGGTCAGGTAGCCAAGGCGGCGCTTCGCTCGCCAAGACGGTGGCCAGCACCTGATGGCCGTCCTCGCCAACGAGGCGGGCATCTTCAGCGCGTTTGGCTTGCGATCGCGGCAGACGACCGACCAGCGCGTGGCGCGCGTAGCTCTCGGCCCAGGCGTGCGGCGGGTGAGTCGAGAGCCAGTCGGGAGCGACGATCGCCAGGGCCTCGAGCGCATGCTGCATCGCCTCCCGGACGCAGGCCACACGGGTGAGCGCACGCACGGCTGCAAGCACATGGGTGGAAGCGGTACGTTGCCGTCCTTTGGCGCGCACGAGCTTGCGCGCCACCGCGATCTCCAGCACGGCATCGAACCAATGGTGCGCGGCGCCACCGGCAACCAGACGGGCGCGGTACTCGCACCGCACCGTGCGGTCGAAGCCGGGATCGGTCAGCGGCAGGGCCAGCAGATACTTCTCGATGTGACTGCCTACGGCGTCGGCTGCCTGACGATCGGGCAGTCCCGCCATGAACTGCAGCAAGGTCGCCAACGCCAGACGCCAGGGCGCCTCGGCCGGCTGGCCAGGCGTTGGAAGAGAGGTGCGAAGCGCCCGTCGTTGAAGATCGTCCCGAACGCGTCGCGAAGGCTCAAGAGCAGCGACCCACGCGCAAAGGCAGCACGGGCGACACCTCCGGTGTCCTCGGGAATCGGCGC
>JBATRI010000400.1:0-7470 GCA_049292515.1 Geminicoccaceae bacterium
GATGTCGCTGTCGTCGAGCATGACATGGCGGCTGCCGCGCACGGCGCCGTCGTGGGCGGCCTCGGCCTTGGCCAGCAGCGCCACCAGCCGCGAGCGGGCGACATCGTCGAGCTGGGCAGTACCCTCCAGCCCGAGCCGGGTCATGGCGGCGCGGACCGGTGCGATGTCCAGCGCGTCCGCCATCACCGCATGGTCGACGGCGAGCGGGCCGCGCCAGGCCGGGCTCATACCGAAGACGACGATCTCGTGGCCCAAAAGCTCACTGCCGGCGGAGCAGCTGGCGCGGCTGCACCACGGCCCGGCAGCGTCGCCGATGGCGCCCTCGACAGCTGCGGGTACCAACTCGCCCAAGGCCAACGCTACGCCCAGAGCCGATGCACCGCGTGACAACGCCATGGAATGCAGCGTGTCGCGGGTCGCCACCGTGCCGCCGCGCGCTTCGACGGCGGCGATCCGCGGGGCAGTCAGCAGGGGGCACTTGACCTGGACGAAGTGGACATCGTCGGCAGTGTCGATGGCGGCCTCACGCACGACGCGCCGCACGGCCGCTTCCACCGCCACCGCCTGGGCCATCCGGCCGATCGCTTCCGGCGGCAGATCCTCGGTGCGGACGTGGCCCACGGCCAGGGCCTTGCCGCCCGTCGCGGGACCATCGCCGTCCCGCACCTCGACCACGATCCAGTGCGGGCTCAAGGCACCCTCGGTGCCGCCGGACATGACCAGCGCCGCGGCGGCGGGGTCGGTGGCCGGTTGACGGCCCAGCCACGCGGTCAGGCTGGCGGTGGCGAAGCCGCGGGTGAAGTCGTTGACGCAGCCATTGCCTTCGGTCTTGCCGAGAATGGCCACGATGGCGGCGGGGTCGAGATCGCCGCGCTGCACGGCGGCGGTCAGTCCGGCCATGTCGTCCGGCCCGCCGGCGGCGATGCGGTGGACCCGGGCCTCACGCGCCATGACACCTCACGGCAGCCCCGCCACGAAAGCGTCGGCGGTGGCGACGGCACCGAACACGCCGCCCTGCATCTTGACCATCTTCAGCGCCGCCAGATGGTTGCCGTGGTCGGTGGCGGCACAGCAGTCCTCGAGCAGCACGCACTCGAAGCCGCGGTCGTTGGCCTCGCGCATCGTGGTGTGGACGCAGACGTCGGTGGTGATGCCGGCAAGTGCTATGTTCCGGATGCCGCGCTGCATCAGGATCAGCTCGAGGTCGGTGGCGCAGAACGAGCCCTTGCCCGGCTTGTCGATGATCACCTCGCCCGTCAGCGGCGCCAGCTCCGGGATGATCTCCCAACCGGGCTCGCCGCGGACCAGGATGCGGCCGCACGGGCCGGGATCGCCGATGCCGGCGCCGATCCGCTGCGAGCGCCAGCGCTTGTTGGGCGGCAGGTCGGCGAGGTCCGGCCTGTGGCCCTCGCGGGTGTGGATGACATGGTAGCCCTTGCCGCGCATGGCCGCGAGCACCCGGCCGATCGGCTCGATGGGGGCGCGGGTCAGGGCCAGATCGTAGCCCATGCGGTCGACATAGCCGCCTGGGCCGCAGAAGTCGGTCTGCATGTCGATGACGATCAGGGCCGTATTCTCGGGCCGCAGATCGCCGTTCCAGGGCCAGGGATAGGGGTCGGCGGTGACGTAATGCTCGGGCATCGGGCCGTTCCCGTGCTATGGGCAAGAATAGATGGAGTGGAGCGATGGCGAGCGCAGACGAGCGGGCAAGGTTGCAGGCCGAGCTGGAGGCCGCGGTCGACGAGGCGTTCTTGTCGTATGGCGCATCGAGCCTGTGGTCGAAGCGGCGGCCGACGACCATCGTGCCGGGCACAGCCAGATCCATCGCCTATTCACTGAGGCACGAGGCGCCGGCTCGAGCGCGGCGCCTCGTTGAAAAGCTCGAGGACTTGGCCGATGCCCTTGACCCCATTGCAGCAACGGATTCTGTCGGTCATCGCTAAGCATCGGGATGCGGAAAGCTTTGTTGCCGGCGGCACCGTTATTCAAAGAGTTGGAATCCGCCGATCGCGTGACATCGACATCTTTCACGATGGTGAACAGCGTCTTCGCCTTGCTGCGGAGGTGGACGTACTTGCGCTCCGTGCCACCGGCTTTGAAGTATCCGTTGAACTCGATTCGGCGACGTTCGTACGCGCGATCATCGGTGCCGAGGGCGAGCGAACCAAGCTCGAATGGGTCGTCGATTCCGAGTTTCGGTTCTTCCCGGCCGTACCCGACAACGAGTTCGGCTTCGTGCTCCATCCGTTTGATCTCGCGACCAACAAAATCCTGGCTGCCGCCTCGCGCTTCGAGGTTCGCGATGCGCTCGATCTGCTTTGGGTCGACGAGCACGTTCAGGCACTCGGCGCGATCGCATGGGCGGCCGTCGAGAAGGATCCTGGCTGGATGCCCGACGGCGTGCTGAGCAATCTTCGATGGCGCGCCCGGTACCAGGACTATCAGTTGGCCGAAGAGGATTTGCTCGTCACGATCACTGCCGCCGAATTGAACAATCAGTTGCGCGCAAAGATCGACAAGGCTGAGCAGCTGATAGCGAGATTGCCACGCACCTTGGAGTACGGCTGCCTCCTCCGCCCCGACGGCAGCCTCGCACAACCCGACCCCGACCATCCCGACACGCTGGCCGATCTCGTCGTGCATCATGGCAGCCGCAAGGGCGCCTGGCCCAGCTCGCCCGAGATCGGCTCGGTCATGCTGCGCGAGCGCCGCTAGGCTCATTTGGTGATGCTCAGCTCGGCAGGAGCGCCCTTGAGCTGGCCGGTGGCCGACGAGGTCAGGATCATGATCAGGAGGGTGAGGACGTAGGGGGCGGCGTAGAAGAGGTAGTAGCCGCCGGTGACGCCCACGGCCTGGAGTGCCGGGCCCAGCGCACCGGCGCCGCCGAACAGCAGGGCCGCGAGGAAGCAGTAGAGAGGGTTCCAGCGGGCGAAGATGACCAGGGCCACGGCCATCAGGCCCTGGCCCGAGGACAGGCGCTCGTTCCAGCTGCCGGGATAGTAGAGCGACAGATAGGCGCCGCCGACGCCGGCGAGGAAGCCGCCGACGGCGGTGGCGGCGAGGCGGATGGTGTCGACCGAGTAGCCCATGGCGCGGGCCGCATCGGCGGAATCGCCGGTCATCCGCACGACCAGGCCGAGCTTGGTGTTGGCGAAGGCCCACCACATGGCGACCGCGACGGCGATACCGACGAAGAACAGCGCGTTGATGTCGAGCGCGGAGCGCACCTGCTGCAGGTCGGACCAGGCGCCCAGCGGGATCGACGGCAGCATCGGGGCGGAAGGCTGGATGAAGGGCTTGCCGAAATAGAAGGCCAGGCCCGTGCCCAGCAGCATCATGGCGATGCCGATGGCGACGTCGTTGACCTTCGGGAACTTGCAGATCCAGCCGTGCAGCGCCCCGAACAGAGTGCCGGCGATGCCGGCCGCGAGCACGCCGAGCCAGGGCGAGCCGGTCAGGTACGAGGCGCCGTAGCCGACCATGGCGCCGAGGACGAGCGTGCCCTCGAGGCCCAGATTGATGCGGCCGCTCTTCTCGGTGAGGCATTCGCCGATGCTGACGAAGAGGAACGGCGTGCCGACACGGATAGCGCCGGCAAAGACCGCAAGCAGGACGGTCCAGGCGCCGAGATCGGTCTCGTTCATGCCGCAGGCCCCTTGGGCTGGAAGATGCGGAACCGGCCGTAGAGCGTCTCGCTGACCAGGATGGTCACGAAGATGATCCCCTGCAGCACCATGATCGTGGCGTCCGGCAGCCCCATGCGGCGCTGGATCAGCCCACCGCTGGCGACGATGCCGCCGAAGAACAGGGCCACCGGCATGATCGCCACCGGGTTCTGCCGCGCGAGAAAGGCCACCAGGATGCCGGTGTAGCCGTAGCCGGCGACGAGCGAGGCGTTGGCGTTGCCGTGGACGGCAGCGACCTCGAGCATGCCGGCGAGACCGGCGCAGGCGCCGGCCAAGGCGCAGGCGGTGACCATCAGGCGGCCCACCGGCAGGCCCTGGAGCATGGCGGCGCGGGCGTTGCCGCCGGTGATGCGGGCGGCGAAGCCGAAGGTGGTGCGGCCCATCAGGACCCAGGCGCCGAGGCAGGCGACGATCCCCACCACCAGCCCCCAATGCACGTCCATGCCGGGAATGCTGCCCAGCATGTAGGCCTCGCCGATCGGGGCGGTGGACGGCTTGTTGAGGCTCGCCGGGTCGCGCAGCGGACCCTCGACGATGTGGTTCATGATGGCGATCGCGATGTAGGCGATCAGCAGGCTGGAGATCGTCTCGTTGACGCCGCGATAGTGGCGCAGCACGCCGACGAGGCCGATGCACAGCGCACCGGCGACGGCACCGGCGACGGCCATGGCCAGGAGCACGATCGGCGCCGGCAGGCCCAGGAGCGGCAGGGCGATGGCGGCGGCACCGAGGCCGCCCAGCACCAGCGCCCCCTCGCCGCCGATCACGACCAGCCCGAGCTGCGCCGGGATCGCGACGCAAAGCGCGGTGAGCAGCAAGGGTGCGGCCCGCTGCAGCGTGTTCTGCAGCGAGAACCAGGTGCCGAAGCCGCCCGTGTACATCAGCTTGAAGAAGTCGACGGGCGACTTGCCCTGCACCAGCAGGAACAGGGAGAAGATCACCGCCGCGGCCAGCAGGGCCAACGCCGGGATGGCGATGGCCTCGACCGCGAGGCGTATCCTGGTGTCGAGGTCGGCCCGCAACGACGGCACCGCCGGGTCGAGTGTGCTCTCGAGGGCCACGCTCATGGGCCGTACCTCCGGCTGGCTCAGGACGTCGCGCCGAGCACGCCTTCGACCAGATAGCCGATGCTCTCGAGCTCGGGTGCGGTCTCGATGAAGGCCTGGCCGGCCGGGATCACCACGTTGCCCTGGTTGTCCTTGAGCGGTCCCTTGAACACGGCGTAGCCGCCGGCCATCATCTCGGCCTTCGTGGCGTCGGCCTGGGCGCGCGCGGCGTCGCCGACGGCCGGCCCGTAGGGGCTGGTCTTGACGAAGTTCTCCGCCATGCCGCCGCGGACGAAGTTGGGCAGCGGCTCGCCCTTCTGCAGCTTGTCGACGAACATCGCGTAGACTGTGGCCCAGTTCCACTCGGCGCCGGTGAGGTAGCCCTTGGGTGCCAGCGCCGACTGGTCGGCATGGTAGCCGCAGGTGTAGATGCCGCGCCGCTCGGCGGTCTCGATCACCACCTTCGGGCCGTCCACGTGGCAGGTGACGACGTCGACGCCCTGGTCGACGAGGCTGTTGGTGGCCTCGGCCTCCTTGACCGGCAGTGACCAGTCGCCGGTGAAGATCACCTGCGTGGTGATCGACGGGTCGACCGAGCGGGCGCCGAGCGCGAAGCTGTTGACGTTGATCAGCACCTGCGGGATCGGCTTGGCAGCAATGAAGCCGATCTTCTTGGTCTTGCTGGTATGGGCGGCGACGATGCCGTTCAGGTACTGCGCCTGACCGATATAGCCGAAATAGGAGCCGGCGTTCATCGGGTGCTTGTCCTTGTTCCACATGCCACCGCAGTGGCGGAACTGGACGTCGGGGTACTTCTCGCACATCTTCAGCATGTGCGGGTCGAAGTAACCGAACGAGGTCGGGAAGATCAGGCTGGCGCCGTCCAGGTTGATCATGCTTTCCATGGTCTTCTGGACGTCGACGGTCTCCGGGACGTTCTCTTCCTCGATCACCGTGATGCCGGGGATGGACTTCAGCGTTGCAGCACCCTCGGCATGGGCCTGGTTGTAGCCGTAGTCATCCTTGGGGCCGACATAGATGAAGCCGACGGTGAAATCGGCGGCGGCGGCACGCCGCGGCAGGAGCAGGCCGGGGGCGGCGGCGGCGAGGCCGGCGGTGGAGGACAGCAACAGGCGGCGGCGATCGAGCATCGGCATGCGATTATTTTCCCTCGTTGTCCTCGGCTGGCGCCGGAACCGAACCTCTTGCCGGAGCAGAGCAACTGCCGTGCCAGGGATCGATCCTTTGCCTGCCGGGCGGGCAGGCCGTGCTTACTGCCTAATCACAAGGCAAAGCGCCGAGATTGTATGCAATCCGGGGAGCGTCAGTCCGGCAGCAGGCTGACGTGGGCGGCGACGACGCGCCAGCCGTCGGGCGTGCGCAGCCAGGTCTGGTTCTGCCGCCCCTGCCGGCCGGACTGCTTGCGGCGGTAGAGCGTGCTGGCCGTGGCGAAATCGCGGCCATAGGTCGTGATCACGGTCTGCAGCAGGTCGCGGTCGAGATCCACGGCCGGGCGCGCCTGCCGGAAGGCGGTGATCGCGTCCCAGCCGTACAGGTTCTCGGCGACGCCGTAGCGGATCGTGCGCGGGTCGTTCCAGAACAGCTCGGCCAGCACGTCGACGTCGTTGCCGACCAGGGCCGCCTCGTAGCGCCGGAACACGGCCTCGACCTCGGCCACCACCTCGGGGATGTCGATCTCCAGCATGGCCTCTTAACCCTCCCCGGGGCGGGGAGAGCGCACCGCCCCGCTGCGCTCGAGCACGTCCGCGACCTTGAACAGCACGTCCTCGCGGCCCGGGGCGGCGATCAGCTGGACGCCGATCGGCAGGCCACCCGGCAGCGGCACCGGCACCGCCAGCACCGGCAGGCCGATGCAGGAGATGGGCTGGGTGTAGACGCCCAGCATCGGCCGCAGCGGCAGCACCTCGCCGTCGACCTCGAGCGTCTGCTGGCCGAGCTTGGGCGCGACGCAAGGCGTGGCGGGGGCCAGGATCACATCGACGTCCCGGAACAGCTCCAGCACCCGCGCCCGGTACCAAGCGCGCACCCGCTGCGCCTGGATCAGCCAGGTGGCGGGAATCAGGCTGCCGGCCAGGAAACGGTCGCGGGTGCCCGGATCGAAGTCCTGTGGCCGGGTGATCAGGTCCGGGAGGTGGAGGTTGGCCCCTTCCGACGCGGTGATGAGGAAGGCGGCGGCCCGGCCGCGGGCGGCCTCCGGGATCGTGACCCGCCGGTCGCAGCCCAGGGCCGAGGCCACCGTCGCCACGGCGGTGAATGCCTCGGCATGGCCACCACGGGCGAAGTAATCGTCGGCGACGGCGATCCGCACGCCGTCCATGCCCTGGCCCAGAAGCGGGCTCACGGTCTGGGTCGGCCAGGGGCGCTGCGCGGGGTCGTCGGGGTCGTAGCCCTGGAGCGCGTCCCAGCTGGCGGCGAGGTCGGCGACGCTGCGGGCGAACGGCCCCAGATGGTCGATGCTGGCGACGAACATGTAGCTGCCGCCGCGGGACAGGCGCCCGTAGGTGGGCTTCAGGCCGAAGATCCCGCACAGACTGGCCGGCACCCGGATCGAGCCGTTGGTGTCGCTGCCGAGCGAGAGCGGCACGAGGCCGCCGGCCACGGCGGCACCGGAGCCGCCCGAGGAGCCGCCGGCCGAGCGCGAGAGGTCGTGCGGGTTGTGGCAGTCCCCATCGTGCGCGTTCTCGGTGGTGAAGCCGTAGGCGTACTCGTCCATGTTG
>JBATRI010000401.1:0-16859 GCA_049292515.1 Geminicoccaceae bacterium
CGGTCGTGCAGCCAGCCGGGGTCGGCCACGGTGTCGAAGCTGAGCGGCGCCATGCCCGCGAAGTGCACGTACGCCTGACGGCCATCGAAGCGGGCCGCCAGGGCGCAGGCATCACTGGGCAGGCCGAGTGCCCGCTCGTAGGTCCCTGCCACGACATCGCGGAAGTCATGCTCCCAGTGGACGGCCGAACGTGTTGTGCGCTGGGGTTCTCCTGTAAGGAAATCCGACAGGTCGGTGCCGTCGCATTGCCGCGGCACGGGCAGGCCCAGCGCCGCCAGGACCGTGGGCATCAGGTCGACATGCTCGGTCAGCGCCGTCACCCGGCGGCCGCGTGCGCCCCCGGGCAGCCGGGCCAGCAGCGGCACGTGGAACGCCTGCGGGAAGAACCCGGCCTTGCCCAGCATCCAGTGGTCGCCCAGCATCTCGCCATGGTCCGAGGTGAACAGGACCAGGGTCCGCTCCAGCTCGCCGCGCTGGGCCAGTGCGGTCAGGATTCGCCCCAGATGGTGGTCGACCTCCGCGATCAGGCCGAAATAGACGGCCCGCAACCGGGCGAGACTGGCACCGTCGAGTAGCCGGCGCCGGTCGGCGCCCGCCACCGGTGCCGCCAGGTGGGCCGCGAGCCACGGGTGCATGGCCCCTTCGGCCTCCACCGTCGCGGCCCGGACCGGCGGCGGTACGTCGACCGGCGAGACCAGCGAGTACCAGGGCTCGGGGGCGACGTAAGGCGGATGCGGCTTGAGGAACGAGACGTGCGCGAACCACGGCTCGCCCTCCTGGCGACCGAGCCAGTCCAGGAACCTGTCCGCCAGGAACGCGGTGAGGCTGTCCTCGGCCCGGAACGGGGCCGGCCGCAGAAAGCCGCCGCCATACACGTCCCCATAACCAAGCCTGCCATAGCCGCGCTCGGCCAGATGGTCCAGGTAGACCTCCTCGGCTTCCGTGACCCGCAGCTCGACGCGGAAGCCCGGCGCCACGCCCTCGTAGGTGCGCAGCCACGGGCTGTCCGGCGGCAGGCTGCGCGGATCGGCGCTGGTGTCGGTGTAGCCGAACAGGACTGGATCGTAGCCGGCCTGCCGGACGACGCTCGCCAGTGTCCTGTGGCGCGCGTCCAGCGGCGTGCCGTTGGTGATCGAGCGATGGTTGAGGGCGTAGAGGCCGGTGTGCAGCGAGGCCCGGGACGGGCCGCACGGCGTCGCCTGCGCGTAATGCCGCGTGAACACCACGCCGTCGGCCGCCAGCCGGTCGAGTGCCGGCGTCCGCACCACCGGATGTCCGACACAGGACAGACTGTCGCCGCGCCATTGATCGGCGGTGATGAAGAGCACGTTCATCGCGAGCATTCCCCGGCTGGCTGCCGCGGCGAGCAAGGCAGCCGGCCGGCGTACTGGCAAGATCCGAGATAGCTTGCGCGACGGCCAGGAATTGGATTATATTCCTTTTACTAGGATCATTGCCGGAGCGGACTCATGCTGTTCATCACCAATCGCCGCATCGAGGGCTCCCGCCGCTCGCAGCCCGGCCGCCGGATAGAGTTAGCCGCCGGCGACAACGAGCCCGGCGCCTCGCTGTTCTTCTGCCACCGCCAGGGGGCGGAGCAGTATGTCGAGCTGACCGCGATGCCGTTCTTCGCGCGGTTGCGCCGCTCCGTCCGTCGGCAGGTCCTGTTCTACGTCCACGGCTTCAACTGCCAGCCCGAGGCCAGGATCTTCCCGGACGCGGAGCGGCTGCAGCTGTTGTGCGACACGCTCGCTCCCGACCTGGTCGAGATCGTACCGCTGGTCTGGCCCTGTGACGACGATTTCGGGCTCGTCCTCGACTATTGGGACGACCAGCAGTGTGCCACCGCCAGCGGCCTCGCCCTGGCGCGGGTGCTGGGCAAGTTCATCGCCTGGCGCGACCGGCTGGGCACCGAGGAGACCTGCCTCAAGCACGTCAACATCCTCGCCCACTCGATGGGCAACCGGGTCCTGGCCACGGCCCTGGACGCCTGGGCGCACGGCTATGGCGCCGTGCCGGCACTGTTCCGCAACGTGTTCATGGCGGCGGCTGACATCGCCAACGACGTCTTCGCCGTCGGGCAGCCGGGGGCGGTGATCGCGGCCGCGGCGCGCAACGTGGTCGTCTATTACTCGGCCGATGACTTCGCGCTGCGCTCCAGCAAGGTCGTCAACCTCCGCAACCGCATCGTTCGGCGCCGCCTGGGTCACACCGGCCCTGCCGACCCTGTGCAATCGCCGCGCAATGTCGTGGCCGTCGATTGCGACGACTTCAACGGCCGCTACGACCGCCTCGGCCACTCCTACTTCCTGGCCGATCCGCAAGGGCAGCCCGGCGTGCTGCTCCGCCACCTGGTGGAGACGCTGACCACCGGTCGGGTCGCCGGCGAGCCCACCGAAGGGCGGTGCCTGCGGCTGGCCATGGAGCCGGGCGGCTGGCCACGGCCCGCCAACGCCGATCGACCCGGGCCATCGGCCACCGTGGCCGCGGGGAGCGAAGTCGGGTGACCGCCCATGGTATTCGGCCCGGGCCTTGCATGGCGCCGCCTCGCGTTCGACTGGTCGCGGCACAGTAGGGCTCGGTAGATCGACCGAGACGACTTGCCATCGTCTTGCAATTTGGCGGCGGCCGCTCGAGGCTACGTCGGGCTTGACCGCCGGGTCGAATAATTCATTCCAGATGAACATTTCTCCGCCACAATCATAGCTTGCGCAAATCGACTTGGCGCTCCATCGTCGCAATGGGCCACACGCACCGGGGGGTGCCGGATGGTGTTGGGGCCTACAAGAACGGTGAGGTCTGGGGAGGCAAAGAAGATGCATGGTTCAGCCAGGCTGGCCTTGGCCGGCGCATTCGTGGCGGTGGCGGCAGCCGGTACCGTGCATGGGGAGACGCTCTCGCTGTCGTGTGGGGCGGTCGGGCTGGAGCTGAAGATTTGCCAGGAGGGTGCGGAGGCCTGGGCCAAGCAGACGGGCAATCAGATCAAGGTGATCTCGACCCCGAACTCGGCGACCGAGCGGCTGGCGCTCTATCAGCAATTGCTGGCGGCGAAGTCACCCGACATCGACGTCTTCCAGATCGACGTGATCTGGCCGGGCATCCTCGCCAACCACTTCATCGATCTCGCCGACAAGATCCCGGCCGACGAGGTGGCGCAGCACTTCCCGGCGATCATCGCGAACAACACCGTCGGCGGCAGGCTGGTGGCAATGCCGTGGTATACCGACGCCGGGATGCTGTTCTACCGCAAGGATCTGCTCGAGGCCGCCGGCAAGCAGCCGCCGCAGACCTGGGCCGAGCTCAGCGCCACGGCCCAGGAGCTGCAGGACAAGGCCCGCGCCGACGGCAATGAGCGGATGTGGGGCTTCGTCTACCAGGGCAAGGCCTATGAGGGCCTGACCTGCAACGCGCTGGAATGGGTCGATAGCTATGGCGGCGGGCAGATCGTCGACGCCGAGGGGGCGATCACGATCGATAACCCGAAGGCCGCGGAGGCGCTGACCTGGGCCGCCTCGACGGTGGGCAAGATCTCGCCGGAAGGGGTGCTCAACTACAGCGAGGAGGAGGCGCGCGGCGTCTTCCAGTCCGGCAACGCCGTCTTCATGCGCAACTGGCCCTATGCCTGGGCGCTGGGCCAAGCCGCGGACAGTGCCGTCAAGGACAAGATCGGCGTGGCCGCCCTGCCGGCCGGCGGCGAGGGCGGCAAGAAGACCGGCACGCTGGGCGGCTGGCAGCTGGCGGTCTCGGCTTACAGCTCCCATCCGGAGCTGGCGGCCGACCTTGTCCACTACCTGACCTCCAAGGACGAGCAGAAGCGGCGCGCGATCGAGGGCTCCTACAACCCGACCATTGAAGCACTCTATAAGGATCCGGAGGTGCTGGCCGCGGTGCCGTTCTTCGGCTCGCTCTACGAGGTCTTCGTCAACGCGGTGGCGCGGCCGTCGCGGGTGACCGGGGTCAAGTACAACCAGGTCAGCTCCGAATTCTTCAACGCGGCACACGACGTGCTGAGCGGCCAGTCGGACGCCGCCGCCAGCCTCACCGCGCTGAACCGCAAGCTCGAGCGGCTGTCGCGCGGCGGCAAGTGGTAGCTCGGGCACCCCGGCGCGAGCGCGGAGAAAGGCAGCCATGGCAGCGAGTGACGCGACCGCCCCGGCGGGGCGTGCATCCCGGCTGACCCGGGAGCGCACCCGGGCGGCCTGGATGTTCGTGGCGCCGATGGTCCTGGTGCTGGCAGCGGTGGCGGGCTGGCCGCTGTTGCGCACGATCTGGTTCGCGTTCACCGACGCCAACCTCGCCGACCTGGGGGCGGCGCAGTTCGTGGGCGTCGACAACTTCACCTTCCTCTTGACCGACCCCGACTGGTGGAACGCCGTCCGCAACACGATGGTCTTCGCGCTGGTCTCGATCAGCATTGAGACCGTCCTCGGCCTCGGCATCGCGCTGGCGCTCAACGCCCATTTCGGCGGCCGCGGCATCCTGCGCGCGGCGGTGCTGATCCCGTGGGCGATCCCGACCGTGGTCTCGGCGCAGATGTGGTCGTGGATGTTCAACGACGTGTTCGGGATCATCAACGTCATCCTGCAGGGGCTGGGCCTGATCGACCAGCCGATCGCCTGGACCGCCTCGCCCAGCACGGCACTGGCGGCGGTGATCATCGTCGATGTCTGGAAGACGACGCCGTTCATGGCGCTCCTGCTGCTGGCCGGGCTGCAGATGCTGCCGACCGAGTGCTACGAGGCCGCGCGCGTCGACGGCGTCCACCCGTTGCGCGTGTTCTGGAAAGTCACCTTGCCGCTGCTCAAGCCGGCGCTGCTGGTGGCGGTGATCTTCCGCGCCCTCGACGCCTTGCGCATCTTCGACCTGATCTACGTCATGACCGGCAACAACAAGTCGACCATGTCGATGTCGGTTTATGCCCGCCAGCAGCTGGTCGACTTCCAGGATGTCGGCTACGGCTCCGCCGCAGCCACCATGCTGTTCGCCACCATCGCCGTGATCACCGCGGTCTACCTGACCGTGGCCCGGGTCGGGCGGGAGGACTGAGCCCATGGCCACCGCCACCCTGCCACGCCGCCGCCCCGGTGCCGCCGTCCGTCGGGCGAAGCGCGTCGCCGGCTGGATCGGCTTCTACGTCCTGCTGGCGATCATCATCCTCTACACCGTGTTCCCGTTCTACTGGGCCGTCGTCTCGTCCTTGCGCTCGGGTGCGGATCTGTTCTCGACCGAGCTGCTGCCGCGCCAGCCGGCCTGGGCCAATTACGTCGCGGTGTTCCGCGAGCAGCCGTTCGCACGCAACATCCTGAACTCGCTGTTCGTCGCCGTCTCGACCGTGGTGCTGTCGCTGGGCCTGGCGGTGCTGGCCTCCTACGCGCTGGGGCGGATCCAGTTCCGCGGCCGGATGCTGCTGCTGCTGACCATCCTCGGCGTCTCGATGTTCCCGCAGATCGCCGTGCTGTCGGGCATGTTCGAGCTGGTGAGCCGTCTCGGCATCTACAACAACCTGCTGGCGCTGACCCTGTCCTACATGATCTTCACCCTGCCGTTCACGGTCTGGGTGCTGACCACCTTCATGCGCGAGCTGCCCAAGGAGATCGAGGAGGCCGCCATCGTCGACGGTGCCAGGCCCTGGACCATCGTCACCAAGGTGTTCCTGCCGCTGATGGGCCCGGCGCTGGCCACCACCGGCCTGCTCGCCTTCATCGCCGCCTGGAACGAGTTCCTGTTCGCGCTGACCTTCACGCTGTCGACCGAGATGCGCACCGTGCCGGTGGCGATCGCCTTGATCTCCGGCGCCAGCGCGCACGAGCTGCCCTGGGGCAACATCATGGCGGCCTCGGTCGTGGTTACGGTGCCGCTGCTGGTTCTGGTACTGATCTTCCAGCGCCGGATCGTCTCCGGGCTCACCGCCGGCGCCGTCAAAGGCTGAAGGAATTCCTACCGTATGAAGAAGCGTGCTCCGTTCGTCCATCTCACCGCCCCGGCGGCCCGTCGCCGCGACCATTGGTGGCGGGGTGCCGTGATCTACCAGATCTACCCGCGCAGCTTCCAGGACAGCGACGGTGACGGAGTCGGCGACCTGCCCGGGATCACCAGCCGGCTGGCTTATGTCGAGCAGCTGGGCGTGGACGCGATCTGGATCTCGCCGTTCTGCCGTAGCCCGATGAAGGATTACGGCTACGACGTCGCCGATTACTGCGCCGTCGACCCGCTGTTCGGCACGCTGGCGGACTTCGACGCGCTCCTGGCCGAGGCCCATCGCCTCGGGCTCAAGGTGATGATGGACTTCGTCCCCAGCCACACCAGCGACCAGCATGCCTGGTTCCAGGAGAGCCGGCAGAGCCGCGACAACCCCAAGGCCGACTGGTACGTCTGGGCCGACGCCAAGCCCGACGGCAACCCGCCCAACAACTGGCTGGCGGTGTTCGGCGGCAGCACCTGGGAATGGGATTCGCGCCGCGGCCAGTACTATCTGCATAATTTCCTGAAGGAGCAGCCGGACCTCAACTTCCACTCACCCCAGGTGATCGAGGCGCTGCTGGCGCAAGCGCGGTTCTGGCTGGAGCGCGGCGTCGACGGGTTTCGCGTCGATGCGATCGATTTCGGCGTCCACGACCCGAGCCTGCGCGACAACCCGCCGACCCGCCGCCGCATCGCCGCCGGCAGCGCCCCGGGCTCGCCCTTCTCCATGCAGCAGCAGCTGTGGAACAAGGCCCGGCCCGAGCTGATCGAGCTGTTCCTCAAGCCGCTGCACGCGCTGACCGAGCGCTACGACGGCAAGGTGGTCCTGGGCGAGATCAGCGGCGACGACGCCCTGCTACGGGCAGCCGAGTACACCAATGGCGGCGGCCTCGACATCGCCTACAGCTTCGACCTGCTGAGCTGCCCGGGCACGCCGGCGGGGATCCGCAGCACGATCGAGCGGCTGGAGAAGACCATCGCCGACGGCTGGGGCTGCTGGTCGTTCAGCAACCACGATGTCCGCCGCGTGATCAGCCGCTGGGGCGGCGACGACCCGCCGGAGGGCCTGCGCCGGCTGGTGCCGGTGCTGCTGGGCAGTTTGCGCGGCACCGTCTGCCTGTACCAGGGCGAGGAGCTGGGGCTGGAGGAGGCCGAGCTCACGCTGGAGCAGATCAGGGACCCGTTCGGCCTCGCCTTCTGGCCGACCTTCAAGGGCCGCGACGGCTGCCGCACGCCGATGCCGTGGGCGAATGCGGCCATGGAGGCCGGCTTCACCACCGGCGCCCCCTGGCTGCCGATCCCCGAGAGCCATCGCCGCCGGGCGGTCGACCTGCAGGAGCCGGACCAGGGCTCGGTCCTCAACACCACCCGCGCCTTCCTCAACTGGCGGCGCGAGCGCCAACTGCTGCGGACCGGCCGGCTGAAGTTCCTGCGCACCGGCGGCGACCTGCTGGCCTTCGAGCGGGCCAACAACGACCGGCTGCTCTGCCTGTTCAATCTCGGCGGCGAGCCGCTGCAGTACCGCGCCTCCGGGCGGCTGCTCGATGCCGGCTTCGGCAGCGAGGGGGTCAGGATCGACCGGCGCCGGGTCGAGCTGCCGCCCTGGGGCTACGCCTTCGCCCACCTCGAATAGGAAAGATCAAGGATGGCCGCGGTCACGATGCGCCAGGTCACCAAGTCGTTCGGGCCGGTCCACGTCATCAAGGGCGTGGACCTCGCGATCGAGCCCAACGAGTTCGTGGTCTTCGTCGGCCCCTCGGGCTGCGGCAAGTCCACCCTCCTGCGCCTGATCGCGGGGCTGGAGGACATCAGCTCGGGCGAGCTCCTGATCGGCGACGAGATCGTCAACGACCTGCCGCCGGCCGAGCGCGGCATCTCGATGGTCTTCCAGTCCTACGCGCTCTACCCGCACATGACCGTCAAGGACAATATGGGCTTCGGCCTCAAGCTCGCGAAGGTCGACCCCAAGGCCGCCGAGGCCCGCGTCCAGAACGCGGCGCGCATCCTGCAGATCACCCACCTGCTCGACCGCAAGCCCCGGCAGCTCTCCGGCGGCCAGCGCCAGCGGGTCGCCATCGGCCGCGCCATCGTCCGGAGCCCTCGCGTCTTCCTGTTCGACGAGCCGCTCTCCAACCTGGATGCCGGCCTGCGCGTCCAGATGCGCATCGAGATCGCCAAGCTGCACCACAATCTCGACGCCACCATGATCTACGTCACCCACGACCAGGTCGAGGCCATGACCCTGGCCGACCGCATCGTCGTCCTCGACGCCGGCCACGTCCGCCAGTTCGGGGCGCCCTTGGAGCTCTACCAGCACCCGCACAACAAGTTCGTCGCCGGCTTCATTGGCAGCCCGAAGATGAACTTTTTGCCCGTCACTACCGAAGGCGCCGATGGCGGCATCGCCCGCCTGCGCCTGCCTAACGGTGCCCTCCTCCCCGGCACCGTCAACGGCGGCCCCAAGCCCACCGAGATCGGCATCCGCCCCGAACATTTGCGCCCCGACGGCACCGGCGACGCCACCCTCGAGGGCGAGGTCATCACCATCGAGCGGCTGGGGGCGGAGAGCTTCATGTATGTCGATGTGGGGCAGGAGGAGCCGCTGGTGGTGAAGGCGGAGGCGGCGGTGCCGATCCGGCATGGGGAGCGGGCGCGGATCGGTATCCCGGCGGCGGCGACGTATCTGTTTGCGCAGGATGGCGCGTGCATCGAGCGGGAGGCATTTCATTGACGGCCGGCGCCTTATGAACGCCATTTCCTTGGGTGGCGAATTTCGGAGACACCAATGGTTTCCCCGCATTTCGGAGGTCGAAGCGATCACCCGCCGCTCACGCCGCCCGAGATCGCACTACCGGCGAACCTTCCCGTTGACGAGCCGCCCTTTCAACAGCATCGTCGAAGCCGGGAAGCGAGGCTATCTGAGGGATGTCGGTTTACATACATTTCCCGTCGCGCATCCACACGGCGCCGATACGTTGATTTTGGTGCGTTTTATATTCGTTTGGGAGTCCCCATGCATCTGCGTGCGCCGTATACTCGATTTGCCCTAATAGTAACAATAATATTGTCGAGCCGTACTTTTATTTGGATAAATATCATATGCTTTCTGCTCTTAATTTTTGGTATTTCTCTAGATTTGACTATTAAATCAGTATTTGTGGTATTTTGTGCGTCTTTTATTGCAGAATTCATTCTTTGGTTACTTATAATACCAAGGAAATGGCGTGCGCGAGAGGAGTGCAATATCATTTTTTTACGTGGCTTCAGGCAGGAAGCGCGTGCAGATGTTCCGAATCGTGTGTTGCCTTGCGTCGGTTGCTACGGGCGGGTCATGTGGTTACGTAATACTGTTAAGGTGGTAGACCAGGATCGGCTTGGCATGTTTAGCGTGGAAGCAGTTACCGACACAGGTGGGCAGCCCACGCTGCAAGGAGACTGGCAACCAGTCGTCTTGGACCTGCTTCGGTGCGCGGACCTTGCCGTGGTGGATTTTTCGAGTCTAAGTGAGAGTCTATACTTGGAAGTAGAACAATGTCTTGATCAATTGACTTCAAGGAGAATAGTATTAATTGCAGAATTGAGTCATTCCGTGCGCGATAATTACACAATTATTTGTGAGAAATTTCTTGCATTACTTAATGTTCCAGCGCCAATTCCGATATACCCGTCTCGCTTCGCTATCCCATTGCGATTTTGGGGTTGACGGTACCAGGTACCCCTAACGGCCGTTAACCACCTCGAGACGCGGGCCGTCCCGAACCCACCACGGCCTCGGCGGGTGTCTCGCGGGTTGACGGTACCAGGTACCCCTAACGGCCGTTAACCACCTTGCGACGTGGGCCGTCCCGAACCCACCACGGCCTCGGTCGGTGTCTCGCGGGTTGACGGTACCAGGTACCCCTAACGGCCGTTAACCACATTGCGACGGGGGCCGTCCTGAACTCAGCACAACCTCGGTCGGCGTCTCGGGGCGATTGAGCCACTCCAGCCAGTCGTCCGGCAGGGACAGCGGCAGCGGCGCGAGCAATCCGCCGGCTCCGCCAAGGCGTTCGCCGACGCTCGACCATGGCCAGTGCCGGGCACAGGTGACCAGCTTGGCCCGCACCGGGTTACGCTCGATGTAGCGGACGACGGTGAGCAGATGCTCGTCCTGCGCGACCGGATGCGAGCGGTAGCGCCCTTGGTAGAGCGTGCCCATGCCGGTCTGCCCATGCAGCGCCTGCCAACGCCGGCTGTGCGCCAGCGTCAGCCACCGCATGAAGGCAGGCAGCGCCGCACGGCTGCCGGGCCGCACCAACAGGTGCCAGTGATTCGGCATCAGGCACCAGGCGAGCAGCTCGACCTCGTGCCGATCCAACGCATCATGCAGAGTACCGAGGAACAGACGCCAGTCCGCCTCGTCCTCGAACAGCGCGCGCCGCAGCGCGCCACGGTTGTGAACATGATGCATGCTGCCGGCAGCGAGACGGCGCTCGGCCCTGGCCATGACCAAACTCCGCTTGAACAACGCGCGGCACAGCATGACGCGACCGGATTAACGAAGCGTTAGTGGTACCTGGTACCATCAACGGTACGACGTCGAGGCGGCCCTACGGCTCCGTCTCCCCCGTCGCCCCCAGCACCAGCGACTCCCCCCGTCCCTTGCCGGCGTTGGAGCGCACCGTGACCAGGAAGTGGCCCCGGAACGGCTTGCCCGCATCGGCCTCCGCCTCGATCGCGTCGACGACATAGCCCCCGGCCGCCGGCAGGGTGGCCACGAGCTTGAGCGGCAGGGCACCGGCATCGGTGGCCAGCCGCCGACCGCTGCCGTCGCGTAAGGCCAGCCGCGCGGTCTTGCCGGAGCCGCCGCTCGACCGGCTGGGCTCGAGGAGCACGGTGATCTTCTCGCCGGCCTTGCCGTCGAAACGGAATGCGTCCCGGTCCCGGCCCGAGGGGGTCTCGTCGCCCAGGAACCCGGCCGCGACGGCCGAGTTGCAGGGCGGCGGGCTGAAGTCCTTGACGGTGAGCTTCTCGTCCTCGGTGAGGGTGAGCTCGACCGGTGCGACATGGTTGGGCTCGGCATCGACACAGAAGGTCAGCCCCTCGATGATCGGATCGCATTCACCGACCGACCTGAGCTGGCACTGCCACGGGCCGAACGGCGAGAACAGGTTGATCTCGGCGCTGTAGAACAGGAGCGGCTGGTTGTCGTTGCGGATCGGCGTGCCGCAGTTGGCCGTCCGCCGCAGCCATGGCCCGCCACAGACGATGGCCGTGCCGTCGGGAAACATCGAGCCGCCCAGCTCGTTGGTGATGTAGAACGGGATCTCGTCGGCGACGGCCGGCGGCGCCAGCAGCGCCAGGCCGCCCAGCAGCAAGAGAGCACAGCGCGCGCGCCGCGACCGTTCGAAAACCGCGTTCCTCGACATTGTTTCCCCCTGCGTTGTCAGGACCGCCCAGCGGCCCGCCAGCGGCGGCGCAGCAGGGCAGTACCGCGACACAGTCTAATGCATACCTAACTCCAGGGTCACTGGCGGAAAGCTGGAAGATACTGGAAGTTACTGGAAATCGCTCGGCAGTCGGGAAGCGAAGGTCGCGGTGTGTTCACCGCGCCCGTGCTCACCGTACCAGGCCCGATTGCCGACAGCTCGTCGCCACGCCCGAGGCGTGGCCAAGGCGCATCTGACCGGTCAGGACGACGGGCTCACCGGCCGCGAGCCACTACCGAGGCCGTAGGCGAATGACGGACGTTTCTCGCAGGCGGGCTGCAGGAGCGCGACACGGACGACCTCCGCCGGCACGAGCGCACCGGCCGGCCGCTCGGCGATTCGGATTTCGTCAGCGAGATGGAAGCGCACCTTGGCCGACGACTGCGCCCCGGCAAGCGGGGGCCACCGAAGCAGGCGCCGGCACCGCGCGTCGAATTGGTTGATTGAGCATGGTGTCCCCGAATTTCCGACGTCGGACAGCAGGCGCTTGAAGCGAACGCAAGCGCCCAGATTAGCGTACCCGGTTGGCGACAAGAAAGCCGGCGCGGCATAATATTACAGTGGTACGCGTGTAACCCGCAGGGAGGAATAGCCATGCCTGCAACCGATGCCATTGCGCGCTCTGGCGCTTTCATGCTCGCCGCGACCTCCGGTCTGATGTTCTTCGCCCCTGTCTCACCGGCCGCAGCCGAAGAGCAGACACTTCACTGCAAGCTCGTGACCCACCGGTTGGATACGCCAGCTGCACTACCCGAAATTGGCGGGCACAGCGTGGACGCCGGACAGTACATGGGCGTTGCGACGTGCGACGACGGTCGCATTGCTTACAAGCGCTTCGTGGTCATCAGTGACGGCGCGGGCCAGAATGGATCGTTCAAGGGGTACAGCACCTACACGTTCGAGAACAACGATGCGCTCACGCTCAGTTACACCGGGACCTGGGATGCGAGCAGTGAGCGCGGCGACTACACGCTGGTCTCTGGCACGGGCAAGTTCGCGGGTGCCACGGGGACCGGTTCGTTCAAGGCCCTCGATGAGCCGTGGGAGGAGGCCAACCTGTACGACATCTCGCTTAAGCTGACGCTCGCAACGCAGTGACCGCGTCGGGCTTCGGGGACACCATACGAAATCGACAATCGCCTTGACCCGGCCCACCTCGTCGCATTGAGCGTTTGCCGAGGGTGGTGGCGGCCGGGGGCTCGGAGCAGGTACCCCCAAACGCCGCAGCGCGCCCGCTGCGCTGGTTCCGGTGCTGTGGCATGCCCAGCGGACGCGCCGCTTGCAGGACCATAGTCCTATTTATATACTTGACGCCACAAGCTCTACAGCTAGTGTCAACGCGACAGGCCGGCGCAGATCGAGGTGGCAGAAGGGTTTGGGGCGTGGTAGGATGCTCGGATGAGCACGTCTGGGTTAGGATCAGAATCCGATGCGGATAGCGGTAGAGAAGCGCTGACGCGCGAAACTGCCATTGATCGCTTGGCGGAGCGTATTTACTGGACGCTCGAGCGTCATGAGCCGAGCGAGGACGACATCGAATGGGCCAACCTGCGAGAGCATGATCGCGATCTCTATCGCGAATGTGTTGAAAACGCCCTGACCATGGAACTAGATGCAGTCAGAATACTATTTCCTTGCGTGCACGTCCAACAATAGCCTCGTATGTCGGCATGCCAAGGGAAGCAAACAGCCGAATAGCTACAACTAGGATTTGGCCGCTGTCATGGTCTATTGGCCAGATCGCCAGCTGGTGCTCGTATGTGTCGAACTGATCCATAATGTGGTCATTTTGCGATTGCCCACCAACCAAATGGCGCATTTCCTCATCATCGTTGCCCATTATGCCGTTTGGCAAAAATGGTTCGACCGAATCAAACCCAATTTTAGCGATCGCATAAGAGTGAGCGATCTTTGCCAGAAAGCGGCGGAATAACTCCACATTTAGCCGAAAGCCTGTGCGGAGCAGCGTCCCTTTGGGAAAAGGAACAGGTTCGCGTCGTGTCCGGCTGGATTCAAGCAGCGCTGTTCGCCAGATGATTTTGTCATCTGGCGATTCTGGCTTTAGCGCGCGCTGCGGCGGGAGGTCAGGCATACACAGCATAGTTGGGTGCTGCCTAATCGGCAGTAACGGCCATTGAGCCCCAGATTGGCCCAATGTGAAAACGCGACGATCCTTTGGAATGACCGCTTTTCGCCGCTGCCGGAGGCCAAAGTGATGTCTTACAACCTGCATCATATCAGTCTGCACATGATCTTCAATCTTCTTCGTTATATCGGCACAATCACTGCAGCTCGCCTTGGGCAGAACTAATCTACCTCCTATTCCAGATGGAATGATGTGTTCTTTGCTAAGTGGCACCGCGATGCCATCTCTTGTGCAGTAGATGCAGCGGCCAACCGGCTCGAATCGAGATTGACTTTCCATGGGCCTATTTATTGCCAGCCAGTTGCGTTTCGCTTTGAACGCCCCATGCTATAGGATCGTGACAGCAATCGACGAAGGCGTTGCCTACCATGACTTCTCCGCAATCTAGCGATCAATACCCTCCCGAAGAGACCCAGCGCCGCTTCGAACAGGCGTTGCGCGCCGCCCTGAACTCCCCGCATCAGGGGTTGAAGGATGTGCAGCGAACGACTGCCGAGTCAAAGCCAAAAACAAAAGGGAAGGCCGCTAAGCCTTCCCCTTCTGAGCCTTCCTGAGCTGGCGCAGAAACCGCGCCAGAGCGTACCGATGCTCAGGCGACGTTAGCTTGTCGGTAGGTCAGGCGCTTTCCTTCCGCGCCCTGTACGGCCGCAAGGGTGCGGGCCAGATCGTCAACACCAAGCGCGATACGGTGGTTGTAGCGGAAATCGTACTCGGCCAGATATCGATGCAGGTGCTTCTCGGCGCAGTGCTGATAGATGCCTTTCATGCCGCGCTTGAAGATCGAAAAATAGCCCTCGGCGGAATTGGTGTGTACGTCGTCGCGCACGTACTCCTTGGAGCTGTGGTTCACCGTCTCATGTGCAGCAAAGTCTGCGCCGGGCTTGACGTAGAGTTTGCTTTCGTCGGTGTGCAAGCGGCTCTCGTGCGCAATGTTTTCGCGGACAATCCGGCCAACCGTATCCCCATCCGCAACGGCAACGTGAAACGAGCGGACATTGCCGCCACGCTCGACCAGCGAGACGATCGCCCGCTTGTTGGCGGGACCGGACCTGCCGCCCTTGGTCGGCTGCGTATAGCGCTTGGTCTTGCGCTCGCGCGGCTCGTCGTACTTGCCGAAGTACGTCTCATCAGCCTCGACGATCTTGCCCTCGCCGCCCATCGGCGGAAGCAGGCCGCCAGAGCGCATTGCCTCGCGAATACGATGCTCCAAGAACCATGCCGTCTTGTAGGTCACGCCGAGCGAGCGGTGCATCTGGTGGGCGCTGACGCCCTTCTTGGACGAGCACATCAGGTAGAAGCCCATCAGCCACTTGTTCAGCGGGATGTGGGTCGACTCCATCACAGTGCCAGTCGTGACGCTATAGTCCTTGCGGCATGCCGGGTTGCCGCAGCGATAGCGACCAGGGCGCTTCGTGGCATAGCGGCGCTCAGTCTCGCCGCAGCGACCGCACACCGGACCGTGCGGCCAACGGATGCCTTCGATTGCCACACGAGCGGCTTCGGCGGTCTGAAAATACGGGGCGGTGAAAGCGTTCATGGCGTCCTCTGCTGAGCGCCAATCTACCAGTGGGTTTTGTGGCGTCAAGTATATAAATGGGACCATAGTCCTTGACTGCATTCAACCTATGAGCGATAGACTGGCGGGATTTCCCTCTGACCAGGAGTCCGCCATGCCCGCCGCCCGTTCACCCGCCCAGCAGGCCGCCGCCCACACCAACGGCGCCCGCTCGCGCGGCCCCACGACCGACGCTGGCAAGGCCCGCTCGTCCCGCAATGGCACCCACCACGGCCTGCGCGGCGGCCTGTTCGCCCTGCTCGCCGGTGAGGACCGCGAGGCGTTCGCCGAGCTGCACGCCGCCGTCACCGCCGACTGGGGCCCGCGCGACGCCTACGAGCACCGCTGGGTCATGGAGCTGGTGGCCTCGATGTGGCGCCAGGACCGGCTGCGCGGCCTGGAGCTAGCGACGCTCACCGTGGCAGCCACCGAGAGCCCGCCCACCGAGGCGACGGTCAGGAAGCTCACCACCTTCGCCCGCTACGGCGCGCGGATCGACAAGGATATCGGCCGCGCGCTGCAGGCCCTGCGCGTCTTGCGCAACCGACCCGACGCCTGGATCGACGCATTGCAGAACGACACGCCCGAACCCGAGCCGGCCGAGCCGCAGGTGCCGAGCTGCGCGAACGAAGCGCCACCGTGCACGCTCGAACCCGAGATCCGGCAACCGCGCGCGGTAAACGGCAGGGTCGACCTCGCCATGCGCACGCCCGAACCCGAGCCCGACGGCGCCGTGCCCGCCCCGACCCTCAACCGCCACCAGCGCCGACGGCTGGAAGCCCTGGCCCGCAAGCGGCACGCCGCCTGACCCGCAATCCGGGGGCCTGACGTTAAAGGCGGTGGACGCAACGCAGGGCGAGCGGGACCGTCCCGACCCCGCCTTCCGCCGGCGACCTACTCCGCGAAGGGCTTGGTTTCCCCGTACGCCTCGCGCTCGATGTCCTTGCCGCCGGTCAGCAGCAGCATGGACAGCGCGGCCACCACCTGCGGGTGCGCCTGGGCATAGGCGCGGGGCAGCGCCAGGACGGCGCTGATCGCCAGCATCTCCGGATCACCGGTCGTCGCCAGGTTGGGGTAGATCTCGTCGTCGAACTCGACCAGGGAATAGACCTTGCTGCCGCCCACCGCGTAGTCCTCGAGATCGCCGTTGTCGATCTCGGCGAAGGAGAGCTGCGTGCTGGTGCGCTCGTTGTCGTTCAGCGTCCTCACCAGGTCCGATTGCGGTGCTATCACGTCGAGCAGGCACTCCGCCTGGCCGTTGACCACGGCCATCGCCCCCTCGAAACCGTTGGTCGGGTTGATCTTGATCTCGCCGTAGCTGTCCGGCTCGAGCCGCTGCAGGTTGAGCAGGGTCGCCAGCGAGCCGGCGCCCATGCTGCCGGCGGCGACGGTCTTGCCCTGCGCCTCGTCCAGATCGTCGATGCCGCTGTCGCGCCGGCACAGCAGCAGGGTCAGCTCCTTGTACAGCTCGCCCACGACCTGGAACCCGTCCTTGGCGTCGGGGCGCAACTCGCGGGTGAAGAAGTCGATGGCGTCGCCCTGGCTGATGAAGGCGTCGCACTCGCCGGCCACGGCCTTGGCCAGATTGTCGAGCGAGCCCGCCGTCGGGACGACCTCGATCGTGAGCGCGCCGGCGGACAGCCGGGGCGCCAGGTCCGCCAGCTTCTGGCCGACCTTGACGTAGGCCTTGCCCGGCGCGCCCGTGCACAGGCGCAGATTGTCGGCGGCC
>JBATRI010000402.1:0-14037 GCA_049292515.1 Geminicoccaceae bacterium
GTAGCCGTGCCGTGGCTGCCAGAAGCGCACACGGCCGCCGAGCAGCCGGTCCTCGGTGAGATCGGGCTCAGTCAGGCTGGGCATCGGCCCCAGCCGCAGCCGCGGCCTCGAGCAGCAACAGCGCCCGCTGGCGATCCTCGTCGAGCACCAGCACGCGCCGCGGGAAGGCGCCGATCCCGCCCTCGATGCTGCTGATGTGCGCGTCGGCCAGCAAGAACGGGATCCCTTCCGCCGTCAGCATGGCCTGCACCCATGAGAGGTGGACGAGATCGCTGCTGCGAACCAATTCGACCAAGTGTGCGTACCTGTCTCTGAATACCCCGGGGCCGTGGGTTTGCTATCCCTCGGGGTGCGTGATAGCAACGCCGTAACGTAAGGCCAATGCGGGCAGCATGCTCGTACGAGGGAGAACGCTGCTTGACCGCTCTGCCGGCCGCGCATCTGTCCGAGGAGAGTTCCGCCGAGAAGCTCGAGGGCATCCGCGCCCTCGTCGACGGCGAGCTCCAGGAGGTCAATCGGATCATCCTGGACAAGATGCGCAGCGACGTCAGCCTGATCCCGGAGCTGGCGCGTCACATCATCGCCGCCGGCGGCAAACGGGTGCGCCCGATCCTGACCCTGCTGTCGGCACGGATGTGCGGCTATCGCGGCACCCGCCAGCTGGGGCTCGCCGCCTGCGTCGAGTTCATCCACACGGCGACCCTGCTGCACGACGACGTCGTCGACGGCAGCGACCTGCGCCGCGGCTCCTCGACCGCGAACGCGGTCTGGGGGAACAAGGCGCCGGTGCTGGTCGGCGACTTCCTGTTCAGCCGCGCCTTCCAGCTGATGGTGGCCGACGGCAACCTGCGGGTGCTGGAGATCCTCTCCAACGCCTCGGCGGTGATCGCCGAGGGCGAGGTGCACCAGCTGATCACCGCCAACGACACCGCCTCCACCGAGCAGGACTATCTGGAGGTGATCTCGGCCAAGACCGGGGCGCTGTTCAAGGCCGCCTGCCAGATCGGTGCTGTGGTCGGCGAGCGGCCGGCGGTCGAGGAGGCGGCACTCGCCAGCTACGGCGACAATCTGGGCATCGCCTTCCAGGTGATCGACGATGCGCTGGACTACAGCGCCAAGCAGGCCCTGCTCGGCAAGAGCGTCGGCGACGATTTCCGCGAGGGCAAGATCACGCTGCCGGTGCTGCTGGCCTTCGCCGCCGGCACCGACACCGAGCGCGCCTTCTGGCGCCGCGTGCTCGAGGACCTGGACCAGGGCCCGGGTGACTTCGAGCACGCGCTGGAGCTGATGGGCCGGCATGGCGCCATCGAGGCCACCGTGGCGCGGGCCGAGACCTATGCCCACACCGCCCGTCAGAGCCTGGCGGTGTTCCCCTATTCCCGCCACAAGCAGGCTATGCTGGACCTGCTCGATTTCTGCATCGCCCGGGCCTACTAGGCCGGCGTCACTGGCACGCTCCTTGCTCCACCTGGCGACAGCGGAGGGCCTGCGGCGCACGTGCGCCGGCATCCTGCGCCTCGCCGGGAAAAGAGACGGGGCTTGCAGACACATCATGAGCTGATCGTCATCGGCAGCGGCCCCGCCGGGCGCCGGGCCGCGATCCAGGCGGCCAAGCTGGGGCACTCGGTGCTGGTGGTGGAGAAGGGCCGCCGGGTCGGCGGCGTGTCGGTGCATACCGGCACCATCCCCAGCAAGACCTTGCGCGAGACCGTGCTGAACCTGTCCGGCTGGCGCGAGCGCGGCTTCTACGGCCGCGCCTACCGGGTCAAGAAGGACATCGCGGCCGAGGACCTGCGCAACCGCCTGCTCATCACCTTGAACCACGAGGTCGAGGTGCTCGAGCATCAGTTCGCCCGCAACCGGGTGCAGACCCTGCAGGGCACGGCCCGCTTTCTCGACCCGCGGACGATCGAGGTCGCCGTCGAGAGCGGCGAGCTGCTGACGCTCACCGCCGACCGCTACCTGCTGGCGGTGGGCACCCGGCCGCATCGGCCGGCCTCGGTGCCCTTCGACGGCGAGCGCATCCTGGACAGCGACGAGGTGCTGGACATCACGGACGTGCCCCGCACCCTGGCGGTGATCGGGGCCGGCGTGATCGGGGTCGAGTACGCCACGATCTTCAGCGCGCTCGACGTGCCGGTGACGCTGATCGAGCCGCGCTCGTCGATGCTCGACTTCATCGATCGCGAGCTGATCGCCGACTTCACCCACCATCTGCGCGATCGCGGCATGGTCATGCGCTTCGGCGCCGCAATCGAGCGCATTGAGCGCCTGCCCGCGGGTGTCTGCCGGGTGGCGCTCGCCGGCGGGCGGACGGTGACGGCCGACATGGTGCTCTATGCGGCCGGGCGGGTCGGCGCCACCGACAGCCTCAACCTCGGGGCCTGCGGGCTCGACTTCGATTCGCGTGGCCGGCTCAAGGTCGACGGCAGGACGTTCCAGACCAGCGTGCCGCACATCTACGCCGCCGGCGACGTGATCGGCTTCCCGAGCCTCGCCTCGACCTCGATGGAGCAGGGCCGGATCGCCGCCTGCCACGCCTTCGGCGAGAAGATGCACGCCGCCCCGGAGTTCTTCCCCTACGGCATCTATTCGGTCCCGGAGATCTCGACCGTGGGCCTGACCGAGGAGGAGGTGCGCGAGCGCGGCATCGCCTACGAGTGCGGCATCGCCCGCTTCCGCGAGACCTCGCGCGGCCACATCATGGGCCTGAACTCCGGCATGATGAAGATGATCGTGGCGCTGGAGGATCGCCGGCTGCTGGGCGTGCACATCGTCGGCGAGGGTGCGACCGAGCTGATCCACATCGGCCAGGCGGTGCTGAACCTGGGCGGCACCGTCGATTATTTCGTCGAGAACACGTTCAACTACCCCACGCTGGCCGAGGCCTACAAGATCGCGGCCCTGGACGCCTGGAATCGCATGCCGCACTAGCCGCGGGCCGCGGCAGCCGGGCCGAGCCGCTGCACGGCTGCGTGGTCGAGCGTGACGCCCAGGCCAGGCCCCTCCGGCAGGCGCAGCACACCCGGCGCGGCGAACAGCTCCTCGGTGACGATGTCGGCGGTGCTACCCATCGGGCGGAGCGAGCCGATCTCGCAAGGGAAGACGAGATTGCCGGCCACCAGGCCCAGATGGGCCTCGGCGGCGGCGGCCAGGCCCATCTCGAACACATGGCCGAGCACGCAGGCGACCCCCGCCGCTTCCAGCGTGCGGAGGATCGCCGCGGCGCCGGTGAGGCCGTGCTTGGTGACCTTGACCTTCACCCGCTGCGCCGCGGCCAGGCGGATCACCGTCACGGCATCCTCGAGCGTCGCCACCGAGTCGTCGGTCATGATCGGCACGCCGACGGCCGCCTGCACGGCGGCCAGGCCCAAGAGATCGCCGCGTGGAATCGGCTGCTCGACATGGTCGGGCGCAAAGCGCTCGATGGCGCGGATCAGCCGGATCGCGTCCGCCGGCCGGTAATGGTCGTTGGCGTCGACGCGCAGCGCCACGTCCGGCCCGACCGCCTCGCGCACGGCCTGCACCCGCGCCACGTCCAGCGCCACTGTTTCGCCGAGCTTCAGCTTGATGGTGCGCAAGCCCTGTCCCGCCTGCTCGACGGCCATGGCGGCCATGCGGTCGGGCGCCTCGATCCCGATGACCGGCCCGATCACCGGCACCTCCCGGCGTTGCCGACCACCCAGCAGATCGTGCACCGGGATGCCCAGATGGCGAGCCTGCAGGTCGTGCAGGGCCACGTCGACCCCGGCCTTGGTCCACGCCCGGCCCTTCAGCACGGCGGCGACGCGGGCATTGGCCCGCGCCCGCTCCTCGATCGGCACGCCGATCAGGGCCGGGGCGACGAACCGCCGGACGGCACCCACGATCTCCTCGGTGAACTCCTCGGGCTTGCCGGGCGGGGCCGACACGATCTCGGCCCACCCGTCGAGACCGGGCTCGCTGCTGCGCAGCCGCAGCAGCACGGAGTGATGGGTTTTCGTCGCACCCTCGGAAATACGGAACGCCCGCAGGCCGGTGACCGCCACGGGCATGGCGTCCACCGCGGTGATCTCGGGCCGCCGCGCCATCAGTTGGTCCTGGGCGCCGGCAGCAGGGATCGGTAGGAGACCTCCTGCCCTTCCAGGAACGCCGTGAACTCCACCCCGGCCAGCGGCTTCAGGGTGCCGAGATTCTTGTCCATGAACGTCGCCACGATCGGCGAGCGGATGGCCTGTTCGAACACCCCCCGCCAGTAGGTCACCGCGTCGGGCGGGACATTCGCCGGCAGCGCGATACCGCGCCACATCTGGAAATTGGCCGAGTCGAGCCCCTGCTCCTTGAGCGTCGGCACCTGGTCCAGGGCGGCCAGACGGGTCTCGCGCATGATGCCCAGGGGCTGCAACAGGCCGCTCTGGATGCACGGCAGGAATTCCAGGGGGTTGCCGGCCGCGGCATCGATATGTCCACCCAGGACGGCGGTCAGCGCCTCGGCCCCGCTATTGTAGCGGATGACATTGAGATCGACGCCGCCGGCACGCTCGAGCAGGGCGATCGCCAGATCGTCGGCCGTGCCCGCAGAACCCATGGTGAGCGTGCCGGGCGGCCGCGTACGGGCTGCGTCGATGAAACCGGCAGCGTCATGGAAGGCGCCGCCGCCCTTGGCGACGAAGGTGTAGTCGTCGACCATGATGTTGGTCACGGGCGTCAGGTCACGCCAGCCGGCGGCGCCCGCCACCTGCATCGGTGTGAGCTGGGTCTGGGGGTTGATCAGCACCAGCACGTTCGGGTCGCCGTCGCAGGAGGCCTTGACGTAGCTGACGCCCACCGCGGTGCCGCCGCCACCCCGATTGACCGGCACGATCGGCACCGGCACCAGCCTCTCTTCCTCGATCGCGCGGATCAGCGTTCGCGCCAGAATGTCGGCCCCGCCACCCGGCCCGAACGGAATCACGAACTCGACCTTGTGCGTGGGCGCCCACCCAGCGTGGGCCGGTTCGACGATCGCGAGCAGGGTGCTTGCGGCAGGAAGTGCGGCGATGATGGTTCGCAATGTGAGCTTGTGCATGGTTGCCTCATGGGTCGGGCTCGCGCCGACAATTCCGAGCAATACACCAGTGAGTCAATAGTCTTTATATTTTATTGAAATGGACCCCGGGATGTCCTGCCGCCCCGGATCGCCACAGAGCAGGCTTGCCTCAACCGCACACCCCCACTATAGAACCGCGCACGCGATCGGAGTGTAGCTCAGCTTGGTAGAGCACAGCGTTCGGGACGCTGGGGTCGCAGGTTCGAATCCTGCCACTCCGACCACGTACCGGGGGGTTCCGAGGCCCCGCCCATAGGCCCTAGCACGTAGCTGACACGCACTGGGGTTTCGACATGACCGGGGCGCTGTTCCACCAGCGCCTCGATCTCTTTTATCCACGCATCGATAGCCGCCCGCGCCTGCGACAGATAGTCGGGGCGGAACCGCGCATAGATCTCGGTGGTGCGGTAAGGTGTCGAGTGGCCGAGCCAGCCGGCGCACTCCCATTCCGGTACGGCACGGGCGCGCAACTCGGTCGCCAGTGTGTGCCGGAGCGAATAGGGGTTCACGTCCTGCGGCAGCCCTGCCCTCGCCCGGGCGCGGCGCCAGACGCTCTTGATGCAGGCGAGCGGCTTGCCCCGCCAACTCACGACGAAGTCGCCGGTGGCACCCTGTAGCCACGGCAGCAGTGCATCTGTGATCGGCAGGACAGGATTGCGCTTCTTCGTCTCGTCGCGGCCCGTGGGCTGCAGATTGATCAGCCGGCGGCCAAGATCGATCTGGAAGCGGGTCAGCGCCAGGATGGCGTTCGGCCGGGCGCCGGTGTTCAGCAGGACGGCGAGGAACATCTGAAGGTGCGGCTCCTCAGCCGCGATCATCAATGCGACGATCTCTTCCTTGTCGAGCAGGCGGCGCTCGTAGCGCTCGCGGGGCAAGCTGGCGATCGCCGGAGCGCCGGTGATCTCGCCCAGCCGGATGGCAGCCGCGAGCGCCGACCGCAGCGAATCATTGACGCGGTCCGTGTAGCTGTTGCTGCGCCCCGAGGCCCGCATCGCGGCGGCGAATTGTGCCTGGCGCTCCGGAGTCAGCTCGCTGATCAGGGCATCGCTGTAATGCTCGATCAGCCGGCGGGCATGGCGCGCGAAGTCGGGCTTGGCCTCGGGCTTGACGCGGCGCTCCTGATGGCGCTCCAGCAGCTGGGCCACCGTCATGCTTGCGGGCTCGGCTTGCCGGATGTCGCCGTGTTTGGTGACGAAACGGGCGAGTTCGATCTGCGCGGTGCGAAGGTCGCTTGTGCCGAGGCTATGGCGCTTGGTCTGTCGAGTACGTGCATCGAACCAACAGGCACACCACCGGTCGCTGTTCGGGCGCTTGCCGAGGAAGTAATCCCCGATCCGGAAGGCTTCGCTTCGCGACACACTAGGTACTCCGCGAGGTGTTGCTCGCCGATCAGGATCTTCCGACCGGACGGCCCTAGGCGGTAGCACCCGAGCCGGCCGGCTGCGATCTCGCGCTTGACCGTGGCCCGGCTCAGCTGCAGCTCGATCGCAATCTCGGCCTCAGTGTAGCGGCGCGGTAGGGAAATCACTCAGCCGGCGTCCCGGCACCGGCCGGCATCGGGTTGTAGCCCTCGGCCTCCCGCACCTCGTCGACGGTGAGCACCTTGTTGCGGATCGCGATGTCGTAGGACTGCCATCGCTGCGCCGGGTCGCCACGCAGGAAGCCGGTCATGTCGATTTCGAGCTCGGCGCCGCCACCCAGGACGGCCCGGCCGAACTCGGCCTCGATCTTCCTGATCCACGGCGCCAAGGTGTGGACGGCGAACCACCGGCCGGCGGTCTCGCTGTTCGTGAATGAGCTATGGTCCAGGATGCCGATCAGCGGCGGCGGCACGTTGAAGATCCGCGCCAACTCCTCACCACCGAACTTGCGTGACGCGAGCAGCTCGGCGTCTTCCGGTGAGATCGAGATGCTGTTCCACTTGACGCCGTTCTCGAGCACCAACGCCTTGGCCGCGTTCTTCGGGCCGGTGAATGCCTCCGAGAACCGCTGGCGGAGTTGGGCCAGCGCCGGGTCACTCAGGGCAGCCGGCACCTCGATGGTGCCGCTCGGAAATGCGCCGTTCTGGTAGAGGCTGCTAGCGAAGTTCTGCACCGCCAGCCCTGCACCCACCACGGCCGCAGCACGGTGCAAACGGGAGCGGCCGACCAGTCCGTCGTCGGTACGGTCGCGTAGGTGCACGACCTCAGTGTCCAGCAGCCGGCGCATGCCCCCGGTCCCGCCGTAGATGCTCTGAATGTTGCTGACGTCGTAGGCCAGCCGGCCGGACGGCAGCATGGTCACGCTGGCGTTGTCCCATGGGATCGGCCGCAGCTCGACCAGCACACCGCGATCGGTGACGATCTCGACCAGGGCATTGCCCCGCAGCAGGGCGGACGCGGCCAACCATTCGGTGAAGTCCGGCCAGGTCTGCCACCGGTTCGGGCCGCGGCGGATCAAGCCCGCAAGCGGATGGTCTGGCGCCTCCAGGCGGGCCGTGCCCTGCCGGCGGTAGACGTAGGCCGGCAAGGACGCCAACGCGCCGCTGATTGCCCCGACGCAGGCCAGGACCACCGATAGGCCCTCGGCCGTATGCGGGTTGACCTGTTGCCCGGCGGCCGTGCTGTAGCCGCGCAGTGCGTCCCATGACGGCTCGTGAGCCCGGGTCTCCGGCGGGTCCCAGTGGTCGGCGAGCCGGCGCAGCAGGCCCATCAGACCGTCTCCAGCCAGCGCTGGGCCAGGGCCAGCCGAGGCGCAGCACGGGAGCGCACGCTGACGGTGGTGCCGGAGTAGGCGGGCCAGCTCGACACGACCGAGATCTCGACCAGCCGGACGCGGTGCAGCTCACGCTTCTTTGAGCCGGTCCAGTGTTCGGCCTCGGCGTGAAAGCCAAAGCTCATGCCGCCCAGGTCGCCCCGCTTGGCCAGCTCGAGTACGTCCTGCCCGAGGTGTGTTTCCGGCACGGACAGCCCGAACCGCAGGCCCTTGCCGTCCTGCTCGAGTTCCAATGTGCCGCTCTTGGTTCGAGCCAGCAGCTTGCCCGGATCATGGTCGACCAGGGCGAGGATATCGCCGTCCAGCCGAAAGGCGCCGGGCGCTATCGACTCGATGAAGGCACCAATTGTCGCCGGGGTGTTGAAGGTTGCGGCGTAGCCCTCGAGCCGGCGCCCCGCGGCGCGAAGCTCGGCGACAGCACGCCGCTCGAGGGTGCCATTCATTTAGGCGATATCCACCGCTGCCGTGAAGCTCTCGGGATGCCGGACCTGCACATCGCACGACTGCATGACGCGAACCTGTACGTTGCCCTTGGCGTAGGCCGTGGACTCGTAGGGATTCACCAGCAGATCGAACGAGCCCCAGTAGCCGATCAGAAGATCAGACCAGTTGCCGAAGATCAGCGCCGACTTGTTCGTGCTGATCGTGGCCGGGATGATGTTGCTCGACAGGAGCGGGTAGCCGGCGAGGCTGCCCGGCTCCGGCATGATGAAGTTGCCGGTCGTGTCGCCGGACACCTTCACCGTCGAGCGCAACACCTTGACCACATGGGGATTGGTCGCCCAGCCGGTGGATTCGGCGTTCGCCGTTTCGATGTCCTCGACCGCGGCCAAGACATTCGCCCACGACACAGTGGCCAAGTTGAAGCTGCCGATGTTTGGCGTGTTCAGCAGACCAGTGGGCACCGGGCCGGCGCCGGAACCGTTGATGGCCGCTGAGTCGATCGCCTCGGCGACGATCGAGGCGAAGTCCGAGCGGACCAGCGTCTCGATCGACGGAGAGGACTGCATCAGCAGATCGCGCGTCATTTCCGTGCGCGCGGCGATCGTCTTGGGCATCATCGCGAGGGAACCGAAGCCCGCATCCGACAGGTCGACGGACTGGTTCTCGCCGACCCACTGGGCGGTTGCCGATGAGGTCCGACGCGGGATCGTCACCCGCCCCATCAGGCCATTGAGCACAGTTGCGCCCAGCCGAGCGGTCACCAGCTTCTTGCGCAAGGTGTCGACGAACAAGTCGCCGCGGTACGTGTCCGCCACCAGGAAGCCGCCCGCGGTCGCGTCGCCGGCCGACTGCACGCGCTGCTCGAACACCTGCAGCGGAACCGTCAGACCCTGATGCGATCGGCCGCTGCGGCGCTGCAGCTCGGCGCTTATCTCGCGCTCGCGGCCGGCATCAACGCCGACCAGGTCGGGCACCTGGCAGGCGATCGCCCGGACCAGCGAGAACTGCCGCAGCTCGGCGTCGAGCTTGGCATCTCCGCTCCCGTCGATCGGCGTGCCAGGCGCCCGGCGGTCGGCTTCGTCGACGAAGGTCTGGCGCGCGATCCGCACGTCCAGGCCCTCCACCACGGCCTTGTGGCGGTCGAACTCGGACGCCTGCTCAGGGGTAAGGTCGCCGTCGCCAGCCGGGGCCGCGGTCAGGGCACGCATGGCCGCGACCGCGGTCGCGCGCTGCTCGTGAAGGGCACGCAGGGTCATGAAAGAAGCTCCGTCTCGGGCACCGCGGTGCCTCTGGGCCATGCCGCCTCACGGCGGGAAAAGGGTGCGGTCTGCACCTGCACGTCGCGCTGGAAAGGAGACAGCGCCAGGGCCGCCCCGCGCAGTTGCTTGCCCGGCGACCGCAGCCGGGAGGAGGTACGGGCGGCGAGAATCTCAGGCATCGATCGTGTCGGCGGAGTCGCCGGTCGCAACATCGTCTTCGTCCGACACGGCGGCGAAGAGCTTATTTAGCGTCTTGAGTCCAACCGTGACTGTATATCGGCGATCCGACCGCACTTCCTGATAAAAGCCTTCCATCACGAGGTCCACGTCCGCCATGAACTCCCACTGATACTGCGCGGGTTCCTTAGCCCCGGGAGGGACAATGCGAATGATGGCATACGGCGTGGGACCCGCGAAAGTCACCTCTACACCGGCGAACTTCCCGAAATTCAACATCTCCGTCTTTAATCTATAGAGAGCGTCGGGCTGATGGCCCCCGTAGATCACGTCCATATCATCCGCGAAGGCGCGCAGCAGCTTTGGGGCACCCTCGATCAAGAATTCGACCGCCTGACCAAAGTCGCGCGCAGTGCTGATGTGCGCATAAATGCCATCCTTAGGATCCGGCTGGCCAGTATTGCGCGGCACAAGGGTGCGGTACTGAATCACCGTCATCGCGGCAGCCTTAGGAATGCCACCCGTGTTCGCGGCGATGAGCAGGTTAGCCGCGGCCGTGAGCGTCATATCGGCTGCGCCAGACCCGCGTTTCGTCGTCGGGATTAATCCGGCTTCGCGGATGACACGCGCGACATGGTCGAGGGTCGCCCGCTCGCGCTCGTCACACTCGGCAAGAGCGCCAACCAAGCCGGGAAGTTTTGTCATCGTCATCACCCTTTCTGCATTCTGGGTGTGACTCAGAACTAGTCCAAATGCAAGCGTTATGCGCGCGACTCAGAACCAACCTGAGCGGGTTAATGTGATGGGCGTGACGTTACCAACTCGTCCAGCCAGTCGCGCACCGTGATAAAATCGAGCCGTAGTTTGACCATCGCAGGCAGGGGAGCCGTGCAATCTGGATGAGCCAGAAGATAGTCGGTAGCAATTCGTATCAGGGCCACGGCGATGTGGCCGGGATCATGGCCTTTGCTGATCAGCTCCTTTGCGGCCTGAGCCACTGCTTCCCCAGTTTGATCGAAGCCAAAGTCGGCCATCCTGCTGAACCCTTCCTTGCTTGCTTGTCCAACACCAAGTTCTGCACATGAGCCTATACAGCCATCTCTACAACAATAACCGCTGGCGCCGTCTCCGGGCCGCGCACCTTGCTGCGCACCCGTTCTGCGCTATGTGCAGGAAACAGGGTCGGGTCACGCCGGCGACGGTTGCCGATCACGTCAAGCCGCACCGCGGCGACCCTACCCTGTTCTGGGACCCAGCCAACCTCGCCAGCTTGTGCCAGACCCACCACTCAGCGGCCAAACAGCGCGAGGAGCGGACGGGCATCACGCCCGGTTATGATGCGGACGGGATGCCGCTCGACCCGGAGCATCGGTGGGCGACATAAGTACGGGCGAGCCGAAGCCAGCCCCGCCCATATCCTTTCGGTACCGAATCTGTCGCCTATGCAGTGCTGCGGCGGATAGTGCCTAGTTCGGCGCTTCGTTCCTCGAGCCGCTCGCAGATCAGGCTAAGCAGCCGGGTAAGGCCGGACGCGATGGGGTCTGCATCCTGCCCTTCGCCGCGCAAATAGCTCGCAGCGCCCAAAGCAGCTTGGATGAGATCCACGTCGTTTTCGAGCGCGTCATGAAGCCTTAAAAGGGCGGTGGCATGGCTGGTATGTTCGCCGAGCGCGGTTGCGTGTACGGTCTCTATAGCCATCGCGTGATGCTCCACAAAGGTGGTTAGGGCCGGCGGCGGTGTATCAGCACCCCGCCGGGTCGCCTCGTCTGTGCGACACGGACAGCAGGATTGCCCATAACTGATTGGGCGTCAAGTCGAAGTTCTTTGTGCAACAGATGAGACATGCTCACTTTATTGGTGAGCGTCGGTCAAGTGGCGTGCAGGTATTGCAATTCTTTAGAGAATGCTTCGGCTATTTGTCTGGATTCTCGAGCGTTTGGTCCGTCAATTTGTTGCAGGAATTGCAATTTTCTTTAGAGCGCCCACTGCCTACGCCGGCCAGAACGGCGAGCTTCACCCTCCCAACACCAGCGGCCGGCTGAAGTCCATCTTGACCGGCGGCGGCTCGCGGCCGGCAATCCCCATCGCCATGCACAGCGCGATGACGCCATCGATCCGGCGGGTGTCGGACTTCTTGTCGAGCTTCCGGTTGCCGGCCGGGTCCCGGATCGCCTTCGCGTTCGCCGCGCACATGTTCAGGATCGGGTTGCCGCCATGACGCAAGCGGTGCTCGACGACTTCCACCTCGAGGCGGGCGATCGCGCCGGTCATGTCCTTGAAGCCCTGGCCGTGTTCGCGCAGCGGCAGCGTGATGCCTTCGTCGGCCAGAGCCCGCTGCAACTCCGGCATGCCCCACCTATCATATCCGATAGCCGTCACCTCGTAGCCGGCGCAGATCTCGGCCAGCCGCATGGCAACATGACGCTTGTCGACGGTCTTGCCCGACGTGGTCTCGAGATGGCCCTGCTGCAGCCATAAGCACCACGGCGTGCTATCCCGGATCTCGCGCTCGGGCAGGTCGTCGCCGGGCAGCCAGTGCCAGGCCAGCACTGCGCCGCTCGCCGGGAACCACAGCGTGAAGGCCGTCAGGTCGCGCGTGGACGATAGGTCGAGCCCGCCGAAGCACGGCTGCCCTTGCAGCTCGGCCGGGTCGACACGGCCGCCGCATGCCTGCCACTCGCCACGGGAGAACAGACCGGCCTCGGCTGCCGTCCGCTGGTTCAGATAGAGTGCTCGGAAGGAGGCCTCGAGCGACGGCATGGTCCGCGCGCGGCTGGCATAGGCGCGCATCTCCTCGAGGCTGCGGAAGTCACCCAGCGCCGGGTTGGCCAGATACCACGTCGATTCGGCCCACGGGTCCGCATCGGCCGGCGCCGCATAGACCACGCCCACGAAGGTCGGGTCCTCGATCTCGCTGGCAGCGATCTTCTCGGCGTGGTCGACCAGCTCGGACAGCACGTGGTCATCACGCTCGGCCTGGGTCGAGATCACGATCATGAGCGGCTCAGCTCGCGCGCCCATGGCCGAGCCGAGCGCGTCGTAGAGCCGCCGATCGGGCGCCTGGGCGAGCTCGTCATAGACCACCATGGACGGGTTCAACCCGTGGGCCAGCTTGGCGTCGGCGGACAGGGCCACATAGCGCGAGCCGGTGATGCTGTCCTCGATATCCTTGGTGAACCGGCGGATGTTGCAGCGCGCGGCGAGATCGGGCCGGGCCAGGACGATCGCCTCCATCTCGGCGAACAGGATGCTGGCCTGCTTGCGGTCGGCCGCCGCGCTGTAGACTTGGCCGCGCTTCTCGGCTTCCGGGCCGAGCAAGTGGCACAGCGCCAGTGCTGCGGCGAGCCCAGTTTTTCCATTTTTTCTGCCCATGCTCAGCAGCGCCGTGCGGACCAAGCGTCGCCCGTCGGACCCGGCGGGATCATAGACCTTGCGCACGAACTCGCGCTGCCACGGGCGCAGCTTCATCTTGCGACCGGCGTGCATGCCGGATGTGATCGGCAGCGTCTCGATCCAGGCAATCACCACGTCGGCCCGGGTCAGGCCCTTGCGGCGGATGCGCGGCTTGCGCGCCGGTGGGCCGAGCGGCTTTGCACCCTTGCCCCGAGCGCCCATCTACTTAACCCCGAGGTGAATTAAGTCTGCGTTCGGGGCCAGCACCGGTTTCGGATCGGCAGCTGCCAGAGATTTTTCCTTGCGCTGAATCATGGCAGCGGTCCGCCATGCAGCATGATCTCGGCCGGATCTGCCCATGCCTCGGGGTTCTCGACGACGCGGCGGGCAGCAGCGATCAGCCTGTCGCCATGGTCGGTGTCACCAGTGTCACCAGTCACCAGTAGGGGTTTGAAACCTGCAGCGTGCGCGTGCGTGCGCGCGTCCATACGTGCGAGGTACGTACTGGTGACACTGGTGGCACTGGTGACAAGTGCGGATTTGCTGGGATTTCCGTCACCAGTAGGTGGCGGCGCTACTGGTGACACCGGGGGTGGGACTGGTGACGGCGGGCCAGGATCTGCGTCGTCAGGATCGGTTGCGGGCTTCACGTACTCCCAGATCCGAACACCTGCGACGCGCCGCTGCCGACGGGTCCACCGATTTGCGCGAAGGATGCGTGCGACGCGGTTCTCTGCCGCCTGGTCTCGCTTGTCGAGCTGCACGCCCAACTCGTAGAGCGCATCGGATACCGTGACCGCCTGCAACTGTCGGTTCGCCCAGGTCATCACCCGGTCTTCCCACGGGTCGACCGTGCGCCGCTCGGCCTGCTCCTCTTGCGCAGCCGCCTCGGTCTCCTTGTCCAACCACCACGTCGTGCCGGCCCGGTAAGCGACCACGGCC
>JBATRI010000403.1:0-6316 GCA_049292515.1 Geminicoccaceae bacterium
CGCCGTGGGCGCCTGGGGCGTGGCGGCGAGCTTGATCGCCGCCGCCCGATGGCGTGCGGCCTCGGCCTCGTCGCTCCTGTCCAGCCGGTCCAGCACCACCGCCTGGTTCTCCAGCGTCGCGATCAGCTCCGGGCTGTCCGGTCCTCGAGCCGCCGTCTCGATGCGGAGGGCGCGGGCCAGCAGCGGCTCGGCATCCCGCCAGGCGCCGCGATCGGTCTGCAGCAGGGCCAGATTGTTCAGGTTCACGGCGAGGCGCGGGTCGTCCGGGCCGAAGGCACCTTCCTGGATGCGCACGGCCCGCTGCAGCAGTGGCAGGGCAGCCTCGAAATCGCCCTGGCGGCGCCGCAGCTCGGCGAGGTCGGCCAGGGCCGAGGCCAGCTCTGGCGAGCTTGGACCCAGCAGGCGCTCACGGGTGGCGAGGCTTTCGGTCAGCAAGGGTGCCGCCCGCTCCGGCTGCCCCGACGCGAGCAGCGCCAGCGCCAGCGCGTGCTGGCTCTGCGCCGTCTCCGGCCGGTCGGGGCCGAGGCTCGATGTGCGCACCGCCACCGCGCGCTCCAGCTGCGCCGCGGCCTCCTCCGCCTTGCCCTGCGCCATCAGCACCTGGGCCAGGTTGTGCAAGGCGAACGCCACGGCCGGATCGTCGGCACCGTGCGTCGCCTCCTCGATCGCCAGGGCCCGGCGCTGGAGCCGCTCGGCCTCCTCGTAGCGGCCGCGCGCGAACGCCAGCGCACCCTGGTTGCCCAGCACCTCGGCCACCGCCGAGTGCTGCTCGCCCAGGGTCGCCGTACGGATCGCCAGCGCCTCGGCGAACAGGGAATCGGCTTCGTCGAAGCGGCCCTCGTCGGTCAGCAGCACGCCCAGATTGTTGAGGCTCTCGGCCAGATCGGGATGATTGGGCGCCAGCCGCGTCCGGCGGATCTCGATCGCCCGCCGGTGCAGCTTCTCGGCCTCGTCGCGGCGGCCCTCGCTGCGCAGCGCTTCCGCCAGATTGTTCAGGCTCTGCGCCGTCGCCGGATGGTTGGGCCCGAGGCTGGCGTCCCGCAGCGACAGGGCCTCGGCGTAGAACTCCAGCGCCTCGCCGGTCCGCCCCTCGGCGTGCAGCACGAATCCCATATTGTTGGCGCTGGTCGCCCGCCGCGGGTCATCGCCCGGCAGCTGCTGGGCCAGCGCCAGGGCCTCGCGCATCGACCGCTCGGCGGCTACGAGGTCGCCTTCATTGGCCTGCGCGATGCCGGCCTCGCTGACCTGCTGCCATTGCTGGGCGACGTCGTCGGCCAGGGCCGGCCCCGCCCACAGGGCCAGCCCCAGCCACGCCGTCCGCAGTTGCAACCTGCGGCTCAGTGGTTGCGCCGCGGCGAGCCGTAGGTCTCGACGATCTTCAGGTGCAGGACGGCGGGCTCGAGGCAGGCGCCGGTGGAGAGCTGGCCCACCATGCTGCGGTAGATCTCCTGCCAGGGGGTCTGGCTGGGCGGGATCTTGGGCGGATGCTGCTTCAGCTCGGCCTGGCGCTGGGCGATCTCCTCGTGCGGGATCAGCAGGTCGAGGCGGCGGTTGGGCAGGTCGAGCCGCACCGTGTCGCCGGTCTTGACGATGGCGAGATTGCCGCCGATCGCCGATTCCGGGGAGGCATTGAGGATCGACGGGCTCTCCGAGGTGCCGCTCTGGCGCCCGTCGCCGATCGTCGGCAGGGCCTTGATGCCCTTCTCGATCAGCTTGGTCGGCGGCCGCATGTTGACCACCTCGGCCGCACCGGGATAGCCGACCGGCCCGCAATTGCGGATGAACAGGAAGCAGTCCTCGTCGATGTCGAGCGAATCGTCGTCAATTCGGTGGTGATAGTCCTCGGGCCCGTCGAACACGATGGCCCGGCCCTCGAACATGCCGGGATGGTCCGGGTGCTCGAGGTAGCGGCGGCGGAACTCGTCGGTGACCACCGAGGTCTTCATCACCGCGGAATCGAACAGGTTGCCGCTGATGATGACGAAGCCCGCCTCCGGCATCAGCGGATCCTCGTACGGGCGGATCACCCGGCGGTCGTTGGCGAACGGCAGCTTGGCATGATTGTCGCCCATGCTCCTGCCGGTCACGGTGAGCGCATCCTCATGGAAGCGCCCGGCCTTGATCAGCTCCTTGATTACCGCCGGCACGCCGCCGGCGCGATGGAATTCCTCGCCCAGATACTCGCCGGCCGGCTGCATGTTGACCAGGAGCGGGATGTCGTGCCCCATCTCCCAGTCCTTGATGTCCAGCTCGACCCCCATGTGCCGCGCGATCGCGATCACGTGCGGCGGGCAGTTGGTCGACGCCCCGGCGGCGGCGGCGGCGAAGATCGCGTTCTCGAACGCCTTACGGGTCAGGATCTTGGAGGGCTTCAGGTCCTCCCAGACCATCTCGACCGCCCGCCTGCCGGTGGCATAGGCCATCTGGCCACGCTCGCGATACGGGCCGGGGATGGCGGCACAGCCGGGCAGCGACATGCCCAACGCTTCGGCCATGGTGTTCATCGAGGACGCGGTGCCCATGGTGTTGCAATGGCCGACGCTGGGTGCGCTGGCGCAGGTCATGTCCATGAACTGCGCCACGTCGATCTCGCCGTTGGCGAGCATCCGCCGCGCATGCCAGACGACCGTGCCCGACCCGGCGAGCTTGCCGCCGTAGTAGCCGTTCAGCATCGGCCCGCCGGACAGCACGATGGCCGGGATGTCAACCGAGGCGGCGCCCATCAGGAGGGCGGGAGTGGTCTTGTCGCAGCCCGTGGTCAGCACCACGCCGTCGAGCGGATAGCCGTAGAGGACCTCGACCAGCGACAGATATTGCAGGTTGCGGTCCAGCATCGCCGTGGGGCGCTTGCCGGTCTCCTGGATCGGGTGCACCGGGAACTCGAGCGGGATGCCGCCGGCGTCGCGGATGCCGTCGCGGACACGGCTGGCGAGCTCGAGGTGGTGCCGGTTGCACGGGGCGAGGTCGGAGCCGGTCTGCGCGATGCCGATGATCGGCCGGCCCGACTGCAGCTCGTCGCGGGTCAGCCCGTAATTGAGATAGCGCTCCAGGTACAGCGCCGTCATGTCGGGCTCTTTGTAGTCGTCCCACCAGTCCTGACTGCGCAGCCGCCGCTTGCCCTGTTCCGTCATCACCTGCCCCGTTGGTTGGCCGCCCGGTCCCACCGCCGGCGCAAGGTGTTGAACTCCGGAAGACCTGGAGCGTCAAGCGTCGCGGCGGGGCCGCTGCGTTGCGCGGGCGGCAGGCCGGCCCAAGACTGGTGCTGCCACATTCGCCCAGACTGAAGGAGGCCGGAGGCGAACGCCGCCACGAGCCAGACCCCGCCGTGCAGGCTGCCCGACGCCACGCTGCGGACTAAGACACCGATAATGCCACCGAACGTGAGCCGAGCGCCATGAACTTCGGCAGCATGAGGCTGCTCGACCCCAGAGACAGGGGACTTCGCCGGGCCGGACGAGGATTCCCGCCCACGGTGGCGCAGCCAGTACCGGGAACGACGAGCATCGGGCAGGAGTTGCCGACCGCCCGACGGCGATGCGATCTCGTTGCGGAACTAACGCGGCCGTACTGCTGGGGCCGTGCCTGTCCTGTCAGTTCGGCCCGGCGACGATGGCCGCGAGGACCGGGTCGAGCTCCTGAGCCAGTGCCACGATCTCGTCGCCTTCGCAGCGCGAAGACGGCACTCGGCAGCCAGTAGCGGATGTTGGTCGCACCATCCGGCTCTTCGGTGAGATGCAGGCAGATGGGCGCCTTGATGCCGGCATTCATAATGGCCTGGAGCACGCGCACCGCGACATCGTTGCGGGACATGCCGAAATCGCTCTTGCTGCGGATGGTGATCTACCGCAGGCACGCACCGTCGCTGGTGGGGGCAGGGGTGACCAGCGGCATGCCGACGCGCTCGAGGGCCGCCTCGAGCCGTGCCTCAGATCTCAAGCAATGCGTGCGGCGTCGGTACCACCCAGTAGATGGCCGTAACCTCGGGCTGTGCCCATGCGCTGTCGGCCATGAACTCGGCTGCGATCAGCGCCACTCCCGCGAACGCGCGGCTGCCCAGGTATGCACCCATCGTCGCTGCTCCCTTCCTTCGCGTGGCTGGAGGGCGCTTCGCCGGTTGCGGTCCGGTGTTCCCGGCGTGCAACCGATAGGATGGCCACGCCTCGATGCGGTTGCTTGCATGATCGTCGCGAAGATCTTTCCAGAGCAGCGCTACCGCCCTGGCGGCTCACGAGCTTTCACCAATGCGGCGGTGCCTGCCGGGCCCGGTGCCAGCGTCACCGCCGGCCGGCTCAGAACTGGTTGGCCGGGAGGTCCATCAGGCTGGACTTGCCGGCAGCGAGTATCTGGAAGTGAGCGCGGGCCTGGGGCAGCATGCGCAGCATGAAGAAGCGCGCGGTGGCGAGCTTGCCGGCATAGAAGCCGGCCTCGTCGGCGCCGGCGGTGTGCAGGCGGTCGCGGGCGAGGCGTGCCATGCGCAGCCACATGACGCCCAGTGCCACATGGCCGAACAGCTGCAGATAATCGGTGGCGGCGGCTGCAGCTTCCTCGGGGTCGGCGAGACCGCGCCGGGCCACGAGCAGGGTTGCCTGCTGCAGGGCTGCGAAAGCCTTGCCCAGCGGCAGGGCGAGTTCGGCCAGGTCGGGATCGAATGCCGCCTGCTCGAGCAGCAGGGCCGTCGGATGGAAGAAGCGTCGCAGCAGCCGTCCATGATGACTGCCGAGCTTGCGGCCGACCAGATCCAGGGCCTGGATGCCGTTGGCGCCCTCGTAGATCTGGGCGATGCGCGCGTCGCGGACATGCTGCTCGACGCCCGTCTCGCGGATGTAGCCGTGCCCGCCGAACACTTGCATGGCGAGGTTGGTGGCGGCGAAGCCCTGGTCGGTGAGGAATGCCTTGACGATCGGGGTCATCAGCGCGGCGAGGTCGCCCGCCGCCTCCCGCACCCCCGGGTCGGGATGGCGCTCGGACAGGTCGAGCTGCAGGCCGACCCATCCGGCCAGGGCCCGAGCGCCCTCGGTGAAGGCCTTGATGCCGAGCAGGTTCCGGCGCACGTCGGGGTGGACGATGATCGGGTCGGCGGCGAGGTCCGGGAACCTGGCGCCACCCGGTGCCCGGCCCTGCAGCCGCTCGCCTGCATAGGCGCGAGCCTCCTGATAGGCGGCCTCGGCCACGGCCAGACCCTGCAGGCCGACGCCGAGCCTGGCCGCGTTCATCATCGTGAACATCGCGGCCATGCCGTCGTGTGGCGCGCCGACCAGCCAGCCCGTGGCCCCGTCGAGCTGCAGGGTGCAAGTGGCGGACGCCCGGATCCCCATCTTGTGCTCGATGCCGGCGCAGCGAACGCCGTTGCGCGCGCCGAGGCCGGTTCCGTCCGCCGCCTCGGCGGGGAGAAACTTGGGCACTGCGAACAGGCTGATACCGCGCGTGCCGGCAGGGCCGTCGGGCAGCTTCGCCAGCACCAGATGGACGATGTTCGAGGTCAGGTCGTGCTCGCCGGCGCTGATGAAGATCTTGCTGCCGGTGATGCGGTAGCTGTCACCGCCCGGGACGGCCCTGGTCCGGATCAGCCCCAGGTCGGTGCCGCACTGGGGCTCGGTGAGGCACATGGTGCCGGACCAGGAGCCGTCCGCGAGCCGGGGCAGGATGAGCTGCTGCAAGTGCAAGTCGGCATGCTGCGCCAGCGCCCGGAAGGCGCCCTGGCTTAGGGCGGGGTAGATGCTGAAGGCGAGGTTGGCGCTGGCGAACATTTCCTCGAGCGCCAGGCTCGCGTGCCTGGGCAGGTTCTGGCCGCCCCACTCGGCACCGGCAGCCATGCCGGTCCAGCCGCCGGCGCGGAACGTCGCGTAAGCCTCCTTGAAGCCCCGCGGCGTGCGAACACTGCCATTCTCGTAGGTGCAGCCTTCTTCATCGCCCGAGCGGTTGAGGGGAGCCAGCACGTCCTCGGCGAGCCTTGCCGCTTCCTGCAGCACGGCGTCGACGACGTCGGGGGGGAACTCCTCGAGCCCGTGAAGATCGGCCGGCCGCTCGGGTCCCAGCAACTCGTGCAGGACGAACCGCATGTCGCGCAGCGGGGCGCGGTAGGGGTACATCAGTTGCGCAGCGGCTTGCCGGTCTCGAGCATGTGCTCGATCCGGGCGATGCTGGCGGGATCGCGGATCAAGCGCATGAACGACCGCCGTTCCAGCGCCAGCAGTTCCTCCTCGCTCAATGTCAGCGTGATGTCCGTCCCGCCGCCCGCCAGGACATCGGCCAGCGCGGCGCCCACGACCCGGTCGTGCGCCGTGGCCCTGCCGAGCCGCGCGTGGCCGTGCAGGGC
>JBATRI010000404.1:0-1641 GCA_049292515.1 Geminicoccaceae bacterium
GGCCGTGGCCCCGTTCACGCCGCCGTCTTCTTGGCCGCTGCCTTCCTGGCCGGCACCTTGGCCGCGCGCGGCTCGAACTGGAAGACGACCTTGCCCTCCTTGGCGTCGTAGGCCAGGAAGGCCTTGAACTTGCGGCGCGTCTTGTTGCTGACGAAGTTCTCCAGCAACGTGGTCTTGCCGGTGGCCAGCAGTCGCGTCATCTGCTCGCGCTCCACCGGCTGCTGCAGGATGATCTTGCCGCTCTTGAAGTCGCAGGTGACGTGGGCACCGACGGCATGCTCGCAAACGTAGCTGGTGCCGTGCTCGAAGACGCGGCCCTGGCACTTGGGGCAGTGGCCGAGCGACTCCTGGGCCGAGAAGTCCACCGGCTCGCCGTCGCCAACGCCCGCCTTGGCGTCGTCGCCGAAGTCGAACTCGAGCTTCCAGTTGGCGATCTCGTCGTCGTGCACGAGCTTGATCTCGGCCGTGAACGGCCAGCCGGCCTTGGAGCGGAAGCCCTCCAGCGGGCCGACCTTCTTGTCGCGGATCAGCGCCTCGGCCTCGCCGGTCTCGAAGGCGCGGCCGGCCGGGATCTTGGTGATGGAAAAGCCGCAGCCGTCGGAGCCGCCGTCGGTACCCGTGCAGGCAAAGCGCCGATAGTTTTCCTTCACCACGCCGCCACAGTTGGGGCACGGCACCGCGAGCGTGGCGTAGTCGCCCGGGATGGTGTCGCGGTCGTACTCCTTGGCCTTGCGCACGATGCGTTCGGCCATTTTCGCGATCTCGGCCATGAAGGCCGCGCGCTTCAGGCGGCCGTGCTCCATCTCGCTGAGCTGGTATTCCCAATTCCCGGTGAGCTCGGGCTTGGTCAGGTCCTCGATGGCCAGCCCGCGCAGCAGCGTCATGAGCTGGAAGGCCTTGGCCGTGGGCACCAGTTCGCGGCCGTCGCGCAGCATGTACTTCTCGGCGATCAGGCCCTCGATGGTCTGCGCCCGCGTGGCCGGCGTGCCCAGGCCCTTCTCGCGCATCGCCTCGCGCAGTTCCTCGTCGTCGATGAGCTTGCCCGCGCCCTCCATCGCGCTCAGCAGCGTGGCTTCGGTGTAGCGTGCCGGCGGCTTGGTCTTCAACGCATTCACGTCCACATGTTCGGTACGCACCCTCTCGCCCGGGGACACGGCCACCAGGTTGGCGTCCTCGTCCTGGGCCTCCTTGCCGTAGACGGCCAGCCAGCCCGGATTGACGAGCACCTTGCCATTGGTCTGGAACACGTGCTCGGCTGCGCCCACGGCGACCCTGCTGAGGCGGGTGGTGACCATGAATTCGGCTGCCGGGTAGAACACCGCCAGGAAGCGCTTGACGACCAGGTCGTAAAGCTTCTGTTCCGGCTCTGACAGGGCTTTGGGCGCCTGCAGCGTCGGGATGATGGCGAAGTGGTCGGAAATCTTGGCGTTGTTGAAGATGCGCTTGTTCGGGACGACCCAGTTCTTTTTCTGGATCTCGGCGGCGAAGATGCCGTAACGGTTCGCAATCGACGGGTCGGAACCCTTCTGCAGGTCCTTGCCGGCCAGCATGTCCAGCGTCGCCTTGACGGTGTCGAGGTAGTCTTCCGGCAGCGCACGGGCGTCGGTACGCGGGTAGGTCAGGACCTTGTGTTTCTCGTAC
>JBATRI010000405.1:0-5761 GCA_049292515.1 Geminicoccaceae bacterium
CGGTCGGGTAGCGCCGCCGCTCGAACCGAGCCTGGCGCGCACGATGCTCCTTGGTCCACATCCCCACTACATAGGCATAGAGCCGACCCAAGCCGAGACCGCTGCCACATTCTCAAACGGGTTCTTAGTGGCGGGGGCAGATAATGTTCTAATCAGTGGCTCTGGCGATGGCGCCTTACAGGACTACCTTCGGATCGTCACGAAGCAAGATCGCGCCATTGATATTGCCCGCGCCTGCCGCCTGCCATTGTCCCTTATCCCGGCGTTGCAGAGTGCCGAGGACCGGTTCCATCGCGGGCGTTCATGGGCAACAGACCACGATCGAACATTTCGGGCGGGCCACGAGGGGCCGTACTATTCCGAGGTCGAGCAGATACAACGGTCAAGGATCAAGGTTGCCTTGAAAAGCCCCTTTGTTCAGCGGGGCCTTCATAGACTTATCCCGAATCCACCTGTCGATGTGACCGTTATCTATCGGGAGCCCTATCTTTCGGCATATTATGGCCTGAACCGGTTTATGGCCCTTTTGGTTGCCAAATATATCTATCAGCGGTTTGGTGTCAGAACACTATTCCCCGGTATAGCGATCGATCAAATTGCAGGGGTAGGACATACCTGCGTCACCCGTAACGCACGTGGGGTGCTCGAAGCCGCGCGCACGCCGGCCGGAAATTACCTTTGCTTCCGGGCCGATCACCAAGTGCATTTTCGATCCGAGCCGTGGGCACGGAAAGTTGTGTCACCCCAAACATACACCGTCGTAATTGTCAGATATGGAGTGGATCCAGCGCCACATCCACTTCCCCGGCCGCCACGCAGCCGCCATGTGTTGCCGTATCATTTGCCATGAGCCGTATGCGTGGCCATTCGGATCCTTGATACACAATGGGTGTCTGATGGGAGACCTACACGGCAGGACCGCGCCCACGCTGGTCGTGGAGGTCGCAGTCCTCAACCTCAATTCCTTCCGAGCGCAGCGCCCTGAGGATCAGGCGCGAGATGTTGGTTCCCTTTTTAGAGGCTGCCTTCACCCGAAGCTGCAGGGCCACGTAGGCCGGGACATAGAGCGTTGTGCGCCAGCGTGGTGCACGGATCGGGCTGCTGGTTGGTGATGGGGCGCTGGGTGTCGTAGGGGAGTGCTCCCTTGCTAACCCGCATATCTCACACTGAGTGAGTGCATCGGGGCCTCGGTTCGGCGAAAGTTCTTCTGCAACAAAGTCTTATCGCTGAGCAGAGGACGTCCCCGATGCCGACAGAGTGTAACCTCGAGCTGTTTGATTTTGCACGGGTGGAAGGCCGCGCCGTGGTGGCGGCGTTTGACGGTGGGCGCATCACCTCGGATGCCGGCGCGCTGTTGCTCGGCGCCACGGACCGGGTGATCGGACTGACTCGGGGTCACGCCATAGAACGGGCAGGATAGCACGGTAGGCAGCACAAACTGGAAATGTCGGCCTGCTCAGATGCTGGAGGCTCGTTTCCGTTTGACGATCTCGGCGACGGTGTTCTTGCTCAGCCCTACCTCACGGCCGACCAGACGGTAGCTCCGACCCTCGGCGATGAGGGCCAAGACCTTGAGCGCGAGGCGGTCCGATTTTGGTCGCTGCCCAGGCTGGCGGCCCAGTCGCTTACCGCGTGCTTTGGCTGCGGCCATGCCGGAGCGGATGCGCTCTACCATTAGCTCGCGCTCGAACTCGGCGATGCCGGCGAGCATGGTGGCCATCATGCGTCCGTGCGGGGTTGCTAGGTCGAATGCCATGCCGTTCAGCGCAACCAGTGACACGCGCCGGGCCTCCAGCTCCTTGAGCGAGGCCAGCAGGTCTGTGGTGCTGCGCCCCCAGCGCGACAGCTCGGTCACCAGCACGGCGTCGATCTCATGACGCTGGGCAAGGGCCAGCCCCACTTCCATCGTTGCGGCCGTCTGCACCGCTATTATGGTGGTTGCCATTGGGGGGGAAATGGTTGAAGACGCGGGCTCTGACAAACTTATCCAAAAGACTCTGACGAAAACCGGCATTGGCCTCGACCTTCTGGAGGCGCTACAACGCTCGGCCGGGCAGCTGGAGTTGCCCAAGTCGGAATTTGTGCCACCACCCGACAACGCTTTGGGGACTGCCCCGCCTCTCGCCGTCGCGCCAAAGCCGGCGATGTTTTCCGTCGTGATCGAGATGAACACGAGCTATCGCGGCGGCGCGAAGCTCGCGCGCGCGATGCTTATCAAGCAGTTCCTCAAGGAGCGTGCCGGGCAGCGGGTTCCCGATGCGGCCCTGGCGCGGCGTACCTTGGCAGGCTTGCGTCCAAAGGAGCTCCCAGCTGGCACAACGCCGCTGTTCGCAACGGAGGATCAACTCGCCATCGCCAACTCGTTTTTCACCGATCACTATCTTTTCGCTGACGTCACTAACGACACCATTGGCCGTTTGGCGGCGCTCACCATAGCCGGCGTCGGCGGTGACCGCGCGTCGCTGGACGCGGCGCCTATTTACAAGGTCTGGCAAGACCACCCCGTGCAACCCCTGGTCTATGTCTCAGCGCAGACGATAAAATGCGACGCTGCGCGCGTCGCCTTCGCGGCCGCCGGCAGAAATATCGTTTGGGCTGTTGCGGACACCGGGATCGACGGAGGGCACCCACATTTCAAGACACATAAGACTCTGATCCTTGACGGTGGTCTCAAGCATCGGGACTTCACGGACATCCACGCTACCGAGGCGCAGGCTTCCAAAGCCGCGCTTGTCGACGACGTCGGTCACGGCACCCATGTTGCCGGCATCATCGCAGGCGAGACGAATCCAACTGCCGGGCGCAAGATCAATGTCTGCCTGAGCGTCCGGACTAACGACACCGTCAACGACGTTCCAACACGGAGCGAAGAGCACAAGGGTGCGATTCTGGGCCTCGCTCCCTACTGCAAGCTCATGAGCCTAAAGGTGCTGCGCTCGGGCGAAAGCGGCCGGGTGAGCTATTTGCTGGCGGCGATCGGCTATCTCCAGACCGTCAACGAATTCGGACGCAACATCAGAGTGCACGGGCTCAACCTCAGTCTGGGCTACCCGTTCCTCCCTCGCTGGTTCGCGGCCGGCCAGAGTCCGCTCTGCGTCGAAGTTGACCGGCTTGCGCGCTCCGGTGTTCTGGTTGTCGTCGCGGCCGGCAACGCGGGCTACGGCCAAGTCGTGACGGTGGACGGCAAGTCGGAATCCGCGACGCACGAGGGAACGATCGCTGATCCCGGCAACGCTCAATGCGCCATCACAGTCGGCTCCACGCATCGCGACATGCCGCATACCTACGGCGTGTCGTATTTCTCCGCCAAAGGGCCGACAGCCGACGGCCGCATGAAGCCGGACATCGTCGCGCCGGGTGAGCGGATAGTATCTTGTGCACTTATGAAGGAAGCTAAAGGCGATGCGACCGTGATCCCCTTCCGCGAGGATTCCGGAACCAGCATGGCTGCGCCGCACGTGTCCGGCGCGATTGCGGCCTTTCTTTCGGTTCGAAATGAATTCATCGGTCAGACTCAGGCGGTCAAAGATATTTTCTGTGCCAACGCCACGGATCTCAAGCGCAAGGCGGAATTTCAAGGCGGTGGTCTTGTTGACGTTCTGAGAACTCTGCAAGCGGTATAACGACGTCTTTGGGCTCAAAGGAGGCGACAATGGACACAATTGGACTTTCTTCGTTCCGTTGGCTTGAATTCGGCGCTGACGGCGGACTTCTGGAGTCGGGCGCTTCTGCTGCGATCCAGGCCATGCTGAGTTCGGAAGCAATCACCGACCTTGTTGTGATGTCACATGGATGGAAGAACACCAAGGCCGACGCCGCGACGCTCTACGGCACGCTGTGGGGCAACACAGTCGTGGCGCTGAAGCAGAAGGACCCCAAGACCATCGGGGTTGTCGGGATCGTCTGGCCGGCAAAGCAATACTCGACTGACTTTGACGACGCGGCCGCAGCCGCGAGCGTGGCGGGGGCAACCCTCTCGGCCGGCGCCGGGTCCGTTCCAGGCGACCTTAGCGACGCCGAATTCGAAGCCAAGATCAAGGAAGTCAAGGACCTCTTCGGGCCGCGAGGGGACGCAGTCGTCGCGGCGGCTCGCGCGGCGGCCAATTGCATTAACTTCAATACCGCGAACGCGCTGTTTCAATCGTCTCTCGAAGCGGTCTCCGCCCCCCCAAGCGATGCCGAATTGCAGAAGAACGTGCAATTCTTCACTCCCATGAATAGTCCCGACGTCGCCCTCAATTCCCTCATCGAGCCACCAAAAATACCGGCTGCGCCCGGGCTCGGGCACATCAGCGGTCTCGGGCAAGCGATCGGCAATTTGTTTAACGGTCCACGCGCCGCGGTTGGACGTGTGCTCAATCAACTCACTTACTACGAGATGAAGGCCCGCGCGGGCGTCGTCGGCGCTTCGTTAGGAGGGCACGTGTTGCCTGGACTGAATGTCCAGTCCCGCAAACGCCTTCATCTGATTGGCCACAGCTTTGGCGCACGCCTCGTGACGGCAGCCGCAAACGCTATGCCACCGGATCTGCCTTTGGAGCTCTTCAGCCTTACGCTGCTTCAGGGCGCCTTTTCCCACAACGGGCTGTCCTCAGTTGCTTCGGGCGCCTTCGCGAATGTGATCGGCCGCCCTACCGGACCCATTGCCATCACGCACACGCATAACGATCGCGCCTGCACGTTCTGGTACGCGCTCGCGTCTCGCCTTTCAAACGACGCAACCAAAGGCTTTGGCGACGCCGATGATGTCTTCGGCGCTATGGGGGCGAACGGCGCCCAAAAGCTTGTGGCGGATGTGAGCGTGAAGGATGTGAGTGGGCCGCCGTTCGCGCCGCAGCGTGGCAAGGTCAACGGCTTCCTCGCCGACAGCTATGTGGTGGCCACGCAAACGAGCGACGCTCACAATAATATCACCAACGCAACCTGTGGCCGGCTAGTCGCCTCAGTGCTTGAGGCCTGACGGTGTAGGTGGTACCGTCAACTTGTTGGCCGAAGAACGCCAAGGGTGGAATGCTGCCGATCCTACGCGGCGGCCGCGCTACCAGTGATTTCCGCCCAAAGTTCGAAGGCCCTGGTTCGTGCGGCTCAGTAGTCGGCGGCAGGGACGTACTCGCGGCAGAGAGGAAAGAGGTTGTTGATCTGATCATGGGCCGAGAGGAACCGCTGTGCCTGGCCGGGCGACTTGAACCGCTTCATCTGCCGTTCTCGCCGCCGGGTTGGCTGGTGCGAATTCTCGGCCCGGTTGTTGAGGCCCTTATGCCGGCGGTGCTCGACCCCAGGCATCAGCTCTTTCGTCGCCGCGGGATAGCTTGCCAGCTTGTCGGTGATCAGCACCCGAGGCGGTTGCCCCTGCCTCCTCAGCAACTTGCGCAAGAGGCGCTTGGCCGCATGCTTGTCGCGCCGGCTCTGCACCAGCACGTCGAGCACGATGCCGTCCTGGTCAACCGCCCGCCACAGCCAGTGCTTCTTGCCGGCGATGGTGATCACCACCTCGTCGAGGTGCCATTTATCACCGGCACGGGGCAGTCGGCGGCGGATCTGGTTGACGAATGCCTGGCCGAACTTGAGCGCCCATTGCCGTACCGTTTCGTGGCTGACCAGGATGCCGCGGGCGGCAAGCATCTCCTCCACCATCCGAAGGCTGAGTGGGAAGCGGAAGTAGAGCCAGATCGCGTGGCTGATGACCTCGGGCGGGAAACGGTAGCCGGCGTACGAGGGCTTGGTCGGCAGGATCATGCCAATCCGGTAGCCGTCTTCCTGC
>JBATRI010000406.1:0-1955 GCA_049292515.1 Geminicoccaceae bacterium
GCCTCGCGCGGGCCGATCGCCCGGACGACGAAAGGTGCAATCACCGCGGGCACGATGCCGAGCCGCACCTCGCTGGTCGCGAACTGCGCCGCCTCGCCCGCCACGGCGATGTCGCAGGCGGCGACGAGCCCCACACCACCGCCGATGGCGGCCCCCTGCACCATGGCGACCACCGGCTTCGGGCAGTCGTCGATCAAGCGCAGCATCAGCTCCAGTGCTCGGGCATCGGCCCGATTGCGCTCCTCGTCGTAGCCCGCCGCGCGCTGCATCCAGTTGAGATCGGCCCCGGCCGAGAAGCTCTTGCCGGCGCCGGCCAGGATCACGACCCGGCTGTCGTCCTCGTAGAACGCCTGGAATGTTGCCGCCAAGCCGGCGATCAGCGCCTCGTCGAAGGCATTGTGCAGTTGCGGCCGGTTCAGCGTGACGCGGGCGACGGGGCCGTCGCGGGTCACCAGGACAGGTGCGTCGGTCATGGTCGGGCTCACATCCGGAACACGCCGAAGCGCGTCTCCGGGATCGGGGCGTTCAGCGCCGCCGACAGGCCCAGGCCCAGCACCATGCGGGTGTCGACCGGGTCGACGATGCCGTCGTCCCACAGCCGGGCGCTGGCGTAGTAGGGGTGCCCTTGCGTCTCGTACTGGGCGCGGATCGGGTCCTTGAACGCGGCCTCGTCGGTCGCCGACCAAGTGCCGCCCTTGGCCTCGACCGCGTCGCGGCGCAAGGTCGCCAGCACCGAGGCCGCCTGCTCGCCGCCCATCACCGAGATTCGGGCGTTGGGCCACATCCACAGGAAGCGCGGCTCGAACGCCCGGCCGCACATGCCGTAATTGCCGGCGCCGAAGCTGCCGGCCACGATCATGGTGAGCTTGGGCACGGCGGCGTTGGCCACGGCATTGACCAGCTTGGCGCCGTCCTTGGCGATGCCGCCATGCTCGTATTTGCGCCCGACCATGAAGCCGGTGATGTTCTGCAGGAAAATCAACGGCACGCGGCGCTGGCAGCACAGCTCGATGAAGTGGGCCCCCTTCAAAGCCGATTCCGAGAACAGGATGCCGTTGTTGGCGATAATCCCCACCGGGTAGCCGTAGAGCCGGGCGAAGCCGGTGATCAGCGTGGCGCCGTAGCGCGGCTTGAACTCCTCGAGCACCGAGCCGTCGACGATCCGTGCGATCACCTCGCGCATCTCGAACGGCTGGCGCGTGTCGGCCGGGATCAGCCCGTACAGCTCGCGCGGGTCGTAGAGCGGCTCGCGCGGCTCGTGCACGTCGAGGGCTATCCGCTTGTCGAGATTGAGCGTCGCCACGATCCGCCGTGCCAGCGACAGCGCGTGCGTGTCGTCCTCGGCCAGATGGTCGGCCACGCCCGAGATCCGGGTGTGCACGTCGCCGCCGCCCAAATCCTCGGCCGTGACCACCTCGCCGGTGGCAGCCTTCACCAGCGGCGGCCCGCCCAGGAAGATCGTTCCCTGCTGCTTGACGATGATCGCCTCGTCCGACATCGCCGGCACATAGGCGCCGCCGGCGGTACACGAGCCCATCACCACCGCGATCTGCGGGATGCCCTCGGCCGACATGGTGGCCTGGTTGTAGAAGATCCGGCCGAAATCATCCTTGTCCGGGAAGACCTCGTCCTGGTTCGGCAGATTGGCGCCACCGGAATCGACGAGGTAGATGCAAGGCAGCCGGTTGATCCGTGCCACATCCTGGGCGCGCAGGTGCTTCTTCACGGTCAGCGGATAATAGGTGCCGCCCTTCACCGTGGCATCGTTGACCACCACGACACATTCGCGGCCCGACACCCGGCCGATGCCGGTGATCATCCCCGCCGCCGGCACCTCGCCGCCATACATGCCATGCGCCGCGAGCTGGCTCAGCTCCAGGAACGGGGCGCCGGGATCGAGCAGGCGCTCCAGCCGCTCGCGCGGCAGCAGCTTGCCGCGGGCGGCATGCTTGGCC
>JBATRI010000407.1:0-3622 GCA_049292515.1 Geminicoccaceae bacterium
TTGCCGCCCTCGCCGGCGAGCTCCCGGAACATCGCGACGTGCAGCATCGGCTGGCACGCCTCGACTGGCACGACGGGGCCGTCACCCGCGCCCGGCGCAGGGTAGCACGTGCCAGTGCCTTCGATCCGCGTCTGCATGGCCCCGCCGACACCGTCACACGCCTGGACCGCCATCCGCTGCCGCCACCCGCGGGCGAGGTGCGGGCCTTTTTGCTGGTGCGCAACGAGCGCGTCCGCCTGCCCTGGCTGCTCGACTATTATCGGCGGCTGGGCGTCCATCGCTTCCTGCTGCTGGACAACGATTCCGACGACGGCACCGGCGAATGGCTGCTGCAGCAGGGGCCGGACGTGCATGTCTTCCACACCGCGGGATCGTTCGCCGGCTCGGGTGCCGGCATGCGCTGGACCAACCGGCTGCTCGACGAGCACGGCACCGGCGCCTGGTGCCTCACCGTCGATGCCGACGAGGCGCTGATCTACCCGCACGGCGAGAGCATGGGCCTGGCCGGGCTCACGGCCTACCTCGATGCCACGGGCGCGGAGGCCCTGCTGGCCCCGATGCTCGACCTGTATGCCGCCGGGCCGGTCGACGAGGTCCGCTACCAGCCGGGCCGGAGCCTGATCGAGACGTTCCCGTTCTTCGATACGACGGGCTATGTCTGGCGCGACAGCGACAAGTTCCCCTATGTCAGGGTCCAGGGCGGCTGCCGGGCGCGAGCGTTCTACGCCACCCCGGCCGCGGGCCCGATTCTGCAGAAGGTGCCGCTGATCCGCTGGTCGCCGGATATCAAGTACACGTCGAGCAAGCATACGGCGTTCCCCTGCCGGCTGGCCGACCTGTCGGGGGCACTGCTCCACTTCAAATATCTGCCCGCGTTCGAGGCCCACGTGCAGGCCGAGATCGCTCGTGGGCAGCATTATCTGGGGGCCACGGAGTACCGGGCCTACCTGCGCCGCCTCGAAGCGGGCTCGCCGCTGACCTTGATCGGCCCGTCCTCGGCCCGCTACCGGGACAGCGCCCAGCTCGTCGAGCTGGGTCTGATGCGCAGCTCCACGCGATTCGACACCCATGTCCACGCGCACGGCTCCCGCTAGCTCGTCGCCGCTGGGGCTGGCCCGGCTCCTGGCCCGCCAGGGCCGCCTCGACGAGGCGGAGAGCGTGCTGGAGCGGGCCTGCCAGGATCAAGGTCAGCCGATGGCGGTCACGGCCGAGCTCGCTCGGCTGCTGCAGTCCCGCCGCCGCTACGGCAACGCGGAGGACCGCTGGCGAACCGCACTGGCGGCAACGCCGGACCTGCTCGATGCCCAGCAGGGTCTCCTGCGCGCCTTGCGTCTGCAGTGCCGCTTCACCGACGCCGAGCGGCTGGTGGCGGCGGGGCTGGCGCGCCAGCCGCGCTCGCGCCAGCTTCTGCTCGAGGCGGCCCGACTCTCGTTCGAGCGCGAAGCCTACCCGGAAGCCGCCCGGCGCTACCACGCCGCGCTCGCCGCCCCGGGGCCGGCGGCCGAGGCTCTGCACGAGCTGGCCGAGGTGCAGCTCCGACGCCAGCGCTTCGATGGTGCCGAGGCGATCCTGCGTCGCCTGGTGGACGGCGATCCGCGCCAGGCCACCTGGCGCGTGGCGATGGCCAAGGCCGCCGAGGAGCGCGGCGACCTCGACCTTGCCCTTCAGCGCTGGATCGAGGTCCTCCAGGTCGACGTCCGACACCTGAGCGCCCGGATCGCGATCGGGCGGCTGCAGGAAGCGGCGGGGCGTTCCAACGAGGCCGAGGCCGCCTATCGCGACCTCGTCGAGACCCATCCCGACGCCATCGAGCCGTTCCTGGAGCTCGGTCGGATGGCCCTGGCCCACGCCGACCCTTTCGTCGCCGCGACGTGGCTGGAGCGGGCGCTGGCCCTGCGCCCCGACGACTGGCAGGCGACTTCCCGCATGATCCGCGCCGTGACGGTCCAGCGCCGGTTCGGCAAGGCCCGTGCGATGGCGCGCGACCTCGCGGCCCGACTGCCCGACCACATCGACGCCCATTTTCTGGCCGCCTGGGTCGAGGAGCGTGCCGGGCGGACGAGCCGTGCCGAGCGCCTCCTGCGGGAGATCCAGACCCTGTTTCCGCAGGCGTTCGAGCCGGCGCTGCGGCTGGCCGAGCTCCTGTCGCGGGATGGCAGGACGGCAGGTGCCCGCGACGTGCTGGAGGCGGCGCACGCCGACCACCCCGACACGCTGTCGCTGCAGCTGGCGCGAATCGACGCCGCCTTCGCCATGGGCGCCGACATCGACGCGGCACGGCTGGTCGAGGCACTGCATGCCGACTATCCAGAGCATCGGGAGGTCCAAAAACGGCTGGCCCGGGTCGAGATCGGGCAGCGGCGCTACGTCGCCGCCCGCCGGCTGTGGGCCGAGGTGACGCGGCACGATCGTCGGGTCAGCGGGCCGCCGCTTCATCTCGAGCGCCTCGACAGCCGCCCCATTCCGCCGCCCGACGGCGAGATCCGGCTGTTCACCCGGCTCCGCAACGAGGCGGTGCGCCTGCCTTGGCTCTTCGACTTCTATCGCAGCCAGGGCGTCGACCGGTTCTTCGTCGTCGACAACGGCTCGGATGACGGCTCGCGCGACTGGCTGCTGGCGCAGCCGGACACCCACCTGTTCCTCACCGCGGACTCCTACGCCGTCTACGGCGGCGGGCAGCGCTGGCTCAACCATCTGCTGAACCGCCACGGCAGCGGCACCTGGTGTCTCACCGTCGACGTGGACGAGGTGCTGGGCTACCCGCATGCCGAGCGGCTGGGCCTCCAGGCGCTGACCGCCCATCTCGACCGCTGCGGCGCCGAGGCGCTGTTCGCCGTGATGGTCGACATGTACGCCGAAGACAGCCTGGCCGACGTGGCCTACGGGCCCGGCGACAATCCGCTGGCCTTGTGCCCCTGCTTCGATCGCGCCGGCTACGTCCATCGCGACTGCCCTGACTTCCCGTTCCATCTCGTCGTCGGTGGTCTGGTCTCCCGCTACTTGTTCGATCGCAGGGAGGATGGCGTCTACCTGCACAAGGTCCCCTTGGTGCGCTGGCAGCCGGGGCTGCACTACGCGAGCAGCACGCACACGCTGTTCCCGGTGCCGATGGCCGCCGAGACGGGCGTCCTGCTGCATTTCAAGTTCATGGCGGATTTCATCGACCGGGCCCGGATCGAAGCCGAGCGCAAGCAATATTGGCAGGGTGCGAAGCGCTACAGCGAGTTCAGCCGCCGCTTCGCCCAAGCCGCCCACATCGACTTCCGCTGCGAGTTGACCGAGCGCTTTCATTCCACCGCCCAGCTCGTGGAGCTGGGCCTGATGCGCTCAAGCCCGGCCCTCGACGCGCTGGCCAGGCCATTGAGCCAGCCGCTGCCCGGCTGGGCCGTCACCATCGAGGCCCCATGAGCCCACCGGCCGCAGCCATCGCCGTCGTCATCCCGGCCTGCAATGCCCGCCACCTGCTCGGCCGCAGCCTCGCCGGCGTCGCGGCGCAGACCCATGTGCCGGCGCAGATCCTGGTCGTGGACCAGGAATCGGCCGATGGGCTGGCCGACTGGCTGCAGATCCGCTGGCCGGGCGTCGACCTGCTCACGGTGCCGCGCGGCACCTTGTTGGAGGA
>JBATRI010000408.1:0-3129 GCA_049292515.1 Geminicoccaceae bacterium
TCGGCGCCGGCCCGGCCGGGCTCGCCTGCGCGCACAAGCTCGCGACCCTGGGCCATGCGGTGACGATCTACGAGGCCCGGGACAAGGCCGGCGGGCTCAACGAGTACGGCATCGCCGCCTACAAGACCGTGAACGGATTCGCGCAGGCCGAGGTCGACTGGATCCTGGGCGTCGGCGGGATCGAGCTGCGCACCGGCGTCCGGCTCGGCCGCGACCTCGACCTCGCCGGGTTGCGCCGGGACCACGACGCCGTGTTCCTGGGCATGGGCCTTGGCGGGGTCAACGTGCTGGGGCCCGACGAGGATGGGCTCGAGGGTGTCATGGACGCCGTGGCCTATATCGCCGCCCTGCGCCAGGCGGCGGACCTGGCAGCCCTGCCAGTAGGTCGCCGCATCGTCGTCGTCGGCGGCGGCATGACGGCGATCGACATCGCGAGCCAGACCAAGCGCCTGGGTGCCGAGGACGTCACCATCGTCTACCGGCGCGGGCCGGAGCAGATGGGTGCTTCCCGCTACGAGCAGGAGGTGGCGCAGACCGACGGCGTGCTGTTGCGCCACTGGCTGCGCCCGAAGCGGCTCCTGGGCGAGGCCGGCCGGCTCGTGGGCGTCGAGCTGGAATACACGGACGGCAGGCCCGGCACGCTGAGCTTGGCCTGCGATCAGCTGTTCAAGGCGATCGGCCAGACCTTCGTGCCGGCCGACCTCGACGGCTCCGGCGAGCTTCTGGAGCTGTGGCACGGAAGGATCGCCGTCGACGCCCTGCGCCGCACCTCGCTCGCCGGCGTCTGGGCCGGCGGCGACTGCGTGGCCGGCGGCAAGGACCTGACCGTGGCCGCCGTCGAGGACGGCAAGCAGGCAGCCCTCTCCATCGACCGCCATCTCGCCGCCGGCGCCGCGCGCGCCGCCTGAGGAGCACCCACCATGGCCGATCTGCGCGTCGAGTTCTGCGGCATCAAGGCCCCCAACCCGTTCTGGCTCGCCTCCGCCCCGCCCACCGACAAGGCCTACAATGTCGAGCGCGCCTTCCGCGCCGGCTGGGGCGGCGTGGTCTGGAAGACGCTGGGCGAGGACCCGCCCGTGGTCAACGTCAACGGCCCGCGCTACGGCGCCATCCATGCCCAGGACCGCCGCGTGATCGGTTTCAACAATATCGAGCTGATCACCGACCGTCCGCTCGAGGTCAATTTGCAGGAGATCAAGCAGGTCAAGCGCGACTGGCCCGACCGGGCGCTGCTGGTCTCGCTGATGGTCCCCTGCACCGAGGCGGCCTGGAAATCGATCCTGGCCCGGGTCGAGGACACCGGTGCGGACGGGGTCGAGCTGAACTTCGGCTGCCCGCATGGCATGTCCGAGCGCGGCATGGGCTCGGCCGTGGGCCAGGTCCCGGAATATGTCGAGATGGTCGCCCGCTGGTGCAAGGCCAACACCCGCATGCCGGTGGTGGTCAAGCTCACCCCCAACATCAGCGACATCCGCCAGCCGGCCGAGGCGGCGCGGCGCGGCGGGGCCGACGCGGTCTCGCTGATCAACACCATCAACTCGATCATGGGCGTCGACCTGGATGCCATGACCATGTCGCCCGCCACCGACGGCTACGGCACCCACGGCGGCTATTGCGGCGTCGCGGTCAAGCCGATCGCGCTCAACATGGTGGCCGAGATCGCCCGCAGCCCGGCCACGCACGGCCTGCCGATCTCGGCCATCGGCGGCATCGAGACCTGGAGGGACGCCGCCGAGTTCATGGCCCTGGGGGCGGGCACGGTCCAGGTCTGTACCGCCGCCATGGTCTACGGCTTCAAGATCGTCCAGGAGATGATCACCGGCCTCTCCGACTGGATGGACGCCAAGGGCTATACCAGCGTCGACCAGATCGTCGGCCGTGCGGTCCCCCGCGTCACCGACTGGCAGCACCTGAACCTCGACTACGTGGTCAAGGCGCAGATCGACCAGGACAAATGTATCCAGTGCGGCCGCTGCCACATCGCCTGCGAGGACACCAGCCACCAGGCGATCAGCCATCGCAAGGACGGGAAAAGGCACTACGAGGTGATCGAGGCGGAGTGCGTGGGGTGCAACCTCTGCGCGGTGGTGTGCCCGGTGGAGGGCTGCATCACGCTGGTGCCAATGACGCAGGGGGTGGACCCGCGGACGGGCAGGGAGGTCGGCGGGCACCGGACGTGGCTGGAGCACCCGAACAATCCGGGGGCAAAGCCGGCGGGGCGGGTGATGGAGCCGGCGGAGTAGGGCGGCTCGGCAAGCTCAGACAGGCGTCGGTCCGATCTCGAATAAACTTCTGTTGCCCGAACGGCACAGAGTCCTGATCCGACCATAAGTTTTGCGCAAGATGCCATTGGCCATCTTGCGTGTTACCGTCTCTCAAGATTAACTTTTGGCTAGAAAATTGGCAGCACGTTCTTCTGTACTTGGCCAACTAAGTGCGCCTCTCAACCTCTCGATTCGTACTTCAGCCTATAGTGCCCAATGGAACGCCTCGAATTTTGGGGCGAAGGGAAAATGCTGTCCAATCCGATGTTCGATGTCGCAATAGGGCTCATATTCTTGTATCTGCTATTACTAGTATCCCATGAATATACCAGACGTTCAGAGCCTGTCCGGGAGGTTTGATAGGCGGCTGAGGACCTTGCGAGTCGCCGCAGCATGGGACGGATCATGCCGAGGCAGAGGAACGCAAGCGCGTTCACGGCCAGGTTCTCGAAGTCTTTGGCGAGCCTTCGGCAGCGCCCGAGCCACGCGAACGCCCTCTCGACGATCCAGCGCTTGGGCAAGGGCACGAAGCCCACGCCATGGCCGCGGCGAGCGATCTCCAGTCGCCAGCGGCCGGTGCGGGCTACCGCGGCCGCGGTGGCCGCGCCCTGGTAGGCGCCGTCGGCGAAGATCACCTCGACGAACGGCAACAGCCGGCGCGCGGCGCGCCGTAAAGGAATGGCCCCGTCGCGGTCCTGGACGCTGGCCGGATGGACCGCGGCGTCGAGCGGCAGACCAAGCGTGTCGACCAGGATGTGCCGCTTCCTGCCGTTGACCTTCCTGCCCGCATCGAAACCCGACGGGTCGACGCGAGAGCCCCTTTTCCTGCGCCCTTCACACTCTGGCTGTCGATGATCGCGGCGGT
>JBATRI010000409.1:0-2395 GCA_049292515.1 Geminicoccaceae bacterium
CGCCGGCATCGGGCGCCCGAGCGAGCAGCGTTGGGCCGGCCCGCTCGCGCAGTTACAGGAAGGAGCACACGGTCTCGACACCGACCAACCGATCCTGATCGGCATCGGGGCCGTCTTCTGCCGCCTGCGACCCGCGTGGCAGCAGTCGATCGCCGAAGCGACGGCAATGCCCTGCTACGGCTAAGCATCAGCGAACGCCGCATGGGCGCCAGCGGCTGCAATGAATGGGATCCGTCCCTGGCCCATACTATCGATCAGGGTCTCGCCACCTCCCAAGAGAGTCCCGAGGCACGCGATGCAGGCTCCGCAATTCTGCAGTGCAGGACGGCATCATGCGTGGAGGCTTACACAATAGGTCAATTGAAAGGCGCACCCGTCAGAAACGAAAGTCGCCATCCGTCAGCACCTTTACCCCGGCAAGCTGTATCTCCAGCTCGGGCTTGGCACCGGCGTCGATGCTGGCGTGGACGATGGTGTTGCCGCCGCTGACGTAGTAGCCGAGCTGGGCGGCGCCGGTGAGCGTGGCCTTGCCGACCCAGCGGAAGCTCTGCTGGCCGGGCGTGGTGCTGTCGGCGTCGATGTCGCTCACGTCGATCACGTCCTGGCCGGGGGCGAAGTCCTTGACGACATCGCGGCCGGCCCCGGCCGGGCTGTCCTGGACGCTCTTGAACGCATAGAGGTCGCGGCCGCCGCTGCCGGTGGCGGTGTCCTTGCCGAGACCGCCCTAGAACTCGTTGTTGGCGGCGTCGCCCTTGAACGTGTCGGCCTTGCTGGACCCGATGATACCTTCGATGGAGGTCAATGTGTCGATCTCGCCGCCGCGTTTGGCCGTAGCTGGCTTGGCGGCGAGATCGACCGTGACCGCGGTGCTGCCGGCGAAGGTGGCGATGTCCATGCCGGTGCCGCCGTTGAGCACGTCGTTGCCGGGGCCGCCGTCCAGCACGTCGCTGCCGTTCTGGCCGTTAAGCACGTCTTTGCCGGCCAAGCCCTGGAGGTAGTCGTTGCCGGCGAGGCCGGAGAGGTTGTTGGCGGCAGCGCTGCCGGTCAGGACGTCGTTGTTGACGGTGGGACGCTTTGAGAGCGGCTGATCGGCCTCGGCAGCACCGATATCGGGCAGGCTTCTGGCGAGCTGCGGCCGCTTGGTCGTGCCGAGCTGACCCGTATTGCTGGCGATGATCGGGTCGGCAGCAGAGAGGGCCGGATTGCTAAGCAGGTTCTTCTTGAGCGGCACGATGCCTCGCGGGTCGAGCTTGCCACCGCCCGTCGCACGATCTATCGCGGCGAAGACGGTGCCCGCCGCCACGTTCTCCCGGTCGCCGGCGATGTTGCCCGTGACGTCCGTGCCAAATACGTTGTGGCCGTTGCTCATCGTGATCGTCCCGGACACGTCGTCGGCTTTTCGCCCGGATTCAGCGTCATCAAAATTTCCGGCCATGATGCTGTTGTTGACGGCAAGCATCGCCCCCTCGGAAACAAAAACTCCGCCGCCGCCAAGATTATGTGACTGATTGCCGGTCATTGTGCTGTTGGAGATTACAATGGTGCCCGAGGCGACGATGCCGCCACCACGGCCACCGCTCGCATGACCCTCCCTACTATCGTTGGCGCCAATGGTGCTGTCGGTGATGGTCAAACGTGAAGCCTCTGCGAGGATACCACCAGCAAGACCACCCGCGACATTGCCGGTGATGGTGCTCCTCTTGATCTCGATGGTACTCCCGTCGAAGCACAGTCCGCCGCCATTGCCGTAGCGGTAGCCGGTTCCACGATTGATTGCGATAGTACTGCCGGAAATCGATAGGACGCTGCCCTCGGCAGCATAGATGCCGCCGCCGCAGCTGCGGGCAGCTACGACCAAATCGTAGCTAAGAGCCTGTCCGCGAGGTTTGCTAGGCGGCTGAGGGCCTTGCGAGCCTCCGCAGCATGAGGCGGATCATGCCGAGGCAGAGGAAGGCAAGCGCGTTGACGGCGAGGTTCTCGAAGTCCTTGGCGAGCCTGCGGCAGCGCCCGAGCCAAGCGAAGGTCCGCTCCACGATCCAGCGCTTGGCCAGGGGCACGAAGCCTTTGGCGTTGCCACGGCTGACGACCTCGAGCCGCCAGCGGCCGGTCCTGGCCACCGCCGCCGCGGTCGCAGCACCGCGGTAGGCGCCGTCGGCAAAGATCACCTCGACGAACGGGAACAGCCGCCGCGCCGCCCGAAGCACCGGCAAGGCTCCATCACGGTCCTGGACGTCAGCGGGATGGATCGTGGCGCTCAACAGCAGGCCCAGCGTGTCGACCAGGATGTGCCGCTTCCTGCCGTTGACCTTCCTGCCCGCATCGAAACCCGACGGGTCGACGCGAGAGCCCCTTTTCCTGCGCCCTTCACACTCTGGCTGTCGATGATCGCGGCGGT
>JBATRI010000410.1:0-4607 GCA_049292515.1 Geminicoccaceae bacterium
GCACCACGGCCTGGGCACTGGCCGCGGCGCTGGCCGCAGGCGAGCCACCGGTCATCGTCCGCGACCACGAGGCCGAGCACGGCCTGTTCTATCTCGACCCCTGCAACCTGCACCCCGGCGAGGCCGAGCAGGTGGCGGAGGCCGTGGCCCAGACGCTGGAGGCGATCCGCGGCCAACCTTCGCCGGTGCTCGAGGAGCTGAAGGCCAGGGGCTACGAGCGGCTGCTGGCCTGGCCGGACTAGGGCAAGTTGGGCGACGACCGGCCCGCGGCCAGGCTCGAACCGTCGACGTGCCGTGGACCGGTTGGGCACCATAGCCTCGTGCGGTGCGCTCGGTAGCCGTGCCTATACCCATCGCGACCCCGCCAGTGCCGCCCGCCCGGACCACAGAACCCCAGCAGCCAGGCTGTCACCCGAGATCCCGAACGCTGCAATTTGCATGGGCTGTCCAGCGTGACCAACGACCCGTCGACGGGCGAGATTGCAATAGGCCGCCGGCAACGTAGCACGTCGACGCTGGGTCCGGCGTCGGAGCGAATATCGGCAAACCGGCACTTGGTGCAAAGTCGCATGGCGTGACTCCACCTGGAATAAGTACGTCTAATGCGCTGTGCAAAATGAAGCGACAGAACTGTTGACCAAGCTCGACAGCAGCGCTCATACATATCAATACTGGGCCGCTAACAGCCCGCCAGCATGACTTTCGGTAAAGAATGGAAGTGAGATCAACCAATAAAATACAGACTGAAACTGTCAAAATTTGATATTGAAGAGTCATTTGTTTGCCGCTTGCTTCATGCTTGAATAGAATGATTCCAGAACAACTGTTTGGTGTCCGTGATGAGTGTCCATCGTTGTTGGCAGCATTTTGCATGGATGCGATCGTGTAGGCCGGTGGTTGATCGGTCAATATTGATGAATATGTTGCCCTTATGGCAAGATCATCCACCAATAGCTTAACGTCGAAAGAAGCCTTCGACCTTGAGTTGATGGATATTTACTTTATAGACATTTGCCAAGTGATGGATCAGATACTTCACGACGTATCGCTGTCGTCGCTGCGATGGCTCGATGCCTATATCGACACCGTCAACAGCCGGATGCAGCGGGACGATATGCGCAACGGCTGTCGGTTGGGCAACTTCACGGCCAAAGCCACCGATCACAGCAAGAGCATTCGTCTGCGGTTGGTGGAAGTGTTCGGCAAGGTGCAGGAATCGGTGGCCTACTGCCTGCTAGCGGCCGAGGCGATCGTCGCCAGTGACAAGTCCGATCTCGTCGCGCCGGCTCGGTGGCTGCTGTTCGGCGGGCGCCGAGCTGTTTGGTGAGATCAGCCGAGTCGACTTCCCGTTGCGCCAGACCCACCCGGCGACGGGCGGCTGCGGCCCCGGCCGTCGATGTGGTAGCATGCGCCTGGGCAGATCGGGGAACGAACCGTGGCGAGAGCCGGATGCGCGCGAGGGACGGTGGCCGATCTCGGCCTGGACGATGCGGTCGCGTCGCCCCCTGTAACCGGTCCGTCCCGGTGATGACCAGCTCGCGGACGGCGGTGTTCCGGCGGGTCGTCAGCGAGAAGATGGCGCCGCCACCGGTTCTGGTGTCGCCTGAGACCGATACCGGGGAGGTGTTGCGGCGCATGGCGGAGGCGGCAGCGTCCGCGGCGCTGGTGGTCGATGCGGCGCATCGCATCTTGGGAATCGTCACCGAGCAGGATGCGGTAAGGCGGTTCCCCAACCGGCCCGGACCGGTGTCGGGCGTGATGAGCGCGCCCGTGCTGACGGTTCGGCCAGACGAGCATCTCTACCGAGCGATCGGCTTCATGCGGCGGCGGCTGCTGCGACACCAGCCGGTCGTCGACGGCGACGGGGCGGTCGTCGGCATGCTGGAGCTGCACGAGGCGCTGGCGATCGCCGCGGGGCCTCTGGTCGACGACATCGACCAGCTGACGCATGAGGACAGTCTCGCGGGTCTGGCCCGGGTCAAGGCGGCACAGGTCCGGCTGGCCGAGCGGTTGCTGGCCGACGGCGTGCCGGCGCCGGAGATCCAGGCGTTGCTGGCCGACATCAACAACGATCTCCACCGTCGCGTGCTGCGCCTGCTGGTGGCGGAGCTCGGGCCGCCGCCGATAGCGTTCGCCTGCATCGTCATGGGCTCCGGCGGCCGGGGCGAGAGCCTGCTCTTCCCCGATCAGGACAACGGCTTCGTGCTGGCGGACTATCCGGACGAGCGTCAGGAAGCGATCGACGCCTGGTTCGTCGGACTCGCCCGGCGGATGACGGCCGCGCTGGACGGGCTGGGCATCCCGCTGTGTCGCGGTGGCGTGATGGCGACGAGCCCGATCTGGCGGAAGACACTGGCCCAATGGCGGCAGCAGGTGGCGCTCTGGATGCGCGGCCGGGATCCGGAGATGCTGCTGGCCTGCGACATCCTCTTCGACTTCCGCTGCGTCTATGGCGAATGCCGGCTTGCCGAGGAGCTGCGTGCCGACGTCACCAGGGCAGCCGCCGGGGACCATGGCTTCCTGATGCTGATGTTCGGGCTGCAGGCCGAGCACCGCGCCAGCATCGGGCTGTTCGGCCGCCTGCGCCCCGAGATCGACCTCAAACTCAACGGCACGCTGCCGCTGGCCGAAGGCGTTCGGCTGCTGGCTCTGGGCCGAGGCATCGCCGCGACCGGCACTCTGGACCGGATCGACGGTCTGGTGGCGCTGGAGACTCTGGCAACCGACGATGCCGATCGTCTGCGCGGCGCGTTCACGCTGCTGACCGGGCTGCAGCTCAGGCAGCAGATCGCGGACTACCGCGCCGGCCGGCCGGTCGGCAATCTCGTGGCGCCGGGGCGCCTGGCGGCGCGCGAGCGTGAGGAGCTGAGGCGCAGCCTGCGGGCGGTCAACGAATTTCGCGCCCGCATCAGGGCCGACCTCACGGGTTGTCTGCTGTGAGCGCCACCGGCCTCAAACGCAAACCGGCCGCCCTGAGGCGGCCGGTCTAGGTACGGTCGGCGGCGTTGCCGGCTGCATCATCCGCAATGCGCACAACGCTGGGCAACGACCTCGATCTCGCTGCGACGCAGGCCGATATCGTCGAGCTCACGGTCGGTCAGGGCCGACAGCTCGTTCATCGTCTGCCGGTAGCGACGCTGCTCGCCGAACCAGGAACCGACGCGCTGGAGCAGATGGCCGAGCACGCTGCCGGAATCGTTGGTCGAATTGCCACGCGAGGCGGGGGTGCTGAGGCCACGGTAGGCATTCACAAGTGTCGTCGTCACGATTGTCTCCTAGGTGCCCGCCGGCCGAAGATCGGTGCGGGCGTTAAATTCACTGCTGCTTATATGTTGCGCACCCATGCCTGGAGAACAGGCGTTTCTGCATTGCAGCATTGCCAGTGATTCCGCGGGATTGTGGGAAGACCGTGGCCATGGCGCACAAGAAATGCACAGAAATGCAACATGTGCTGGGCTTGACCTAAAGCGCGAGCAGGGTTGCCTCGAGCACCAACGACCTTGCCGCTGCGAGCCCGGGATCCGATCATGGCGCGGACTTGCTGCACCGCATCGAGGATGTCCACCCATGCTGCCGTCGCTCGTCATCAGGCCGGAATCGACGTCGGTGTGGGGCCGCCTGCGCCTGCTGCTCCTGGGGCCGCCGATGCCGGCGCATCTGCCACGTCGGGTGCAGGAGGAGATCGGCCGCGAGCAGTGCATCAGCGAGATCATCGTCACGCTGCTGCAGTTCGCGGCCATCGGCACGTTCGCCGTCCTCTACAGCCTGGCGCCCAAGGGCTTTCCGCCGTCGGTGCAGTTCGAGCCGGTGCCCATGGCCCTGGCCGTGTACGGCGTGTTCACCGTCGTGCGTTTCGTGCTGGCCCTGCGGCGGCGGCTGCCGGAGTGGTTCCTGTCGATCTCGGTGGTGGCCGACATCACGCTGCTGATGGTGACCATCTGGAGCTTTCATCTGCAGTACCAGGCCCCGCCGGCGATCTACTTCAAGGCGCCGACCCTGATGTACGTGTTCATCTTCATCGCGTTGCGGACGTTGCGCTTCGAGCCCCGCTTCGTGATCCTGGCCGGCGTCAGTGCGGCGGCGGGCTGGGTCGTGCTGGTGGCCTATGCCATGTGGTTCACCGACGGCGTCCACCGCACCCACAGCTTTGCCGACTACGCCATGTCCAACAACATCCTGCTCGGGGCCGAGTTCGACAAGATCGTCTCGATCCTGATGGTAACGGGGATCCTGGCCCTGGCGCTGCATCGAGCGCGCTCGCTGCTGGCGCGGGCGGTGACGGAGCAGCAGGCCGTGGTCGGCCTGTCCCGCTTCTTCGCGCCCGAGATCGCCGGGCGGATCGCCAGGGCCGAAATGGATCTCGTCCCCGGCCAGGCCGAGCTGCGCGATGCGGCGATCCTGTTCGTCGATCTGCGCGGCTTCACGCCGCTGGCGGAGCGCCTGCCGCCGACCGAGGTGATGCGGCTGCTCTCGGACTATCAGGCGCGGATGGTCCGGGTGATCCGGGCGGAGGGCGGCAGCGTCGACAAGTTCATGGGCGACGGCATCCTGGCCAGCTTCGGTGCCACCCGACCGTCGGCGAGCTACGCCGCCGACGGGGTGCGGGC
>JBATRI010000411.1:0-9253 GCA_049292515.1 Geminicoccaceae bacterium
CCTTTGCTCTACCGCTACTTCCCGAGCAAGGAGGCGCTGATCGAGCGGGTCTACCAGGAGGTCTTCGTCGGCCGCTGGGACCCGTTCTGGGAGGAGCTGATCCAGGACCGCAGCCTGCCGCTCGAGGCCAGGCTGACCGGATTCTACCAGAGCTACGCCCGGGTCATCGTCACCAGGGAATGGGTCCGGCTGTTCATGTTCGCCGGCCTGAAAGGCCTGGACTTCAATGCCCGCTACCTGCGGCTGCTGCGCGAGAGAATATTCGTCAAGATCGTCGCCGAGATCCGCTTGGAATTTCGGCGTCGCGCAACGGAGGAAATTCCACCCACGGATCTAGAGATCGAGATGATCTGGGCTCTCCACGCCTCCATCTTCTACCTCGGCGTCCGCCAGTTCATCTACGATATGCCGCTGCAATCCAAGATTGATGATATCATCGAAGCGAAGATCAGGAACCTGCTCAAGGGGATAAGCTCTGTATTGCCTAGTTGAACAAGGCCACGAGCGCGCAGCCGACCCGTGATCAGCTCTAAAAACTAGGCCGGTCCAGTCTTCGAGCGAGCGCCTTCCATCGGAGCCCGACGAAAGGATTCCGGCACGAGCTCGTAGCGCTTGATCTTGTCGTAGAGGGTCTTTTTCGGGATCCCCAGCGCCTCGCTCGCCGCCGTGACATTGCCCTGCCGCCGCCGGAGCTGGTCGACGATGATGCTGCGCTCGAACTCGTCGACCTGATCGGCCAGCCCCTTGGTCGCCAGCGACTCTTGCGCGTCCAGGTGGGGTGGGCCGAGCACGCCGAGCACGAACCGGTCGGCGATGTTGCGCAGCTCGCGCACGTTGCCCGGCCAGCTGTGCGTCATGAGCTGGCGGACCAGCTTCTCCGGCGCCAGCGGTGCAGGCTGCCGGTAACGCTGCGCTGCCTGCAGCACGAAATGCTCGAACAGGAGCGGTATATCCTCGCGCCGCTCGCGCAGCGGCGGCACCTCCAGCCGCACGATATCGAGCCGGTAATAGAGATCCTGGCGGAACTTCTCCTGCTCGACCAGCTGCCCCAGCTCGATCTTGGTCGCGGCGACGATCCGCACCTCGACATCGAGCAGCTCGTTTGAGCCCAGCCGCTCGATCCGACGCTCCTGCAAGGCTCGCAGCAGCTTGATCTGCATGGACAGCGGCATGGCCTCGATCTCGTCCAGAAACAGCGTGCCGCCGGCGGCGTGCTCGAACTTGCCGATGCGCCGTTTCTGCGCGCCGGTAAACGCGCCCGGCTCATGGCCGAAGATCTCGCTCTCGAAGATGAGCTCCGGTATGGCACCGCAGTTCAGCGGCACGAAGTTCCGGTCACGCAGACGAGAATATTGGTGCAGACATGAGGCCACCAGCTCTTTGCCGGTGCCGGTCTCTCCAGTAATGATGATGTCGGGGCTGGCGTCGCTGAGCTTCATGATGGCGTGCCGCAGCTTGTCGATCAGCACCGAGTGACCGATCAGAATGCTTTCAATGCCCCGTTGATCCTCCAGCTTCCGCCGCAGCTTGTCGACCTCGAAGGTGAGCTGGCGCTTCTCGAGCGCACGCTGGACGCTACTGACCAGATAGTCGGAGGAAAACGGCTTTTCGATGAAGTCATAGGCACCGGACTTCATGGCCTGCACAGCCATGGCGATATCACCATGCCCGGTGACCAGTATCACCGGCAGGGTGGGGTCGACGCGCAAGGCCTCGTCGAGCAGCTGGAGCCCGCTCATCCCCGGCAATCGGACATCGGCCACGAGAATGCCCGGCAGGTAGGGGCACAAATGTGGGCGCACCGCCTCCGCCGAGCCAAATGCCTCAACATTGATTCCAGCCAAGCTCAATGCCTGCTGGCCGCCGAAGCGCACCGCCGGATCGTCCTCCACGAACAGGACCCGGAGCTGATCGGATTCAGACATGGACCTCTCCGCTCGCCGCAGGCGGCGCCATCAGCTCGATCGTGAACTCGGCGCCGCCTTCCGGCAGGTTGCGTGCCACGAGGCTACCGCCGAGCTCCCTGGCGATGCCCTCGCAGATGGTCAGGCCAAGGCCCAACCCGGCACCGGGATCCTTGGTGGTGAAGAACGGCTCGAACAGGCTCGGCAGCACGTCGCAGGGGATGCCTGGGCCGTTGTCCGCGACGGCGATCGTGACCAGCCCGACGCCACGCGCCACCTTGATGCTCACCCGCCCATTCGCGCGGTCGCCGATCGCATCGAGCGCATTGCTCAGCAGATTGACGAGGATCTGCCCGAGCAGCGAGGGATCCGCCATCGCCTGCATGTCCGGATCCTGCATCTCGAGGTCGACATCGATCTGCCGCATCTGGGCGGTGCCGGCGACGACCATGCGCGCATGGTCGATCGATGGCTTCAGTACGATGGGCCGAGTGGCACCGGTGGGTTTGCGGGCGAACACCTTGAGCTGCGTCGTGATCTGGGCCATGCGCTCGACGATCTGCCCGATCATGCCGAGATTGACCTCGGTCTCGGAGACCCGTTGGCGCCGCAGGAGTGTGATCGCGTTGTCCGACAGCGTGCGCAGTGCCGCGAGCGGCTGGTTCAGCTCGTGCGTCACGCCGGCGGCCATTTGACCCAGCGCCGCGAGCTTGCTGGCGTGGACGAGTTCGTCCTGGGCTGCCAGGAGATCCGCCGTGCGTTCGGCCATTTTCTGCTCGAGGTCGAGATTCGCGCGCTCCAAGGCTGTATGGGCGGAGCGCTCGAGCCTGAGTGACCGACGCCATTGCCGGAAGTAGAGACCAAGCAGCACCAACGACCCGAGTCCGAAGCCCACTACGGCCTGGGCGCTGTGAACCACGGTCGCCAGGTCATCGAGCTCGGTCAGCAGGAGAACGCGCCAGCTGGACGTGGCGAGCACCCGCTCCTGCAGCAGCAGCTCATGCCGGCGCCGATCACCGTCGTCCGCCAGCGTCACGACGCTTGCGCCGTCGCCCAGATCGCGCTGCGAGCGTATGTCGAGCGGCAGAAGAGTCGTTTGCTCGAACTGCCGCGTGGCCTGGATGCGCTGGATGGTTTCCATGGAGAGGGGTGCCAGCGTGCGGTATTTCCACTCCAGCCGGCTTGCCAGGATCACGACACCATCGCCGTCCACGACCATTGCCGCGGGCGTGCGCGGCCATGGGCTTTCGAGGCGGTCCAGGCTGACCTTGACGACCGCGACGCCGAGCGGCGGCTTTGCGCCACCATCGACGGCCTGGGCGAAGTAGTAGCCAGGCTCGGCGGTCGTCGTGCCGATCCCGTAGATGCGTCCGACACCGGTGCGCAGCGCATCTTGAAAATAGGGCCGATAGGAAAGATCGATGCCAACAAAGCTAGTCCTCTTGTCCCAATTGCTGGCAGCAATTACTTTACCGTCACGATTCAACAAATAGAGATCGCTGGCACCGGCCTCCTGGTTCAGCGCCTTGAGAAAGCGGTCAACTCTCTCCGCCAATCCGGCATCGCCCGGCTGTTCCAGCAACCTGATCACGTCCGGATTGAGACGGACGGCGGCTGGAAGATAGTGGTACCGGGATAACTCCTGTTCGAGCAGGGCCGCCTGGAGGTCGAGCCGAGCCGCGCCACGCTCTCGGATCGCCATCAACTGGTTGTGTTCGGCCCACGCCCCGGCGGCGAGGATCGATGCAACGAAGATCACCAGCCCCAGAGCGCAGCCGAGATACGACCAGACCGCGCGGCGTGCCGAAGAGATCGCGTTCATCGCAGCAACGTTACGCGTCGTGCAACAAGCCGATTGGTCCTGCCGCTCCCGAAGCCACTGCCCGGGGTGCAGGGTCCCAACGTCGCTTCGTCCGGCCCATTCAGTGCAGCTTGACGTGCGGCTCGGTGCGGCGGGTGATCATGCGTGCCAACGTCTCCAGGAAGACCTTGAAGGTCCCGTGCAGCGCACGCTGGTGCATCTTGTACAGCGAGCGGTACATCAGCCTGGCAAAGTAGCCTTCGATCATCATGCTCTTGCCGACCACGAACCCCATCAGGCTACCCACCGTCGAATACTCACCCAGCGACACCAGCGAGCCGAAGTCGCGGTAGACGAACGGCCGCAACTCCGCACCCTTGAGTCGTCGCTTGATCTGGCGCAGCATATGGCTCGCCTGCTGGTGCGCCGTCTGGGCGCGTGGCGGCAGTGGTCGTGCATGGCCTTCCAGCTGCAGGAAGGCACAATCACCAATGGCAAAGATATCCGGGTCGCGGGTGGTCTGCAGCGTGGGCGTCACCACCAGCTGGTTGGAGCGGCTGACTTCCAGTCCGTCGAGGTCCGCCAGCACGTTCGGGCCCTTGACCCCGGCGGCCCAGACCACGAGTTCGGATGGAATGAAGTCGCCGTCCGCCAGCTGCACGCCGTCGGCCCGCACCTCCGTCACGCGGGCGGTGGCCCGAACGTCGACCCCGAGCTCTCCCAGCAGCGCGGTCGTCGCCGCCGACAGCCGTTCCGGGAGCGCCGGCAGGATGCGGTCGGCAGCCTCGATCAAGGTGATCTTGATGTCCTTGTCCGGGTCGATCCGGTCGAGCCCGTAGGCCACCACGGCCCGTGCGGTCCGGTGCAGCTCGGCCGACAGCTCGGTGCCGGTGGCGCCGGCGCCGATGATCGCCACGTGCAGCTGGCCGGGGCGCACCGGCTCGGCCTGGGTGTGCGCGCGCAGGCAGGCATTGACCAGACGGCGGTGGAACCGCGCCGCCTGCACGGTCGTGTCCAGGGCGATGGCATGCTGCGCCACGCCGGGTGTGCCGAAATCGTTGCTGGTGCTCCCGATCGCCAGCACCAGCGTGTCGTAGCCGATCGCGCGCTCGGGGGTGACCACCCGGCCGTCCTCGTCATATGTCGCGCTAACCAAGACCTGCTTGGCGGCCCGATCAAGGCCGATCATCTCGCCGATCCGATAGCGGAAATGATGCCAGTGCGCCTGGGCCAGATAATCCAGCCCATGATCGTCGAGATCCAGGCTGCCGGCGGCGACCTCATGCAGCAGTGGCTTCCACAGGTGGGTACGCGCCTTCTCGATCAGCGTGATCTCGGCCAAGCCTCGCTTGCCCAGCGTATCGCCCAGCCGGGTCACCAGCTCGAGCCCTCCAGCACCGCCGCCGACCACCACGATGTGTGGCCTCGAAGGATCACGACCGCCGCCCATCTCGGTCGGGTGCAGCGCCGACTGGCCGGAGGCGGCGCTATCTTGGTGTGCGGGCGTACCGGATTCGGTCTGCATCGCTTGCCCTCCCCTTTGGGAACGTCCCACCCCGGGCGGCCGACCGCCACGAGGTGGGATGCATCGCTCAAGTCGCTTGCGGCCTCGGCCCCGGCCCCGGAATGTACGGCTCCTGGTCGATCTCCTCGATGACGAGCACGGCTTCCGGATCATCGGCTTCCGCGTCGGTCTCCTGGTTCAGCAGCCGCTGCATGCGGACCGTGTCCAGGGCGTTCTCCCATTTGGCGACGACGACGGTGGCCACACCGTTGCCGACCAGGTTGGTCAGTGCCCGGGCCTCGGACATGAAGCGGTCGACGCCCAGGATCAGCGCTATGCTGGCCACCGGCACCGTGCCGACCGAGGCCAACGTGGCCGCCAGCACGATGAAGCCCGAACCGGTGACCCCGGCCGCCCCCTTGGAGGTCAAGAGCAGGACCCCGATCAGCCCCAGCTCCTGGCCCAAGGAGAGGTCGGTGTTGGTGGCCTGAGCCAGGAACACCGCTGCCATGGTGAGGTAGATGCAGGTGCCGTCCAGGTTGAACGAGTAGCCGGTCGGGATCACCAGGCCGACCACGGACTTGTCGCAGCCCAGATTTTCCATCTTGGCCAGCATCCGCGGCAGCACCGATTCCGAGGAGCTGGTGCCGAGCACGATCAGCAGCTCCTCCTTGATGTAGCGGATGAATTTGAAGATCGAGAACCCGCACAGCCAGGCGACGAAGCCCAGCACGCCGAAGACGAAGATCAGGCAGGTGGCGTAGAAACCAAGCATCAGCGAGCCCAGGGACACGAGCGTGCTGAGGCCGTACTTGCCGATGGTGAACGCCATGGCCCCGAACGCGCCGATCGGCGCCACCTTCATGACGATGCCGACGATACCGAAGAACACGTGCGCGGTCTGGTCGATGATCCCCAGCAGCGGCTTGCCGCGCTCGCCCAGCCAGTGCAGCGCGAACGAGAACAGGATGGCGATCAGCAGGACCTGCAGGATCTCACCGTCTGCAAAGGCACCCACCACCGTGCTCGGGATGATGTGCAGCAGGAAGTCGACCGTCGACTGCTCGCCGGCCTTGGCGGTGTAGGCGGCCACCGCCTTGGCGTCGAGCGAGGCCGGGTCGATGTTCATGCCGACGCCGGGCTGCCACAGATTGACGATGATCAGGCCGATGACCAGGGCGATCGTGGTCATCACCTCGAAATAAAGCAGGGCCTTGATGCCGACCCGGCCGACCTTCTTCATGTCCTCCATGCTGGCGATGCCGTGCACCACCGTGCAGAAGATGATGGGCGCGATCAGCATCTTGATCAGCTTGATGAACGCGTCGCCCAGCGGCTTCATCTGCGCGCCGATGTCCGGGTAGAACACGCCCAAGAGGACACCGAGGACGATCGCGCACAGCACCTGGACATAAAGGTGCTTGTACCAAGGCTTGGAGTGCGCCGGACCTCCGGCGCCGATTGCGGCTGCAACCATGGATTTCCTCCCTGTTGCCGGTCAGGCCTGGCGGCTGCTGGCGGCGTCGACGGCGGTGAGTGCGGTCATGTTGACGAGGCGGCGGACGGTGCTGGTGGGGGTGAGGATGTGGACCGGCCGGGCGGCCCCCAGCAGGATCGGCCCCACCGTCACCCCTTCGCCGGCGACGATCTTGAGCGCGTTGAAGGTGATGTTGGCGGCATCCAGGTTGGGCATCACCAGGAGGTTGGCCTCGGCGGTCAGCGGCGAGTCCGGCATGGTCCGGTCGAGGATCCGTTTGGACAGCGCCGCATCGGCATGCATCTCGCCGTCGACCTCAAGCTCGGGCGCACGGGCGCGCAGCAGCGCCAGGGCGGCCCGCATCTTGCGCGCCGCCGGGGTGTCGGCCGAGCCGAAGCTCGAGTGGGACAGGAGCGCTACCCGCGGCTCCAGCCCGAACCGGCGCAGCTCCTCGGCCGCCAGCAGGGTGATGCCGGCCAGCTGTTCCGCGCTGGGGTCGACATTGATGTAGGTGTCGCAGATCGACACGGTCTGGTTCGGCAGCATCAGGAGATGCATGGCCGCCAGGTCGTCGACGCCGTCGCGCAGTCCGATCGCCTCGGCCACGTATTTCAGGTGGCTGGCATAGGGGCCGGCCGTACCGCACAGCATGCCGTCGGCCAGGCCCTCGTGCACCAGCATGGCACCGATCAGCGTGCCGTTGCGGCGCATCTCCGCCGCCGCATAGTCGCGCATCAGCCCGCGCCGCTTGCCCTGCTGGTAATAGGCCTCGGCCGCCCGTTCGATCAGCGCCTCGTCATCGAAGCTCACCACGTCGTAGTCGCGTTCCAGCGCCAGGCGCAGGCCCAGCTGCGTGATCTTGGCGCCGATCACGTCCGGCCGACCGACCAGCACCGGCCGCGCCAGCTTCTCGTCGACCGCCACCTGGGCCGCGCGCAGCACCCGATCGTCCTCGCCCTCGGCGTAGACGATCTTCCGCGTCGCCTGCTCGGCCGCCGCCGCGAACACCGGCTGCATTACCGTGCCCGAGGTGTAGACATAACGCTGCAGGCTCGCCCGGTACGCCTTGAGATCGGCCAGGGGCCGGGTCGCGACGCCGCTTTCCATCGCCGCCGCCGCCACCGCCGGGGCCACGGTCGTGATCAGCCGCGGATCGAACGGCGGCGGGATCAGATATTCGGGGCCGAACTTGATGTCCTGCTTGCCGTAGGCCGCGGCCACCACGTCGGACACGTCGGCGCGGGCGAGCTCGGCGATGGCACGCACGCAGGCGAGCTTCATCTCCTCATTGATCGTGGTGGCGCCGACGTCGAGGGCACCTCGGAAGATGAACGGGAAGCATAGGACATTGTTGACTTGGTTCGGGTAGTCCGAGCGGCCGGTGGCGATGATGCAGTCCGGGCGGACCTCCTTGGCGAGCTCCGGTCGGATCTCGGGGTCGGGGTTGGCCATGGCCAGGATGATCGGCCGCTCGGCCATCCGCGCCACCATCTCCTGCTTCAGCACGCCCGCCGCCGACAGGCCGAAGAACACGTCGGCATGGTCGATGATCTCACCCAGCGTGCGGGCTGGCGTATCTTGCGCGTACTGCGCCTTCTGCGGGTCCATGGCCTCGGTGCGGCCCAGATAGACCACGCCCTTGCTGTCGGTGACCCAGACGTTCTCCTTCTTGATCCCCAGGCCGACGACGATGTTCAGGCAGGCGATCGCCGCCGCGCCCGCACCCGAGCAGACCAGCTTGACCTCGCCGATCTCCTTGCCGACCACGTGCAGCGCGTTGAGCAGCGCCGCCGCCGCCACGATCGCCGTACCGTGCTGGTCGTCGTGAAAGACCGGGATCTTCATCCGCGCCCGCAGCCGGGTCTCGATCTCGAAGCACTCGGGTGCCTTGATGTCCTCGAGATTGATCCCGCCGAAGGTCGGCTCCAGGGACGCTATCGTCTCGACCAGCTTGTCCGGGTCGGTCTCGTCGATCTCGATGTCGAACACATCGATGCCGGCGAACTTCTTGAAAAGGCAGCCCTTGCCCTCCATCACCGGCTTGCCGGCGAGCGCCCCGATATTGCCCAGCCCCAGCACCGCCGTACCGTTGGAGATCACCGCCACGAGGTTGCCCTTGGCCGTGTACTCGTAGGCCGTCAGCGGGTCCTTTTGGATCTCGAGGCAGGGCACCGCCACCCCGGGGCTGTAGGCCAGCGCCAGATCACGCTGGTTGCTCATCCCCTTGGTCGGCATCACGGCGATCTTCCCGGGACGCGGATAGCGATGATATTCCAACGCCGACTGCGACAACGAATCGTCCACTTATCGCCTCCTGATGCGAATTTGGCGTGGGAGGCATCGCCTCCGGCACGCTTGCTGGCAAAGCTCGCTCACCCGCGCTCGTCCCTGCGCCACCGATCCCCTCCTTTGTGCTCAGTGTTTCTTTTTAGGGGCGATGAGGTCGGTGATGGTGCCTTCGTACATTTCGGCGGCCATGCCGATGGATTCGGAGAGGGTGGGGTGGGCGTGGATGGTGAGGCCGATGTCGGTGGCATCGGCCCCCATCTCGATGGCGAGGCCGGCCT
>JBATRI010000412.1:0-4530 GCA_049292515.1 Geminicoccaceae bacterium
CCCGCCGCCTGCTGCTCTGGGCACCCGCCGGCCGCGGCAAGAGTGCCCTCGTCACCCATTGGCTGGCCAGCCTCGGCGACCGCTGCCACCTCGTCTTCCTCCCGGTCAGCGCCCGCTTCGCCACCAACCGCGCCGAGTTGTTCCACCACGCGCTGGCCGCCCGCCTCGCCACCCTTCTGGCCGTCGAGCTGCCGGCCGCCAGCAGCGATCCAGTCGGCCACTACCGCGGTTTCGCCATCGACTTCCTGCGCCGCGCCGGAGAGCTCGACCGGCCGCTGCTCCTCGTCGTCGACGGCCTCGACGAAGCCGCCGGCTGGCGGCTCGACCCCGCCCTGCTGCCACCTACGCTATCCCCTGGCCTGCGCATTCTCGTCTCTGGCCGTATCCAGGCTGGCGACGCCGGCCCGGCCGGCTGGCTCGGCCGGCTCGGCTGGGGCCGGCCAGGGGCCGGAACCGCCGCTATCGAGGTCCCCGGGCTCAACGGCGCCGGGATTGAGGACGTGCTCCGCCACTCGTCGGCCATCACCTCTGGCGTCCCCGCGCTGGCGGCCGAATTGGCGCGCCTGACCAGTGGCGACCCGCTGCTGGTCGCCCTCTACGTCGAGGAGCTCGTACAACGGATCGAGTCGGGCCGACCCGTTCCTCCGCTCGCCCTGGCCAAACTTGAGCCTGGCTTCGGCGCCTACTTCAGCCGCTGGCTGGAGGACCAGGAGAGCCTGTGGCGGGCGGACGGCATCGTAGTCGACCGCTCGACCGTTGACCTGCTGTTCTCCATCCTTGCCTGCGCTCTGGGTCCGCTGCGCCATGCAGATCTCGCCGACCTGTGCCGTCATCTGCGGGATGAACGGTTTACACTACCGCGCCACGCGCTGGAGCCCGTGGCCCGCTTCCTTCACGGTGACGGTAACAGGCCGGGCTACGTTCTGAGCCATCCCAAGCTTGGCGACTATCTGCGTCGCGAATATTTCGGCGACGAGCACATCCTCGACTCCGCGCGCGCTGCGTTCCTCGCCTGGGGACAGTCGATGGTCAATTCGCTGAACAGCGGCCAGCTGTCGCCGGACAGCTGCCCTCCCTACCTGCTCCTCTACTACACCGCCCACCTTGAGAGCGCTTCAACGGCACTTTCCGACTGGTCGAGCCTCACCCAGAACGGCTGGCGGCTTGCCCGCGAGCATCTCGAAGGCGGCCCGAGCAGCTTCGGTGGCGATGTCGCGAACCTGCTCAAACGTGCCCGCCTCAATATCGCGACGCAGCGCCCCGCCTCCACCGAAGCTCTAGGCCTCGCCCTGCGATGCGGCCTGATCCTCGCCTCGCTGCGAAGTCTCGGCACCAATACATTCGCCGACCTACTGACTGCCGCTGCCAAGAAGGGAGTGTTCAGCCGTGAGCAAGCGCTTTATTTAAGTCGATTTGCCGGGCATACCAGCTTTTGCGCTGTCGCCGCAGGCATACTGCCGTCCCTCGGTGAGATCGAACGGAAACACCTACTCGCAGACGCACTCACCATCGCCCGGGCCATGGATAACATGGCTGCGCGTGCCACAGCGATCGCTGGCCTCGCTCCCCACCTGAATGTCAGCGAGCGCGCCCCCCTGTTATCTGAGATTCTCGCCAGCGTCTTCGCCATCGGCTACGAACATGCCCGCGCTTGGGCGATGGCTGATCTCGCCCCACACTTGAACGAGACTCAGTTGGCCGACGCCCTATCTGGCACTTGCACCATCAGTGACGAGAACGCCCGCGCCTGGGCACTGACTGCGCTTGCTCCATATCTGAACGAGCTGCAGAGGATCGAAGCTCTTACTGTGGCCCGTTCCATTATCAATGAGGATGCCCGTGCGATGGCGGTGGCCGGTATTGCCCCCCACTTGAGCGCTACCAAGCGTCGCCGGATGTTATCACAAACACTTGCAATTGCCTGCGGTATCGGCAACGAGGATAGTCGAGCCAGGGCTCTGGCCGGACTCGCTCCGCATTTAAGTAAGCAGCAACTTACTGTTGCCCTTGCCACGACCAATTCTATCCGCGACCCACAAGCCCGCGGTAAAACTCTGGCCAGTCTCGCCCCATATTTAAATCAGCAGCAACTAACTGAAACTCTCGCTATGATCCTGGCAATTGGTGACAAGAATGCACGAGCCATGATTTTCGCCCGAGTCGCCCCGCATCTATGTGTTGGACAGCGCTCCAGACACCTGACCGAAGCCCTCGTCGCTGCCCGCGCCATCAATAATGAGTACGCCCGCGCCATAACACTTACCAGTCTCGCCAAGCATTTGGACGAGTCGCAACTGGATGAGGCCCTGGCTGCGACCCATAGCTTCAGCGACCGAGATGCCCGTGCCGAGGCGCTGGCCGGCCTCGCCCCTCACCTAAACAAGATCCAGCTGTTCGAGGCACTCTCTGCAGCCCGCATCATCGGCGATGAGGATGCGCGCACCCTCGCACTAATCGGCCTTGCTCTTCAAGGGTGCCCGGACAATCGTTCTCAATTGTTGACAGAGGCACTTGCTACCGCCCTCACCATCGGCAACGAGTATGTTCGAGGCCGAGTATTAGCTAACCTCGCCCAGCATCTAAACGACCAGCACCTGAGTGAGGCACTTGCTGCCGCACGCGCTATCGGTGGCTCGGATGCCCGCGCAACAGCTCTGGCCGGTATCGCCCCCCACTTGCGCGATGAAGTGTGTCCTAACCTGCTGTGCGAAGCTTTGGCCGCCGCATGTGCCATCGAATACCAGGATGGCCGCGCCATCGTCTTAGGCGGTCTCGCTCCACACCTGAACGAGCCGCAATTGGCTCAGGCTCTCGCAGCTACCCAAGCAATCGAAGAGGAAGAAATCCGCGCTAAGGCCTTTGCTAGCCTCGCCCCTTATTTGAGTGAACCGCAACTGGACGAAGCCTTCAATGCCGCTCAAGCCATCGGCGATGCAGATGCGCGCGGGAGGGCACTGGCGGGCCTAACCCCTTATCTCAGCGCAGACCAGCGCCCGAGATGCCTGAAAGAGGCCTTTTCGGCCATAAGCTCCATCGCCAATGATTGGGTCCGCGCCGTATCCCTGTTCGACCTCGCCTCCCAGCTAAGCGAGCCTCAACTAATTAAGGCCATGGTCACTGCACGCGCCATCGGCGATGCAGATGCACGCGTGATGGCGCTAGCCGGTCTTGCCGCCGACCGGAATCCAAACGAGCGGTCGCGGCTGCTGACTGAGGCGCTTGCCGCCGCCCGAACTATCCCCGATGAGTATCGTCGAGCAATGTCGCTTGCCGGCCTCGCCATGTATCTGAGCGAGCCGCAGCTGGCTGAGGCACTGGCCGCCGCGCGCGCAATGCGCGACATAGACGCTCGCGGCAGGGCCCTCGGAGGCCTCGTTCGGCACTTGCCGAAAAGGCTTCACGAGGAAGCGCTTCTGAGTATGCTAGATTTAGCGGATCAGTTACGACGGAACGAACTACTGCGCCTTATTGCTGCCTTCATTCCCGCAATTGCTCGGATCGGTGGGCCTACAAGCTTACAGCAAATACACCAAGCGATCCACGACACTGCGATTTGGTACACTTAGTATTCTTTGCACACCGCCAACTGACATTGTTGAATTTATTGGCTTATCTGACTAAGCTGCCGGTAACCGTGAAGGATTTCCGTATCATCGCAGTGACGCTGAGCGAAACCGGAGATTTACGTTTGGTGTCTTGCGATTATAATAGGAACGCACACCTAAAATTGCTATACTCCGGCTGCAACCACCGGATGCCCACCATGCCAGCCACCGACCCCCTCCCGCGCTCCCCTGCCCAGATCGAGGCCGCCCGCCGCAACGGTGCCCGCTCCCGCGGCCCCATAACACCCGAGGGCAAGGCCCGCGCCTCGCGCAATGCGCTCAAGCACGGCCTCGCCGCGCTCGAGCACCTCGTCCTCGACGGCGAGGACGCGGCCGAGCTCGCGGCGCTGACCGCCCGGCTGATGGCCGAGGTCGGCCCCGAGTCCGAGATCGAGGCCCGCCTCGCCCGCCGGCTGGCGATCGCCTTCTGGAAGGGCGAACGCGCCGAGCGGATCGAGGTGGCATTGTTCGCTGCCGCGCCCAAGGTCCGCCCGCCGGCGCACGGCTTCCAGTGGGAGAAGGCCGACCCGCTGACCACCTTCGACGTCAAGCGCTTCAACGCCGTCCGCGGCTACCAGGCCCAGCAGGGCAGGGAGCTGTCGAGATGCCTGAAGGAGCTGCGCCAGCTCCGCAAGGAAGCACGCGCCGAAAGCACGGACGAACCCGACGCGGCGTTGCGAAACGAACCCGACATGCCGCCCACGGCCAACGACGACGCGCCCATCCCCCGCTATCCCGGCGGCTTCGATCTCGACGAGGTGCCGCCAAACGAACCCGGGAATTCGCCCCAGCCGGTCAACGCAGACGCAACGGATCCGCGCCATACCGCCCACTCGGATGCGTTGCGGAACGAACCCGAGCCCGACCCGATGGGCGCCCTGCCGCCGCCAGTCCGCGCCTATCTCGAGCAGCTGCTGGCAGCCGA
>JBATRI010000413.1:0-9814 GCA_049292515.1 Geminicoccaceae bacterium
GATCGTGACCGAGCTGCTATGGTTACAATCGAAAGCCGCTTGAGCTTCGAGGTGATGCAGCCCCTCCTGTGGCGACGGGCTGTACGGCGGGAATAGGTGCTGGTGACGAAAGAAGTCGTCGGTATTCTTAAAAGATCGAGCTGCCCCGTGAACGGTTAGCCCGCCGCGCGCCTGCACGCGAAGGGAGGCGGCGCATGCCATCCAGGAACAAACCCACCCATCCCGGCGCCGCTGATGGCCGCGACCGGCCGGTCGATGTCGTCGGAGAACCTGTCCCATGCCGAGACGCCAAGCACCGGATATGGCAGGCCCTCGATCTGCTCCAGTCGTCCCCTTCGAAGCGCCTGGAGAGAAGCAGCCCCTTGAGGCCGTCCCTGTCGGTGGCGAGCGGCCCAGCAGACCGCCGATGCGCCCGCTGAAGCTGGTGGCGGCCTATGCCCGCGTATCCTCGGACAGGCAGGACAAGGAGCAGACGATCGACAGCCAGATCGATGCCTTGCGACGAGCTGCCGACCAGCGCGGCTGGCATTTGGCGCCCGACCTGATCTGCCTCGACGAGGGCCGCAGCGGTGCCACGCTAGCCCGGGCCGGGCTCGACCGGTTGCGTGATCTGGTCGCCGAGGGAACGTGCGCGACCGTGCTGGTCTGCTCGCCGGATCGTTTGGCGCGCAACTACGCCTACCAAGTGCTGGTCATCGACGAGTTCGAGCGGGCCGGCTGCGAGGTCGTATTCCTCAACCATGCTTTCGGCGACAGCCCGGAGCAGCAGATGCTGTTGCAGATGCAAGGCGTGTTTGCCGAATACGAGCGCGCACTGATCCAGGACCGGACCCGACGTGGTCGTCTGTTCTGGGCTCGCCAAGGGCGGGTGAACTGGGGCGGTACGCCAACCTATGGCTACCGCTTGAGCGGCCGGGCCGAGCCGCCGCCGCGACGGCTCGTCGTTGAGGAGAGCGAGGCTGTTGTGGTGCGCCAGCTGTACCGCTGGTTGGTCGAGGAGCAGCTGAGTTCCTACGCGATCCAAAAGCGCCTGAGCCAGCGTGGGATGCCAACCCGCAAGGGCGGCGGGCGCGGCTGGTCGCAGAGTACCGTGATCCAGATCCTGTCGAACTCGATCTACAAAGGTCAGGGCTGGTACAATCGCCGGCGCACGGCGGATCGGGTCCAACCGCACGGTAAGATCGGGTTCAAGGATCTCCGCCCGGGCGATCGGGGCTGCCAGACCTTCCGGCCGGTGGAGGAATGGATCCCGGTGCCGGTGCCCGCCATCATCGATGCCGACCTCTGGCGAGAGGCTCAGGAGCAGCTCACCCGCAACCGCGAACGCGCGCCACGGAACAACACCCGGCACCAATATCTGCTGCGGGCGCTGCTGATCTGTGGCCGGTGTGGCCGGCGCATGATCGGCGCCACGGACGGTGGCGGCCGGCGCCGCTACGTCTGCTCGGCCCGCTACCCGCGTCATCTGCCAGGCGCCTGCCATGGCCGAAGCATCACGGCCAAGCCCCTCGAGGATCAGGTCTGGTGCTGGATCACCCGGCTGCTGTCGGAGCCAGCACTATTGCGGGCGCGCTTCGAGGAGAGCCGCGGCGATCCCGCCGTCGATAGTGCCGACGAACGCGAGGGCGCGCGCATCGAGCGCCACCTCAAGGCCCTGGACCGTGAGGTCGGGCGGCTGATCGACGCCTATCAGGCGGCCGCGATCGATCTGAACGAGCGTCGGCGACAGATCGAGGATCATGCCAGGCATCTACGAGAGCGGCTCGACGAGATCGGTCGTCAGCGCTCGGAGCGGGAGCGAGAGATCCGGTTGCTGCAAGGCTCGAGGCGTTCTGTGCCGGCATTCGTGACGCCCTCGTCGCTCCGCCGTTCGAGATCCGGCAGAAGGTTCTGCGGCTGGTCGTCGACCGAGTAATCCTCCAAGAAGACATGGCGGTCATCCGTCACATCGTCCCGATGACGCCGATTGGATTGCAACCGTATCTTGGATAAACTTCGCAGCTATGGCGCCGCCAAGCGAAAGATCCTGCCCGGGATCGAGCATCGGCAGAGCCGCTACCTCAACAACCGGGCCGAGGTCTCGCACCAGCCGACGCGGCGGCGAGAACGGCAGATGAAGCGGTTCAAGTCGGCGCGAGATGCCCAGCGGTTCCTCGCCAGTCACGGCCAGATCCACAACCTCTTCCAGCTCCGTCGCCACCTCCTGACCGCCATCGATCACCGTGCTGCCCGTGACCGTGCCTTTCAGACTTGGCGCGATGTCGCCGGCATCGCCCGTGCTGCCTGATCGACCGTCGACATCCGCCATGAACGTGGCGAATCCGCGCGCCGTGCCTCAACTTGACGACACCCTGGGGAGTTTTCACTGGGTACATCTGGGGAGAATACGGGTCCTTCCGTTTTCTCGGTGCAGGCAGTGGCTGATGAGGGCGTGCAGGGCCACATGTGGCGATCATCTCTGGAGCTTTGATTCTCGCCCTTGCCCCGCCATCTTCTGCCGCTGATCCCGACCGACCTCTCGGTCGAGCGGGTCCGCCCCAGCCCCGACCGCGTCACCATCCTCGCCGTCCCGAAGCCGACCTCTGGCGCTTGCCCGGCCTGCGGCCATGCCTCCGCGCGCGTGCACAGCCACTACACCCGGCGGCTCGCCGACCTGCCCTGGCAGAGGTGCGTGGTCGCCCTTGAGGTCCGGGTACGCCGCTTCCGCTGCCCTGTACCTGCGTGTCCGCGCCGCATCTTTGCCGAACGCCTGCCGGGTGCGGCCAAGCCACGGCACCGGCGTACCGATCGGCTCGCCGACATTCAGCGTGCCATCGCGCACGGCATGGGCGGCGAGCCCGGTTTCCGCTTGGCCGCACGCCTCGCCATGCCGGTCAGCGGCGACACGCTGCTGCGGCTGATCCGGGCGAGCCCGGTCGAGCCTGCACCACCACCCAGGATCATTGGCATCGACGACTGGGCCTGGCGCCGCGGCCGGCGCTACGGCACCATCGTCGTCGATCTGGAGCGCAACCGGCCCATCGACCTGCTGCCCGATCGCGACGCCGAGACCGTTGCCGCCTGGCTGCGAGATCATCCCGGCGTAAAGATCGTCGCCCGTGACCGCGCCGGCGGCTATGCCGAAGGAGCTCGTCTCGGCGCGCCGGAAGCCGTGCAAGTCGCCGACCGTTTCCATCTGCTGCGCAACCTGGGCGACGCCCTGCAGCGGATCTTCGACCGCCATCCGCATGACCTCCGCGCCGCCACCAAGGCGGCCGTAACCGCCGCGAGTGCGGCGAACGAGGCCTTGCCTCCGACACCTCCTCCGAGATCCCGGCCGGCCTCGCCGCAGCGGCAAGCGGTCTTGGCGCGCCGCGCGACACGGCAGGCCCTGTTCGAGGAGATCCTCGCCCTGCATGCCAAAGGATGGTCGCAAAGCCGGATCGCGCAGGCGACGGGCTTGGATCGCAAGACGCTGCGGAGCTGGCTGCATCTCGGCCGACCACCGACCTGGCAACAGCCCCGCCACGGCAGCGCCGTTGAATGCCATGCCGACCATCTCCGCCGACGCTGGGACGAGGGCTGCCGCAATGCCACCCAGCTTTGGCGCGAGATCCGAGCCCTCGGCTATGCCGGCCGTCCCGGCACGGTGCGCGACTGGCTGCGGCGACAGTGCCTGCGCGAGATGCCCTCGGCCGCGTCGATGGTACGCTGGAAGACACCCTCCGGGCGGCGCGCGGCCTGGCTGGTGGTGGCCGATGCCGAGAAGCTCGACGGGATCGAACGCCGCTTCGTCGATGTCCTGTTCGCCGGCCCGGCCGCGCTCAGCGAGGCGATCGAGCTCGCTCGCGACTTCCGTCGCATGGTGCGTAAGCGGCAGCCGGAGCGGCTTGATGGTTGGCTCGGCGCGACGGGCTCGACAGCGCTGCGTGGTTTCGCCGACAGTCTGCGTCGCGATCTTGCAGCGGTACGGGCGGCGCTGACCGAACCCTGGAGCACGAGCCCGGTCGAGGGGCAGATCAGCCGTTTGAAGATGATCAAGCGCCAGATGTACGGGCGCGCCGGCTTCGACCTTCTTCGGCAGCGCGTGTTGCTCACGGCATGAGCCATGCTCGATCGGATCCCCTCGAGCGCCGCTCTGCAGCACCGAAAAAGCGGAAGGACCAGCTTTCGTCCAGCATTGACACCGCGTCGCCACCAAGGTCGAGTGGCGCCAAGCTGAGCTGTACGCGCAGGTCGGGTTCATCGTCACCAGCCTGAACCGTCCGGCCGAGCGGGTCAGACCGACGTGAAAGCTGCAGCGGACGGGAAAGCTATGGGCCGAGGCGCGCCCGAACCACACAGGATCAGCCACCTAGGCACATGGAGCGAGCCTCGGCTGTTCTCGCCCCGCGCGGCCGTGCCTTCGACGGGTGTTCCCGTTAGGCTACACGCCTCCGAGGACGACCATCTGCTGGCAATCAGCGCCATCCGGGGACGTGGATAGGATGATGCACAAGCTACTCCGTCTCAGAACCTATGTTGCTGGCTTGATGGCAGTCGTCGGAGTAGGTCTGGCAGCAACAGCCTTCCCCGACAAGGTTTCCGAGGCATATGCAAACGTCTCTCGTTTCGCCTTATACCTACAGCGCCCCGCATTCGCCTCATTGTACGCCGATGAAGTCCGTCGTGGCACGAAGGCCGCGTCCTTGCTTGCGACAATACACCCTAACACAGAGACTTGCATCATCAGCACTGATATGGGTGATCTAGTAGGCAGTGGCGATGAAGCAGATATGGTTGTCGTATATGATGCAAGGTTCACGGAGCCAGAATCTCGATGCGGTGAAACCGATTTTGGCTATAATTCGCTGGCGGTATTTGTTCCGAAAGGATTATCCTATAATTTTTCAGGCGGGATAACGCCAAAAAAACTAAACAGTAACCCTTCTGAGTTTAGAATAGTTGGTCCATTTGTGATCCAATATTTTTATGGGACGGACTTTCCTTGGGTAGAATTCTGGTACTTAGGCAAAGGTAAACTGAACCACACTGAGGAGCAGTTAGATCTAACAGATAATTCGGAACATGAGTACGTGCTACAAAGTCAAGCGATTCCTGGCGGAATGCTTTTTTGGGGTCCGCCGCGCGGGCTCTTCCACATGATTATTGCCGAAGACGGTCAAATCCGATCCTCGGGCGGGTTTCCGCCAGATTTTGATTCATCCAGTGGACACGCCGTGCGGCTTGACTGGGACGGCCATTCATTCGGAGAGGAATTTGAGGAGGTGTTTGATAGGTCGCGAGAGGAAGGCCCCGTTATTAAGGTGAGTCGACTCGACCAGCTTTATGTATCTGGTTGCGAGCCACTCGAAGGCTTTACCACATCTGCACTATTGCCCGGAGCGTTGTTGCCTATATTTGAGCTATCGCCTGTGCTGAGGTGCGGGGGAAACAACGAAGATGACTTCGAAGACATTCGAATAGTGCACAATGTCGAGTAGCAATCGATTACAAATTGTTATCACTCGAGGAGTATAAGCTAATAATTACCTATTGTTGTACGGGCGTTCTGGTTGCAAATAACACGACACATGTTGGTTCTAGGAATTCTCCTCACTGCATGCTACTTCATTGTGCGATTTAGTTTGGCAGGAGCACTCGCTGGCGCGGAAAAATAAGGGTAGCAGGACGGGGGGGTGTCTCCGGATCCATCGGAAATGACCCGTCCAAGGAAGCAACCCCTTCCCAGGCAGATCAGGAAAAAAAGAAGTATTCGGAGCGCTTACTAATATCCCATAAATATACCTGACTTTCAGGCCGCATACCGCACCGCCGGTGGTTTGAAGTAGGCCTGGATATGGCGCGGTGAGCGCTGGATGGCACGCAGGACGGCACGGGTGCTCTTGATCAGCTCGTCTGGCGTGGCCGGCTGCGGCTGCTGGCGCAACTTCTGCTTCAGGTCGTTGTTCAAATATTCGTCGGGATTGTGATCGGGCGCATAGGCCGGCAGGTAGAACAGCTCGATCTCGTGGGCGTGGGCGGCGACCCACGTCTTGACCTTCGCGGCATGGTGCACCTTCAGGTTGTCGACGATCAGGAACACCTTCTGCCCGGCATCCTTGGCGAGCCGCCGCAGGAAGGCTATGGTCGAGCCGCAACGCGGATCGACGGCGGCGTTCAGCGCACCCTCGTAGAACATGAAGCGCATCAACCCGCGGTTGCTGACGGCCGAGATCATGCTCTGGGTGATCCGCCTGGCAGTCCGGACAAGCACGGGCGTCTGACCTTTCGGCGCGTAGGAACGGCCGATCTGGTCCCCTGCGCGGGCCTTTGCCCGCGCCAGCTCCGCTGACGGATCAGGCGCCGCTGGCGCCCGATGGTTGGAGATGCCCGTCTCGTCGCCCCAGTAGATCGCGCCGCCCTCGGCCTTGGCACGCCTGGCGATCGTCGGATAGTGCTGCTCCAGCCAAGCCGCGATCGCGGCCGGCTGGCGCTCCCTGGCCCGGGCCAAAGGCTTTTGCGGCGTCATGTTCCAGCGCTGCAAATAGAGCTGCACGGTCGACAGGCCGAGCGTCTTGCCGAACCGGGCCGCGATCAGGTCGCGCACCGCTCTGCTGGTCCACAAGGCGAACGGCAGCTTGAGCTGGTCCGGCGTCCGGTCGCGGATCCAGCCTTGGACCTTGGCCGACTCGTCCGCCGCCAGCACCCCCTTGCCCCGCCGCGGCGACACCCGCCGCCCGTCCAGCACCCCGTCCGCGCCCTGCGCCCGGTAGCGCTGCAGCCAGATGTTCACCGTCTGGCGCCGGACGCCGACGACCTCGGCCGCCTGCGCTTGACTCAGGCCCTGCTGCTCGATCAGGAACAGCGCGCGACGCCGCAATTCCTCCTGTGCTGGCCGGCCAATGCTGCGAAAGTCACGCTCGTCCATACCCAAAGCATAGCTGCCCGCAAGGCACTTGTCAGGTATATTTATGGGAAATTAGTAGCTGACCGCGAGGCTTTCCACCACTCGAGACCGGAGCGTCCTTCTGGGAAAGAGTGAAATGCCTGCCACCTATCAGCTGGTTGTTGTTCCGGTTACCACAAGCTTCCCAGGAGAAAACATGCCGAGCGCCCAGTCTGACTGACGCCCAGCCCTGCATCGGCAGACTGACGCGTTTTTGGGCCTGCGACCAAGGGAATGGGGGTCACCCTATGGAGGGCCGACTTTTTTTGTTCGTCCTCTCGCGGTGACTTGATGATCCCGCCGGCGGCATCGAACCAAGTGCGGTCACGCCGACCAGGTCTTGAAAGCGATGTCCTGCCGCCGCTGCACTATGTCGACGCGCTGCACCGTGCCCGTGCCGATGCCGAGCTGCTTGGCGACCGCCTTGATGCCCATGCCGGTGCGGCGCAGCTCGAGGATGCGAGCCTCGATCTCATTGCCGATCTTCGGCCGGCCGAGCTTCGTGCCGGCAGTCTTGGCGCGGGCGAGACCGCTGTTGACGCGTTCCACGATGATCGCACGCTCGAACTCGGCGAACACGCCGAGCATCTGATACATAGCGCGGCCGGCATCCGTCGAGGTGTCGATGCCTTGCTTGTGCAGAAATAGGCCGACGTTGACGCCACGCAGCTCCTGCAAGGTCGCTACGAGATCCTGGACACTACGGCCGAGGCGATCGACGGACCAGGCGGCCAGCATATCGTAGCGGCGCCTGGTGGCCTCTTTCAGGGCTTGGTCGAGGCCCGGGCGAGCATCGCGCCCCTTGCTGCCGGAAATAGCGTTGTCGGTATACGTCGCGACGATCTCATGACCAGCGCGCTCGGCCCATGCCGTCAGCTCGCGGATCTGGTTCTCGACGGTCTGGCCGCTGGTGCTGACACGAGCGTAGAGCGCGACGCGGGCCATCTGGAATGCCTTCTCGATCCGGGTGGACGACGAGCAAGGACTAGCAGGATGGGTACGAAAAATAACTGTTTTCTGTACCTCAAAAATGGGTCGCCAGAAGCCGCGAAAATGCTGGGGCGGGAAGGCGGTTTCGGGCGAGGGTTTTCTGTACCCCCAGCAGCTCGGCGTGGCTGGCTGTCAGCGAGGTGCATCGACCACTCTCACGAGGATTACGATGCCGATAACAACGGCGATGATGATGGCGGCAGGGCCGCTCGCCTGGATTCCCCAGGCTTCGATCGTGGATGCAGCGAGGACGTCGAAAATGTTCATGGCCAGCTCCGAAAGTGGATCGGCCATTCACATACAAACGTCCGGAGAGATGGGCGATATTTCGTAATGGTATTAAGAACGACTTAACCAATCTGATCACGCGCCCGTGATAGTGGGTTCGTCGTCGTCAACTGGCGCGACGCCGCGATGCTCGGCTTCGGCATGAGCGTACGCACGATCTCGTCCTTCGGGTGGCGTTCGGCGAGTGCCGTGACAATGGCTTTCTTGCTCCGTGGCCTGCCGTCACCGAGCAGAGCGAGAATAGCGGGCGCCGTATGGGCGACCACGGCGTCGAAATCGGCGGAGGGCTTGTAGAGGGGCGGCATGGATATCCCGTGGCAATGACTGCAGGGAGATGGCGCGAATTGGCCCCGCAGAACAGGGGCGAGGTCGCATGGGCGTCCCTGGCCGCATCGGCAACCGCAACATGCCGACCCGGGCATGGCCGAGCCTGACGAGGACGAGCAGGACTCGATCGCTGCCTGAGCCGGCCAGAGAGCCTTGCCGTCGCCCGTCAACGGTCGCAAGCGTGATGGCGGCAGCTGCAAGGGTGGGGATGTTCAAAAGGGCAGCGCCGGACGACCGCAACGCGATGCTGGCGGATCCGTGCTGTGCCCTGCGCACGGTGCCGCCGGCGATCTGACGCGACCTCGCCAAGCGTCGCCAGCCGGCGGCCGACCAGGCCGAGAAGCTGGTGACCGAGCGGCTCCTGACCCACCTCGAGCGTTGCGGCTGGGAGTTCGGCCATCGGCCGCCGGCACGATGACGGGCCCCGTTACGCCTTGCCGGTGCGCTCAGTCGGCAGCGCTCGGGTGGCGGCGACTCGGACGGCGACGCCGGGCGCCCGACCTTGCGGCCAAGCCTGCCCGCGGGCGGAGTCTGCAGCGGCCCGTTCCCGTCACCCTGCCCGCGCGGGCGAGAACGGCGAGAGAATCCAGGGCATTACTCGCCGGCCCCGGTCGGGAGCAGCGCACGACCCTTCACCGCGCTGAGTGCCGATCGGACTATCGAGGCCACCCGAGAAAGTGCATCAAGCCTCTCTCCCGGCTGCCCAGCCAGGACCACCGCCGTGCTCGATCTTACCCGGCACGAGGCTGACGACGAAAGTTGGGCTGCTGCCGTCGCTGTCCTCGACCAATTGGACGAGGGTGGCGGCGTGGTCGTCGACCCGAGGGGCAGGGGCCTCGCCGCCGAGGGGTGCCGTCCGTAGGCACGATGCAGGCGAGCTGATCTTCGGGCAGCATGTCTCCTACCCCTCGGGTGGCCAGGCCAACCCTGCCGCGGCCTTCAGGCAGCTCCCTGGCAGCGGCACGGGGACGAGCCCGCTATCGCCGGCACGACCCGTGCAGCCGGGATCCCCAAGCTTCCTGCGCTTGCGCTGCGTGCAGCCCGGGGCACCCCTCCCGGCCGCCCGGGTGCTCCGCTGCGCTGCGCCCTTCCAGGCGCGCCGACGATGGCCCGCTGCCGGACGGTCGCCATCGGTCGCGAAGGGCGCGGCCCGGCACCAGGAGCAACGGACATGGCCAACATCGGCAGCTTCAAGCGCATCGAGGACGGCACCATCAGCGGCGAGATCCGCACCCTCAAGTTCAAGACCCAGGCCCGCTTCGTCCCGGTCGAGGACAAGGCCAGCGAGCAGAGCCCGGATTT
>JBATRI010000414.1:0-1981 GCA_049292515.1 Geminicoccaceae bacterium
GTGCCCCGGCGTGTGGTGGCGAAGCCCGAGCCGAGCGACGGGCCGGTATTGGCGTTCGGCGACCACACGCCGCGCTTCCTGCTCCGCCCGGTGCCACTGGCGGCGTTGAAGATCAAGCCGGGCGACATCGACGATCGGCGCGATGGCGCGGCCTAGCATCGGTCCCAGCCTTCTGGCGGCAGGGTGACAGGCAGGATCTACGGCCCGCCCGGCCGTCAGGTCGAGATTCTCGATCGGGACCGGGTCTACGACGCGTTCTTCAAGCTCGACGTGCTCAATCTGCGCCACGAGCGGTTCGACGGCAGCTGGACCCCGGTCTTGCGGCGCGAGCTGTTCGTGCAGCGCCCGGCCGTCGTGGTGCTGCCCTACGACGCGATGCGGGATCTGGTCGTGCTCGTCGAGCAGTTCCGGACCGGGTGCATCGATCAGCACGAGCCGCCCTGGCTGGTCGAGGCCGTAGCCGGGCTGGTCGAGGACGGCGAGACGCCCGAGGCGGTGGCCATCCGCGAGACCCGCGAGGAGACCGGCCTCGAACTCGGCCGGCTGGAATTTGCCTGCCGCTACCATGCGAGCCCGGGCGGGACCTCCGAGCGGGCGCACGTTTATGTCGGCGAGGTCGTGGCCCCCGATGGTGGCGGCATGTTCGGCGTCGCCCACGAGGGCGAGGACATCCGCACCCACATCGTGCCCGCCATGACGGCCTTCGAGATGGTGGACGACGGCCGCATCGTCGCCGCCAACGGGGTGATTCCGCTCTTGTGGCTGCGATCGAACCGCGATCGGTTGCGCCGAGAGTGGCAGCGTGCCGCGGTCTAGCGGGCTTGCGGCGGGTGGCATCGACGCCTAGCACCTGTGAGGCGACCGCCGTTTCCAGCCGTGTCCCAGGGAGCCAGCGTCACCACCATGGATGCCCGGATCTATCAGCCTGCCAAGCCTGCGACCCAGTCCGGCCGCTTCAAGACCAGATCCTGGATCGTCGAGCACGAGCCGAGCAGCCGCCAGGAGCCCGATCACCTGATCGGCTGGATCGGCTCCGACGACACGGACAACCAGGTCATGCTGCGCTTCCCGACGCGGGAGGCCGCCATCGCCTACTGCGAGCGGAACGGCCTGACCTACCTGGTCAGCGAGCCGCATCAGCGCGTGGTCCGGCCCAAGGCCTACGCCGAGAATTTCATCCGCAAGGTCTGAGCCGCGAGCGCCGGTTGGTCCGCGCCGGACATGCTGCTATAAGCCCCCCGGAGGTGCCCGTAGCTCAGCCGGATAGAGCACCCGCCTTCTAAGCGGGATGTCGCAGGTTCGAGTCCTGCCGGGCGCGCCAGATTTTTTGATAGCTTGATGCTTCACCCCGGGGGCTCGGGCGACGCCCGATGGAGCCGTCAGCAGCCGGGGCTTTCGGCAGCTACCAGCCTGACCCATCCGCCACCTGTCGCGCCATCACCGGCCAGATCGCCGCGACCTGAGGGTGGTACAGAGCTGGCCCGAGTGCTCAGGCTGGCGACAGGGATTTTATCCCTCTGAGCAGTGTGGTGATCTGTGCTTTGATGATGTCGTCGAGCTTGGATTGCAGGGGGATGTCGTAGATGAACTGGCGGACGCCGAGGTAGAAGATGGAGGCGTGGAGGGCCCAGATCATCTCGATTTCGAGGTCGGTCGGCGGCAGCGCCTCGATGGTGTGTTGGCGGTATTCGAGGCGGATCTCGGCGATGATCTTGACGAATATTCTCTCGCGCAGCAGTCGCAGGTAGCGGGCGTTGAAGTCCAGGCCTTTCAGGCCGGCGAACATGAACAGCCGGACCCATTCCCGGGTGACGATGACCCTGGCGTAGCTCTGGTAAAATCCGGTCAGTCTCTCCTCGAGCGGCAGGCTGCGGTCCTGGATCAGCTCCTCCCAGAACGGGTCCCAGCGGCCGACGAAGACCTCCTGGTAGACCCGCTCGATCAGCGCCTCCTTGCTCGGGAAGTAGCGGTAGAGCAAAGG
>JBATRI010000415.1:0-2535 GCA_049292515.1 Geminicoccaceae bacterium
CCCACCGCGTCCTCGGCTGCGGCATCGTCGGCCCCGGTGCCGGCGAGCTCGTGGCCGAGGCCGGCCTCGCCATCGAGATGGGGGCGGATGCCACCGACATCGGCCTCACCATCCACGCCCACCCCACCCTCTCCGAATCCATCGGCATGGCCGCCGAAATGTACGAATGCAACATCACCGACCTCATCGCCCCCAAAAAGAAACACTGAGCCGAGGAGGCCAACATGGCCGTCAAGCAGGACTTCGCCAAGCAGCTCGAGAGCCAGATCGCGGTCTGGCAGGCGCAGATCAAGGAGCATCAGGAGAAGATGGCCCAGGCCGGGGCCGCGGCCACTGCCGAGGCCAAGGCCGGCTACGAGAAGTCGATCGCGGCCCTGCGCGAGCAGACCGAGCAGGCGGGCAAGCTCCTGACCGAGACGCGCACCGCCAGCGAGGCCGCGTGGAAGGACATCCAGACCGCCTCGACCAAGGCGTTCGAGCAGCTGCAGCAGGGCTGGGCTGACGCCCTCAAGCGCTTCGGCTGAAAACCGCCGCAGCCGCGGGGCGTCGCCGCATCGCGGCTGCGGTGGCCGGCCTCAGAGCAGGCCGTTGGCCTTCAGGATCTGGCCGGCGTTCTCCTTGGTCACCGTCTCGGTGCCGAGGACGATCTTCTTCTCGATCGGCTCGCCGGCCAGCAGCTTGAGGCCTTGCCGCAGACCTTCGGCGCCAGGGGTCGGGTAGAGGAAGGTGGCGGCGAGCTCGCCGTCATAGACCCAGCGCACGCCCTCGTCCGGCAGCGCGTCGACGCCCAGGAACAGGATGCCCTGCTCGCGCCCGGCGTCCTTGGCAGCGAGATAGGCGCCGTAGGCCATGGGATCGTTGTGGCCGTAGACGAGGGTGATGTCCTCGTGGTTGCGCAGCGCGGTGGCCATGACCTCGTAGGCCTTGTCCTGCTTCCAGTCGGCGGACTGCTGGTTCAACAGGTACTCGATGGCCGGCTCCTTGTCGGTGAGCTCGTGGAAGCCGTTGCTGCGATCGTGGCTCGCCTGCGTGCCGAGGCCACCCCAGATCTCCACCACCTTGCCCTTGGCGGCGCCCGGCCCGCCCAGGAGCTTGACCGCGTGCTCGCCGGCCGCCCGGCCGATGACCACGTTGTCGCCGCCGATCCATTGCTGCACCCGGTCGGTATCGACGTTGCGGTCGAGCACGATGACCGGGATGCCCGCATCGAGCGCCTTCTCGACCACGCCGGTCAGCCCGGCCGATTCCTTGGGCGAGATCAGGATCAGGTCGACCTGCTGGGTGATGAAGTTCTCGACGTCGGCCACCTGCTTCTCGGTCTTGTCCTGGCCGTCGGAGATCAGGAGCTCGACTTCCGGATGCTTGGCGGCTTCCGCCTTGATGTCCTTGTTGAACTGCACCCGCCATGGCTCGACGGTGGTCACCTGGGAGAAGCCGATCCGGTATTTCGGGTCGGCGGCAGCGGCCGGCCGCCAGCCGGCGGGCAGACAGACGGCGCCCGTGGCGCCGGCGGCGAGCAGCACGCTGTGCAGGAGTTCGCGACGTTGCATGGGTCAGCCTTCCTGATCGTTGTCAGCCGTCCTTGGTCGAGCCGGTGCCGCCGGCGACGGCGTAACCCGCGGCGTCCGTGGGCCGGGCCGGGACCTGGGCTGGCCTCGGGCGCGACCGGAAAAGGTTCAGGCTGCCTTCCTGCAGCAGGACCGCCAGGATGATGATGGCACCCTTGAGCACCAGCTGCATGTTGCTGTCGATATTGTTGAGCTGGAGGATGTTCGACAGCAGGCCGAAGATCAGCACGCCGACGAAGGTACCGGCGAGGCTGCCCTTGCCGCCCATCAGGCTGGTGCCGCCGATGGCGACCGCGGCGATCGCATCCAGCTCGATCCCGGCGCCGGCATCCGGCTTGCCCTGCCGATACTGGGCGACGTAGAGCACGCCGGCCAGCGCGGCCAGCATGCCCGAGAAGGCGTAGACGGTGACCTTGACCCGATCGACGTTGACGCCGGACAGGCGCGTCGCCTCCTCGTTGCCGCCGATCGCATAGACATAGCGGCCGAAGGTGGTGGCCCGCAGCATGGCGATGAAGATGCCGATCAGAACCAGGAAGAACAGTCCCGGCACCGGCAGCACGCCGAACAGCACGCTGCGCAGGGCCTCGAACTCGGCCGTGGCGTTGGAGCCGGTATAGACGGGATAGACGGCCGTATCCTGGCCGGCCGTGAGGCGGGCCACGCCCAGGACCGCCACCATCATCGCCAGCGTGACGATGAACGGCTGCAGGCGCCCCTTGACGATGATCAGGCCGCTGAGCGTGCCCATGAAGAAGCCGACGCAGGGGACCACCAGCAGCACGCCCATGACGCCGAACTTGCCTGGCACCTGGGCCGCGGCCCAGGCCGCGGCGACTGCCGCCGTCAGGGCTCCGGCGCCGACCGGCAGCCACAGGCCCCACAGCGGTGCGACGTGGAGATCCTCCCGGGCGCCGATCCTGAGGTCACGGCCGCGGGCCAGCCCGCGCGCGCCGAAGCGCAGCAC
>JBATRI010000416.1:0-39056 GCA_049292515.1 Geminicoccaceae bacterium
GATCTGCCAGAGGTCGCGACCGGCGGGCTCCGGGCGGGGGGCCACGCGCCGGTTCACGTCGGCCTGGATCTGCTGGACCAGCGCCAGCAGCTCGGGCGTGACGTCGACCTCGCTGGCTTCGGCTGCCGGAGCGCAGCGATCCCTCTCGGCCAGGCAGTAGTTCAGCCAACCGGGCGGGGCAGCCACATCGTGGCCCGTCGTGAGGTCGGCTATCCGCCCCCAGGGTGCCGGGGGCGGCACGGTCGCGTGGGCGGGCGGGGTCGTAAGAAGGATGATCGCCAGCCAGACCAGCCACATGCCCGTCATCCCCGTCACCTGCCCGTACCACCGCGGTCCGAAGCGCACCCGTCCATCCATCGGACAGGGCATGCCGCTCGTGCCGCCGGCCGGCGCTTGGCGACCAGCCGCATCAGCGCCGCTGCCCAGATCACAGCCGGGCTACCGAATCGGGGACGTGGTGTCCTGGTTAACGGGCTGTTAGGGACAGCGGGGTGCGCTCGGTCGGGTGCAGGCCAGGGAGTATGGTCCGGCGTCGACCGTCGGGTGCGGCATCGTCACCGGTGGAGCAGCTTCGGGCGGGTGATCCGATGAGCGGTGCTCGACCATGATGGGCGGGAATGCCCAGCGCCCGGTCGTCAGTACCACCGGCCATGTCGGCGACCCGGTGGCCGCAGAAGACATCAGGTTGAGGCCCGAGGCCGACAGCCGCCAAACCAGAACGGCCCCTCTCGGGGCCGCAGGTCGGTAGCTGGTCAACGGGCCGCCGGGGCGAGGTGGGCGCCCGCACGCATGGCGCTCGGCCATGGTGCGGGCGTCGGCCTCAGAGATCGTAGTAGAGGAAATACTCGTAGGGATGCGGCCGCAGGCGGACAGGGTCGATCTCCACCGAGCGCTTGTAGTCGATGTAGGTCGAGATCAGATCGGGCGAGAACACGTCGCCCTCGAGCAGGAAGTCGTGATCGGCCTCGAGTGCGCTCAGTGCTGCGTCGAGCGAGCCCGGCACCTGCCTGATCTCGGCCGCTTCCTCCGGCGGCAGGTCGTAGATATTCTTGTCGATCGGATCACCCGGCTCGATCTTGTTCCTGATGCCGTCGAGGCCGGCCATCAGCATCGCGGCGAACGAGATGTAGGGGTTGCAGGACGGGTCGGGGCAGCGGAACTCGACCCGCTTGGCCTTCGGGCTGTCGCTGTACATCGGGATGCGGCAGGCGGCCGAGCGGTTGCGCAGCGACCAGGCCAGATTGACCGGTGCCTCGTAGCCGGGCACCAGGCGGCGATAGCTGTTGGTCGTCGGCGCCGCGAACGCCAGGATCGCCGGCGCGTGCCTGAGCAGGCCGCCAATGTACCATTTGCACATCTGCGACAGGCCGGCATAGCCGGTGGCGTCGGCAAACAGCGGCTTGCCCGACTTCCAGATCGACATGTGGCAGTGCATGCCCGAGCCGTTGTCGCCGTAGAGCGGCTTCGGCATGAAGGTCGCGGTCTTGCCGGCGCGGGCGGCGACGTTCTTGACCACGTACTTGTACTTCATCTGATGGTCGGCCATGGCCAGCAGCGAGTCGAACTTCATGTCGATCTCGCATTGCCCGCCGGTCGCCACCTCATGGTGCTGGCACTCGACGGTGAGGCCGAGGCCGATCATCGTCAGCGCCATCTCCGCGCGCAGATCCTGCAGCGTGTCGTTGGGCGGGCAGGGGAAGTAGCCTTCCTTCGGACGGATCTTGTAGCCGAGGTTCGGGCCCTCGTCCCGGTTCGTGTTCCAGTGCGCTTCCTTGGAATCGACCGAATAGCTCGAGAATTGCTGCCCGGTGCCATACTGCACATTGTCGAACACGAAGAACTCGGCCTCGGGGCCGAAATAGGCGGTGTCGCCGATGCCGGTGCTCTTCAGATAGGCCTCGGCCTTCTTGGCGACACCACGCGGATCGCGGCTGTAGAACTCCTTGGTCACGGGATCCTTGACGTCCGCGATCATGACCAGCGTCTTGTGGGCCATGAACGGGTCGATGAAGGCCGTGGTCGGGTCCGGCATCAGCAGCATGTCGGATTCGTTGATGACCTTGAAGCCGCGGATCGACGAGCCGTCGAAGCCGTGCCCTTCGTCGATCAGGTCCTCATCGTAGGCCGCTGCGGGATAGGAGATGTGCTGCCACATGCCCGGCATGTCGGTCATGCGGATGTCGATCATCTGGACGTCAAGATCCTTGACGGCCTTCATGACGTCCTTGGACGTCTTGCAACCCAATGTCATCGGGTATCGCCCCCTGTTTCTGACTTTGGTACGTCAGGGCGAATCCCAATGGGTCACGGGCCGCCCAGCGCGGCCCGCACCGTCGTTCAAATCGCAGATGGCGTCAATTAGTAGGTGGCGTCAGAGCGCGTCCGAGCCACGCTCCCCGGTGCGAATGCGGATGGCGTCGTCGATCGACGAGATGAACACCTTGCCGTCGCCGATGCGATCGGTCTTGGCCGCCTGCTGGATGGCCTCGACCGCTCGATCGACCACGCTGTCATCGACGACCAGCTCGATCTTCACCTTGGGCAGGAAATCGACCACGTACTCGGCACCACGATAAAGCTCCGTGTGCCCCTTCTGCCGACCGAACCCCTTGACCTCGGTGACGGTCATGCCCTTCAGGCCAACTTCCTGGAGCGCCTCCTTTACCTCATCGAGCTTGAACGGCTTGATGACAGCCTCGATTTTCTTCATGAAGCGATGTTCTCCGATACCGGTCGGCGCCAAGGTCGCCTGCTGTCCTGCGGCGAGTGTAGCAGGGACCGTGCCACGGCCAAAGCCCACGGTGCGCCAGCACCTCGCACCCGCCGCCCATATCTTAGGCGCGATATCTGCACAAAATACAGGCATATCGCCTAATATCACGGCGGCACCCGGCATCGCCGCATGCTGCGCGCGGCTTGACGGGCCGACTCGATTGCGCCAATAGACCGGTCCGCACCGCGCCGACGCGCGGGCGCGTGGCGGGCGTAGCTCAGTTGGTTAGAGCGCCAGGTTGTGGCCCTGGAGGCCGCGGGTTCAAGTCCCGTCGCTCGCCCCACATTCCCATCCCCGGCCTTCCTTGCGGCAAACGCCTCGTGCCCGGCGCCAGGGGTACCGCGGGCTGAAGGTCCAGCCGTCAGCGTGACAGTCTCGCCCATGGCGAAGATGGTCGATCTCGATCCGGCATGGGCGCGCCGTACCAGGCAAGGACGATGTCGGGGGCGGTCGGGTCGATGATACCTTGCAGCATGGCGGGAATGTCGGGCGCGCCGCCGCTCGCGTCCGTTCGACGTAGATGTCCGCGTCAAGGTGACAGGTGCCGGCATCGGCGCCGGGGATGAACGCGGCCTGGCCGATGAAGGTGCACGTGCGCAATGCCCGGTGATCCCCTTCCGGGCCCGTGTCCCGGTTCTCGTTCGCGTGGGTATGGACCGGCGTGGCGGCGCCGGTGGCGCCTCGGCAATCATCCTGACCAGTCGTGCCAGACAGCTCGACGGTGCCCGAGCTGCCATGATGCGGCCGTTCCTCGCCGCTGCCGGCGGGAATGCTGTGTTCTCGGGAACCGCCGATGAGGATCATCGACGATGTCATTGGTTCGGCGGACTTCACACCGCGAGCGACTGGTCGGGCCGTCGCAGAACGAGGCCGAGGGGACCAGGATGCTGTCGCGCCAGCGGCGCCGAAACTGGTGAGGGCTTAAGATCTGGCGGCGGCCGGACGGCCACCTGTCTCAGCGCGGTAGCGCGCTCGGGGGTTACACGGCGTGTCGAGCAGGAAAACCTGCCTGCCGTTGCTTGGGCGAAGTCATCGCGCACGGCGACACTGCGAGCACCGGCAGCAGCGGTGATAGAAGGTAGCTCAGGGTGCCGACCATCGAGATGCACGGTAAGACACCCTCGAATCGACCCAAAAGAGATTACCTGCCTGAAATAGAGGGTAGTTCTGCGCGTGGCCCGATCAGCATGAGGCTGAACTCAGGCCACGGCAGATCTGCAGGAACTCCAGTCTCGCTCAACGCGCACGGCGCTCAACGCTTGAGCGCGCGTTCGGCTTCCTGGAAGGCAGCCTCATGATACCAGCTGCCACCGAATGCGACCTCGGCGACCCGCATCGAGACCAACTCGGCGGCGGGTTTGGCCGCTTCGCGCCGGTCGTCGGCAGCGGCGCGGACGCGCGCGGGGAACTGGTAGATTTTCGCGGACCCGCGATAAGAGCTCGTAGCCATTGTCCATCTCTCCCTTGCTAGGACCCGCCCGAACGCCGGCGGGAAGTCTTCATAGCAGGTTATGCACGTTATCATAGCAGTAGTGCTCGGCATTTAAGCAACAAAATTGTCAGCACAAGCTCCGCCCCTGCTCATCATTGCGGCATGACGGTCCGATCGGGCGCAAAGCATGCCCAATTTTTATGCATTCACTACTCTTTTGTCGATATTCGCCCGCATTTGGGGCGACCCAATGCCGAACGGCCGTGGGATCGAGACGAAACGCCGCAACGGCAACCGGTTCGTCACACGAAGAATTCGCTTCGTTCGAGAATGTTCCCGCCAGAGCGACGACATGCCCGAGGTGACCGAATTCCAAGCGCAAGCGACCAGGGTCCGACGTCAACGATACCGGCAAGCGCCTAGACAAGTCATTTGGCTGCCCATGTTTGAAGCAATTCTTGTTCTTTGCCTCATTGGGTCGCATTTTCTCGCAGCCCGGTTCTTCCAGGCCCATCGTCGCCGCCTCTTTACTCCGAAGCCCCAAACGGGCGCGGGATCGAGGCCGCCGTGCGTGGCCGCCGCTACGGCGATTGGCACATAACGTGCTTAGTAAACGGCAGCCGTTGGCGGCCCGTGCACGCCTGTTGGTGGTCGGCCGCTTATCCGGATGTCCGCACTCGACACGTCATCTGCAAACGAGGGACCAATGACAAAGTACAAGCTCGAGTACATATGGCTCGACGGGTACACCCCGGTGCCCAATCTTCGTGGCAAGACACTGATCAAGGACTTCGACGAGTTCCCGATCCTCGAGCAGCTGCCGCTGTGGGGCTTCGATGGCAGCTCGACCATGCAGGCCGAGGGTCGCAGCTCGGACTGCGTGCTGAAGCCGATCCGTGTTTTCCCGGATGGCGCACGCACCAACGGCGCGCTCGTGCTGTGCGAGGTCATGATGCCGGACGGCGTCACCCCGCACGCGTCGAACAAGCGGGCGACCATCCTCGACGATGACGGCGCCTGGTTCGGCTTCGAGCAGGAATACTTCTTCTACAAGGACGGCCGCCCGCTCGGCTTCCCCGTGAGCGGCTTCCCAGCCCCGCAGGGCCCCTACTACACCGGCGTCGGCTATTCCAAGGTCGGCGACATCGCGCGCAAGATCGTCGAGGAGCATCTCGACCTGTGCCTGGCCGCCGGAATCAACCACGAGGGTATCAACGCCGAGGTGGCGAAGGGCCAGTGGGAGTTCCAGATCTTCGGCAAGGGCTCCAAGCGGGCCGCCGACGAGATGTGGATGGCCCGCTACCTGATGGAGCGGCTGACCGAGCAGTACTGCATCGACATCGAGTATCACTGCAAGCCGCTGGGCGACACCGACTGGAACGGGTCGGGGATGCACGCCAACTTCTCCACCACCTACCTGCGCGAGGTCGGTGGCAAGGAGTATTTCGAGCAGCTGATGGCGGCTTTCGAGGCCAATTGCGCCGACCACATCGCGGTCTACGGCCCGGACAACCACCTGCGGCTGACCGGCAAGCACGAGACCCAGGCGATCGACCAGTTCAGCTATGGTGTCGCCGATCGCGGGGCCTCGATCCGCGTGCCGCACAGCTTCGTGAAGAACGACTATCGCGGCTATCTCGAGGATCGCCGCCCGAACTCGCAAGGCGACCCGTACCAGATCGCCTCGCAGATCCTGAAGACGGTGGCCTCCGTCCCGACCGCCGCCAAGGGCGACGTGTCGGCGGCAGCCTAAAGCAAACCCTCGTCCACCCCGTCTCGAGGACGGGGTGGAGCGGACCAGGTAGATCAGGCACCCGTGCACCGCACGGGTGCCTGATCGCTTTTGCGGGCCGGACGCTAGCGCTGCTTGGGGTCGAGCACGTCGCGCAGGCCGTCGCCCAGCAGGTTGAAGCCGAGGCTGACGATGACGATGGCGAGGCCGGGCACGGTGGCGACCCACCAGTAATCCAGCACGTACTGCCGGCCGCTGGAGATCATGGCGCCCCATTCCGGCGTCGGCGGCTGGGCACCGAGGCCCAGGAAACCCAGGCCGGCGGCGGTCAGGATGATGCCGGCCATGTCGAGCGTCAGCCGCACCACCAGCGACGAGGTGCATAAGGGTGCGATGTGGACGGCCACGATGCGCGCCGGCGAGGCGCCCTGCATCTTGGCGGCGGCGATGAAGTCGCTGTGGCGGATGGACAGCGTTTCTGCCCGCGCGAGCCTGGCATAAGGTGGCCAGGCGGTGATCGCGATGGCGATGATCGCGTTCTCGATGCCGGGGCCGAGGGCGGCCACGAACGCCAGCGCCAGGATCAGGCGCGGGAACGCCAGGAAGATGTCGGTCACACGCATCAGGATGGTGTCGAGCCAGCCGCCGGCATAACCGGCGACAGTGCCGACCAGCAGGCCTACAGGCCCCACGATCACCGCGACCAGGCCGACGATGGTGAGCGTGATCCGCGAGCCCCAGACGATGCGGGCATAGATGTCGCGCCCCAGCTCGTCGGTGCCCAGCCAATGCGCTGCCGTGGGCGGCTGCAGGCGTTGCGCCAGATCCTGGGCGATCGGCGACTGCGGCGCCAGCAGCGGCGCCAGCGCCGCGACCAGCACCAAAAGCAGGACGATGACTAGGCCGACCACGGCCATGGGGTTAGCGCGGAAAGCGACCCAGGACGAGTAGGCCTGGCCCAGGCGGGCTTGCAGCGGCGAGCGCGGGGTGTCGCTGAGCAGCCAGGCGCGGCGGCTGGTAGCGGTGCTGGTCATGCCCGGGCCCGCGGGTCGAAGATGCGGTAGAGCAGATCGGAAAACAGGTTGAGCGCGATGAACACCGAGCCCACGACGATGGTCGCGCCGAGCACGGCATTCATGTCGGCGTTGAGCAGGGAGCCGGTGAGGTAGGCCCCGAGCCCTGGCCAGGCGAACACGGTCTCGGTGATCACGGAGCCCTCCAGGAGGCCGCCATAGCTGAGCGCCACGACGGTGATCAGCGGGACCGCGGTGTTGCGTAGCGCGTGGCTCCAGACGATCCGCCATTCAGGCACGCCCTTGACCCGCGCGGCCAGGATGTACTCCTGGCGCAGCTGCTCCAGCATCAGCGAACGGGTCATGCGGGCGATGTAGGCCAGCGAGAAATAGCCCAGGATCGAGGCCGGCAGCACCACATGGGCCAGCGCGTTGCGGAACACCTCCCAATCGCCGGCCAGGGCCGAATCGATCAGGATCACGCCGGTCACTGGGGGCACGATGTCATCGAAGAAGACGTCGAGCCGTCCCGGCCCCTCGACCCAGCCGAGCTTGGCGTAGAACAGCAAGAGGCCCATGAGGCCAAGCCAGAACACCGGCACCGAATAGCCGACCAGCCCCAGCACACGGACCACGTGATCGGGCCAGCGGCCCTGCCAGACGGCGCCGGCCACGCCCATGGGGATGCCCAGGACCACGCCCAGCAGGGTGGCCACGGTGGCGAGCTCCAGCGTCGCCGGGAAGACGCGGCGGATGTCCTCGAGCACCGGCCGCGAGGTCAGCACGCTGGTGCCGAAATCGCCCTGCAGCACGTGCTGCAGGTAGACCAGGAACTGCCGCCACAGCGGCAGGTCCAGGCCCAGCGCCAGCCGGGCCCGCTCATAGACCTCGGGCGTGGCCCGGTCGCCGACGACCGCCAGCACCGGATCGATCGGCACGACCCGGCCGATCAGGAAGGTGACCAGGAGGAGGCCGAGAAAGGTCACGGCCAGCGTCAGCGCCAGCCGTCCCGCGGCGATCGCTATCTGGCGCATGAAGTCGGTTGGTTGTGCATGGCGGAGCCACCGTCGGAGGTGCGGCGCTCACCGTCAAGCCGGCTCGGACATCGTGGCGTGTCAGGCCACGCCTAATCTTCGGGCGGCCTCACGGAACAGGCGTTCACCTTCCGGGGCGAACTGCATCGCCGTTAAAAAGTCACCAACCCGATAGCCGGGCAGGGTCCGGTGGATCGCCGTGAGGTAGGCCCCGGCCTCGGCGTGCCGGCCGGCGAGCGCCAGGGTGAAGGCGGCGATCGCCAGGATATGCACATGGGCGTTCGGGCGGGCCGCCGCCTTCACACCCCAGTCGGCGGCCTCGTCGAAGCGGCCCAGGCGCACGAGGGCCATGGCGCGAGCACCCAGCATGCCGAACAGCATCGGATCGAACGGGCTCAGACGGCGGGCCTGGTCGGATGCGGCGATCGCCGCCAGCGGATCGCCGCCCTGCGAGTGGACGAAGGCCAGCGTGTAATGGCCCTGGGCGAAGTTGGGGCTCAGCTCGATCGCCTGCTCCAGCTCCATGACCGACTGGTCGAGGCGGCCGCGCAGCCAGAGGACGCGGCCCATGGCCCAGTGGGCGGCGGGGTCGCGGTCGTCGGCCATCAGGCTCTGCCCGGCGGCCGCGAATGCGCGGTCGATCTCCGGCGCCCGTGCCGTCCAGCCCTGGAAGGCGTTCTGGAAATGCGCGAAGGACAGGCCGGCATAGGCGCGGGCGAAGGTGGGATCGAGATGGACGGCCAGCTCGAAGAAGTGCCGGGCCTGCTCGTTGTCGGCGCGGTTGAACCGGTACATGTGCCAGAGGCCGCGGTGATGCGCCTCCCAGGCGTCCAACGAGCTCGGCGGCTTCAGCACGGCGCGATTGCGCTCGCTCGTCTCGATCTCGCTGGCGATCGACGCGACGATCTGGTTGCCGATCGCATCGAGGACGAGAAACGCGTCGTCCAGCCGCTGATCGAAGCTCTCGGCCCAGAGGATGCGGGCGGTGCGGGTCTCGGCCAGCTCGACCATCACCGTCAGGCGATGGTCGTGCCGCCGCACCGTGCCGCCGAGCACATAGTCGACATCCAGCATCCGGCCGGCCTGCTGCGGCCCGATTCCACGCTCCTGCAGGGCGAACACACTGCCCTGGGCAATCACGAACAGGCAGCGCAGCTTGGCCAGCCGGGTGATGATGTCGAAGGCCAGCGCATCGGCCGGACCGCCGCGGTCCGCGGCGATCAAGGAGCCGTCGACGAACGGCATGACCGCGATCGAGGCGCGACGCGCTGCGACGGCGGCGCCGTCGCTGACCGTGCCGTCTGCATTCGCGGCTACCGCCGGCGCGACGGCGCGTGCCGAAGCGGCGTTGTGGACCCGGGCCGAACGCCAGGCGTCCCGCAGCGGCGCCCAGTCGATACCCTCGGCCTCGAACAGCCGCGCCGTCGCCGCAAGGTGCTCCTCGCCCTCGCGAAGGCGCGTCTGGCGGGCCAGGATCTTGAGCAGGAATTCGTGCGCGCGCCGGTCGAACGGTGTCAGCTCGAGCCAACGGTCCAGATGACCGAGGGCCTCATCGTCGGGTGAGCCGCTGACGAGGCGGTCCAACAGGGCGACGTGCCAGACGCGGAACCGACGCCGCTGCGCCGCGAGCCAGCTGTCGAAGGCGGGGCTGCGGTCGATCTCCAGGCCGTCCAGAAGATCGCCCGCGAACAGGGCGGCGAGCACTGGCAGGCGGTCCGTGGCGATTGTCGGCACGCTGCGGGCGACCTCCGCGATCTGGGTCGCATCGACGAAGCAATCAGCCAGATCGAGCCGCACAGTGTCGGCCGCCGTGACCACCCGATGCCGTTCGGGCTCGTCGAGGAGGCCTCTGAGCTTGCTGAGACACCAGCGGAGCTCGCCGCGCGGGTCGCTCGGGACGTCCCAGAGCAGCTCGCAGAGCTGGCTCCGCGCCACGGCCTGTGGGGCCAACGCCAGATAGGCCAGCAGCGCTCGCACCTTGCGGGAGGCCGGCAATGGCTGGTGGATGCCGTGGCGGCGGATCGAACATGGACCGAGCAGCCGGATCTCGATCGGCGGATGGTGGTGGGCCTGGCCCAGGACTGACGAATCCACGGACGATTCCACGCCGCCTACCACGCTCGCCTCCACGTGCGGCCGCTACGGTTGCCATCGACGGGACACCGGTGGCGCACGACCGGCCACCCGCATAGGAGAGTGGAAATGGATAACCCCGCTGCGATTCCAAGTCAAAATACCCAGCCGGCCGGACCCGACCTCGCTGCCCTCAAGGCCCGCCAGCAGGGTGCCTGGTCGTCCGGCGACTACGCCGTGGTCGGCACCACGTTGCAGATCGTCGGCGAGACGCTGTGCGAGTCGCTGGATGTTCGCGCGGGCCAGAAGCTGCTCGACGTCGCGGCCGGGAATGGCAACGTGGCCCTGGCCGCGGCGCGTCGCTGGTGTGACGTGGTCGCCACCGACTATGTGCCGGCCCTGCTGGAGCGCGCCCGCGAGCGCGCCGCGGCGGACCGGCTCAACATCGAGTTCCGCGAGGCCGACGCCGAGGCGCTGCCGTTCGCGGACGAGAGCTTCGACGTGGTGGTGTCCAGCTTCGGGGTGATGTTCACGCCCGACCAGGACCGGGCCGCGGCGGAGCTGGTCCGGGTGTGCCGGCGAGGGGGGCGGATCGGCCTCGCCAACTGGACGCCCGAGGGCTTCATCGGCCAGCTGTTCAAGACGATCGGCCGGCATGTGCCGCCACCTCCGGGCGCGCGCTCGCCGGCATTGTGGGGCACCTCGGCCCGGCTGGCCGAGCTGTTCGAGCCGCACGGCGCCTCCATCGCCTCGGCGCAGCGGCATTTCGTGTTCCGCTATCGCTCGCCGGCGCACTGGCTCGAGATCTTCCGCACCTACTATGGGCCGATGCTCAAGGCCTTCGCGGCGCTGCCGCCGGCGGGGCAGGTGACCCTGGAGCACGATCTTCTGTCGCTGATCGGTCAGTTCAACCGTTCGGGCGATCATACCATGGTCGTGCCCAGCGAATATCTCGAGGTCGTCGTCACCCGGCGCTGATCGGGGTAGGGTGCGCAGACGAGCACCGATCCGACTGGAGCAGCATGGACGTCGTCATCCGCGACGCCGGGGCCGCCGACGTACCCGCCATCGTGGCCATGCTGGCCGACGACATGCTCGGGCGCGACCGCGAGGTGGCCATTGTCGACCCGGCATACCTCGCGGCGTTCGCCGCCATCGAGGCCGACCCCAACAACCGTCTGCTGGTGGCGGTGCAGGGGAGTGAGCTGGTCGGGTGCTTCCAGCTCACCCTCATCCCGGGGCTCGGTCGCGGCGGCGCGTGGCGGGCACAGATCGAATCGGTCCGCGTGGCCGCGGCTATGCGCGGCCACGGCATCGGGGCCGCCATGATGCGATGGGCGATCGAGCAGGCACGGGAGCGTGGGTGCGTGCTGGTGCAGCTGACAACGGACAAGCGACGCGGCGACGCGCATCGCTTCTATCGGCGGCTCGGGTTCGAGGCCTCGCACGAGGGCATGAAGCTGGCGCTCACGTAGCGCGGGCCCGGCATCGTCTGCCGGGCCCGCCGTCGCTTACTCCTTGTAGCCCTGCCAGTACTTGTTGTCGTCGAAGCTCGGGCCCCAGATCATGCCCTTGACGTTGTCGCGCGAGGCTGCGACCTCGGTTTCCTGGGCGAAGATCACGAACGGCGAGACCTGCTGGTGCTCGCGCTGCTCCGCCTCGTAGGTGGCCGCCCGCTTGGCGGGGTCACGCTCGAGGACGGCCGCCTGCGTGACCTTGGTCATCTCGGGGATGTCCCAGGCATTGCGCCAAGCTAGCGGCTTGGACTTGGCGTCGTCGGCATTGTTGGGGTTGGAGGCGAAGGTCTCGGCATTGGTGTGCGGGTCCTGGTAGTCGGGTCCCCAGCGGCCGAGATAGATGTCGTGCTGCCGCGCGCGGTAGGCGGTCAGGTTCTGCTTCTCGTCGCCCGGGATGATCTCGACCTGGATCCCCGCCAGCGCCCAGCTCGCCTGGATGGCCTGCGCCAGGTCCTTGCTCGGCGAGTTGTTGCGCGCGTTCATCGTGACCTTGAAGCCGTCGGGCAGGCCCGCCTTGGTCAGCAGCTCCTTGGCCTTGGCGACATCGAGCTTGTAGGGCTTGTCGGGAATGGCGCCGAGGAAGCCCTCGGGCAGGAAGGCCTGGTGCACGACCGCCTTGCCCTGGAGGATGGTATCGACCAGCGCGTCGTAGTCGACGAGCCATTTGAGGGCCTCGCGGACCTCGGGTTTGGCCAGATACTGGTTCTTCTGGTTCAGGCCCATGTACCAGATGGCGCCCTTGGGGGTGCGTGTGATGTCGATGTCGTCGTTGTTGGCGATGGCCGTGATGTCCTCGGGCGTGAGCTTGCGGGCGATGTCGACGTCGCCCTTCTCGAGCAGCAGGCGCTGGGTCGTGGCCTCGGGGATGTGGCGCGTGATCACGCGCTTGAACTTGGGTGCCCCACGGAAATAGTCGGGGTTGGCATCATAGGCGATGCTCTCGTTGGCCTTCCAGGCGCGCAGCTTGAACGGGCCTGAGCCGGCCGAGTTGGTCTTGAGCCAGGCGTGGCCCATGTCGCCGTCCGTCTCGTGCTCCTTGACCAGCTTCGCATCGACCACCGAGCCCACGCCGGCGGTCAGGCAGTAGAGCAGGAAGGTGGGCGCGTAAGGCTGGTCCAGGGTCAGGACCAGCGTGCTGTCGTCCGTGGCCTTGATGGTCTCGGCCATGTTCTCGGCTGTGAAGCCGAACTGGGTCAGGATGAAGCCGGGCGAGAGGTTGAGCTTGACCACGCGCTGCAGGGAGTAGGCGACGTCCTCGGCCGTCAGCGGGTTGCCGCTGTGGAACTTGATGCCGGGGCGGATCTTGAAGGTCACCCGCAGGCCGTCGTCGGACACGGTCCAGCTCTCGGCGACCAAGCCTTCGAGCTTGCTCACGTCGTCCGGCGGGTACGTCACGAGGCGATCGTAGATCTGCGCCTGCGCCTCGGCCGCGGAGAACTCGAACACCTCGGCCGGGTCGAGGCTGATGATGTCGTCGATGAAGTCGGCCATGACCAGGCCGTCCTTGGGCGTCGCGGCACGGGCCGGCGCGCCTGTCGCGGCCAGTGCCGCGATCGCTACGGCGCCGAGTCCGAGACCGATCAGTCTTTTCATGCGCAGGCGCTCCTGTCCCTGGATGGAAGCCGGTTGTCATCCGGCTGGCGAGGCAACGTTCCTGTCACGCCGATGCCTGTCAAGGGTGGCCGCAGTTCGAGGCGGGCACGGGCTAGGGCGGGGACGCCGGCACCGCTTGAGCTGCCACCTCATACTCGGCGAGTGCGACGCGGGTCACGGACACGGCCTCGTCGAGGTCCGCCAGCAGATCAGTCACGGCCTCGTTGCGCTCGAGCCGGTCCTCGATCTTTCCTGCCAAGGCGGAGATGCGTGCCAGACCGAAGCTGCCGGCGGTGCCACGCAGCCGATGCGCTTCCTGCCGCTGCCGTTCCTGGTCGCCCTCCGCCGCGCACAGGCGCTGGCAGCTCTCGGCGGCGCCGATCAGCCCGCGCCCCAACAGTTGCTGGAATACCGGCGCTGGCAACTGGCCCGCCATGCCGGACAGCATGCCGAGGTCGAGCACGGGCGGCAACGACGCCGGCGGGGCGGGATCGGACTTGGGTGCCGGAGCCATCTGGGCGCCATCGGCGACCTCGGCCAATGCCGCGAACAGATTGGGCCAGTCGATGGGCTTGGTCAGACACCTGTTCATGCCGGCCGTCAGATAGTCGTCGCGCTCGCTGGCCATGGCGTTGGCGGTAAGCGCCAGGATCGGCACGGTCGCCGCCGGTCCGTTCAGCAACCGGATCCGCCGGGTCGCCTCGACGCCGTCCATGACCGGCATCTGCACATCCATCAGCACGACGTCCGGACATGTCTTGGCGACGAGAGCCACGGCTTCGGCACCGTTTTCCGCCGTCGTCACCTCATGACTCTGGCCGCCCAGCATTTCACTCAGGAGCTCACGGTTGACCGCCACGTCGTCGACGACGAGCACCCGCAACGGCCGGACTTGGAGCGGCGCGACAGCGCCGGTCCTGACGGCGGCCGGGCAGCCGGCCTCGAACGGCAGCTCGAACCAGAACAGGCTGCCGCGCCCGGGCTCGCTCTGGAGCCCGATCACCCCGCCCATGGCCTCGACCAGCAACCGGCTGATCGCCAGCCCCAAGCCGCTCCCGCCATATTTCCGTGTGGTGGAGCTGTCCGCCTGGACAAAGGCCTGGAACAGCTGGTCTTGCCGCTCAGGCGGGATTCCTATGCCGGTATCGCGTACCTCGAAGCGCAGCCGCAGGCCCGGCCCCGGTGCCGCAACGACGTGGGCGGTCAGCACCACCTCACCCCGGGTGGTGAACTTGAGGCCGTTGCCGACGAGATTGATCAGAACCTGGCGCAGCCGGATGGGGTCGCCGCGCAGGGCGAGCTCGGCTGCTGCGGTGGTCGACACCAGCAGCTTCAGCCCACGCTCGGTGGCCTGCGGCGCCAGCAGCGAGCGGACCTGCTCGAGTGTTTCCGCCAGGCTGAAATCGATCCGCTCCAGCTCCAGGCGACCCGCTTCGAGCTTGGCGAGGTCGAGGATGTCATCGAGCAGGGTCAGCAGCAGCCGGCCGGTATCGCGGATCACGGCGACGTGGCGTGCCTGCGCCTCGTTCAGGGGAGAGTTCGCAAGCAGCTCGGTGAAGCCCAGGACCGCATTCAGGGGCGTTCGGATCTCATGGCTGACGCCGGCGACAAATCGGCTCTTTGCCAGATCGGCCAGTTCCAGTTCCCGGTTCCGCTGCTCGAGAGCGGCGGCCTGCGCCAGACTGTGCGCCATGCGGCGATTGTCGACTTGAATACGGATGCTGGCGGTTGCCAGAATGACCGTCATCACCATGACGATGGCAGCGACCAGGACCGTGACGTCCAGGCCGCTCGGCGGCGGACCTGTCAGTCGATCGGTGTCGAGGCGCAAGGCCGCCATGCCGCCGAAATGCACCGTGACAACGGCAAGAACGAAGGCTGCGGCACCGGCGATCTGGTGCGGTGGTTCCGAGCCGGCGGCCAACCGGAGCGACATGGCTCCGAAGGCGATACCCACCACCAACGTTGCCGCGGCCAGATTGAGATCCCAGCTGGGCGTGCCCTGGGATCGCAGCCCCGCCATGCCGGCATAATGCATGGCGCCCACCACCAGCCCCAGCAGGGCGCCAGCCAGGATCTGGCCGCGCCGTGCCGAAACGGTGGCGATCCAGAAGCACAAGGTGGCGCCTGTCACGGCGATGACAATGGAAAGTGCGGTCGGCAGCGGCGCGTAGGCAAGCTGAATACCCGGCCGCCACGCCAGCATGGCGACGAAGTGCGTGGTCCAGATGCCGGACCCGGCAACGAGGCCGGCTGCGTAGACCCAGCTCCAACCCACGTTCTCGCCGCCCGCACGACTGCGTTTGGCGAGTTCCAGGGACAACGTGGTGGCGAACAGGCAGATCAGCACCGCGACAGTGAGCAGACCCCATTCATGCTCATCGAGCAGATGGCCCATCATTGCAGCGCCGCACCCGTTGATGCAGCCATCAAGCGCCACGTCGCCACGATGCATGCCCGTGCGGGCAGAGAGGTGAGTGCTCGCACAAAGTGGCGCTTCCCCAGTTCAGACGGATTTATTCTGGTTGATACCAGAATATCAATCAACGGTGCGTTGACACCAAACGGTTGAAAACACCGGTGCATCCTGCACGATGGTGATTCCCGCCCGGGGCAGGGGCGAGTGCGGCGGTAGGCGCTAGGCCGTGGCCGCCAATCGGCGGACCAGATCAGCTGTCCATTCCTCGAGGCGCCGCCGGTTGGCGCCGAAATCGTACGAGCCGACGTTGCTCTTGCTGTAGGCGGCGAAGGTCGAGCCACCATTCACCGTGGGTAGGACACGAATCGTGATGGTGTCGACGAAGCGCATGACCCGCGTGCGGTCCTGGACCATCAGCAACAGGCGCGGCCGATCCTGGGCGATGACGGTGGTCCGTGGCTGCGCCGCGACCACGGTCCGCCATACCTCGTAGAGCTCGTTCGGTGCTACGGCGAGGCTTGGTGGTGCCGCCGACGGCTTCGCGGCACAGGCGTCGGCCGGGCAGATCAGCCAGTCGTTGCGCGAGCCGGTGCGGGTTATGGCGGTGGGATCGGGAATGTCCGCCGGCACCACCGCCCCCGGCTCCAGCCGGCCGAGACAGCCTGCAAGCAGCAGGCAGCACGTGGCCGGCAGCAGGTTTCTCGGGTGCATCTGGCCTCTCCATCGGCTCGGCCGCGGCCCACCCAGGTTGGTGTGTCCTTGTGGCGATGTAGCAACATGGTCCTAGATGGCAATGCTGCATTGCAACATCGCCCATTCTGAACGGCGGCTTCGATCTAATATGCGTATCGTCGTCAACAAGCAAAGTGCTGGTTGGTCGGCAGTCAGACCAGGAGACCTTCAATGTTCATGGCCGCTCTTAGCGCGATCCGTATGGCCGGTACTACCGGCACCCAGTCCGCCGCGGCATCATCGACCGGTTTCATCAGCAGGCTTGCCGCTGCCGCTTGGCTGCGTGGCCGGCAGGAATTGGCCTACTACCGTGCCCTGCGTGAGCTGGGCCGTCTCGACGACCGGGATCTGGACGATCTGGCGATCGGCCGCGCCGATTTTCCGGAGCTGGCCTGGCGGCATGCGCTGGCGATCGCCTGAGACCCGAGCCGGCACATCGCAGCGGCGTTGCCGCTACCCCGCCATCACGGCCACCCCGCGGGCAGGTCGACCCTGCCCTTCGGGAGCCGGGCCATGGCCGCGAAACGCGGCCAGGAGTTCCGCCTCGCGCTGCTTCGCATGCATCAGAAAGCGCTCCTTGACCGGCCCGAAGCCGCGGATCCGGTCGGGGATCGACGCGAGCTCGACCGCGGTGGCGTGGCTCACCGGCGTCAATCCACGCAGGATCTCGTCCACCACCAGCTCGTACTCGCCGATCAGGGCGCGCTCGGCGCGCCGGTCGGCCGAGTAGCCGAAGATGTCGAAGCGGGTGCCACGCAGGCCCTTGAGCCGGGCAAGCAGCCGGAAGGCGCCGAGCATCCACTGGCCGTAGGCACGCTTGTGCGGCTCGCCGGTGATCGGGTCCGGCCGCTCCAGGAGCGGTGGCGCCAGGTGAAAGCGTAGCTTCCAGTCGCCCTCGAACATGGACTCGATCCGGCGCAGGAATCCAGTCTCGGTGTAGAGTCGGGCCACCTCGTACTCGTCCTTGTAGGCCAGGAGCTTGTGGTAGTTTCTGGCCACGGCCTCGGTCAGGGCCGTGCTGTCGCCCGCGTGCTCGGCCTCGGCCTTGCGGGTCCGCTCGACCAGGGCACGGTAGCGGGCCGCGTAGGCAGCATCCTGGTAGGCGGTCAGGTAGTCGACGCGCCGTGCAATCACCTCGTCGAGGCTGGTCGACAGGCGGCGATTGTCGGGGCCACCGCCGACGGGCGTCGCCAGGCGCTCGACCTGCGCCAGGTCGATGGCGGCCCGGCGGCCCCACTGGAAGGCCGCCTTGTTGAACTCGACCGCCGTGCCGTTGAGCTCGATCGCCCGCAGGATGGCGGCCTGCGATAGCGGCACGAGTCCCTTCTGCCAGGCGCAGCCGAGCATGAACATGTTGGTGGCGATGGCGTCGCCCATGAGTGTGGTGGCGAGGTGGGTCGCGTCCAGGAACGAGGCCGCCTCCTGACCCACCGCGTCGACGATCTGGTCCTCCATGGCCTGGGTCGGGAACTCGGGGTCGCGGAAGCGGGCAAGGTCGCCGGTGCGGGCTTGCTCGGCGACGGTGCGGACGAACTCGCTGGTCACCGAGGCATCGCTGTTGACCACGGCGTAGGTCCGGCCGAGCTGCATCTTGGCCAGGGACTCGTCGCCCACGGTCGTCACGATGTCACAGCCGATCACGGCATCGGCCTCGCCGGCGGCGATGCGCGGCGCCCACAGCTGGCCGGGCTCGGCGGCGATGCGGATATGCGACCAGACCGCACCGCCCTTCTGCGCGAGGCCGGCCATGTCCAGGGCGGTCACACCCTTGCCCTCGAGATGGGCCGCCATCGACAGGATGGCGCCGATGGTGACGACGCCGGTGCCGCCGACGCCGGTGATCAGGATGCCCCAGGGCTCGGCCAGGGCCGGCAGGGTGGGCTCGGGCAGGGTGGGCATCTCGGCGCCTGCGGCCACGGCCTGGCCCTTGCGCAGCCTGCCGCCTTCGACCGTGACGAAGCTTGGGCAGAAGCCACCCAGGCAGGAATAGTCCTTGTTGCAGTTGGACTGGTCGATCTCGCGCTTCCGGCCCCACTCCGTCGCAACCGGCATCACGGAGACGCAGTTGGACTTGTTGCTGCAGTCGCCGCAACCCTCGCAGACCATGTCGTTGATCACCACCCGCTTGGCGGGATCGGGAAAGCCGCCGCGCTTGCGCCGCCGACGCTTCTCGGCAGCGCAGGTCTGGACGTAGATCAGCGCCGTGGTGCCCTTGGTCTGGCGCAGCGACAGCTGCACGGCCTCGAGCTCCCCGCGCGGGTGGACCCGCACGCCGGCCGGGAGCTGGCCGATGTTGCTGGCCTCGGTGGCATCGGCCACGACCTCGATCCGCTCGAGGCCCTCGGCCGCGAGCTGGCCTACGAGCTGGGCGACGCTGAGCGAGCCCTCGAGCGGCTGGCCGCCGGTCATGGCGACGGCGTCGTTGTAGAGGATCTTGTAGGTGATGTTGACCTTGGCCGCAGCCGCGGCCCGGATCGCCAGGATGCCGGAGTGGAAGTAGGTGCCGTCGCCGAGATTGGCGAAGACGTGCGGCGTCTCGGTGAACGGCGCCTGGCCGATCCAGGCCACCCCTTCGCCGCCCATCTGGCTGAAGGTCTGCGTCGTGGTCGGGTAGATCCAGGTCGCCATGTAGTGGCAGCCGATGCCGGCCAAGGCGCGGCTGCCTTCCGGCACGCGGGTGCTGGTGTTGTGCGGGCAGCCGGAACAGTAGTGCGGCACCCGCAGCACCGCGAGCCGCTGCCGGGCCAGGGCCGCCTCCTTGTCGGTGATGAAGGCGAGGCGGCGCTGGATCTTCTCGCTGGTGTGGAAGCGGGCGATGCGGCCGGCGATGGCACGGGCGATCATGGCTGGGGTCAGCTCCGACGCCGAGGGCAGCAGCCAGCCGCCCTGCGGCAGCGACCACTCGCCCTTCTCGTCGAACTTGCCGATGATGCGGGGCCGGACCGCCTCGCTCCAATTGTATAGCTCCTCCTTGAGCTGGTACTCGAGGTGCTGCCGCTTCTCCTCGACGACCAGGATCTCCTCGAGCCCCTCGGCGAAATGGCGCGTGCCATCAGGCTCCAGCGGCCAGGTCATGCCGACCTTCATCACCCGCAGCCCGATCTCGGCCGCCAGCCGCTCGTCGATGCCCAGATCATCCAGCGCCTGCCGCACGTCGAGGTAGGACTTGCCGGCGGTCATGATGCCCAGACGCGGCCGCGGGCTGTCGATGACGATGTGGTTGAGCTTGTTGGTGCGGGCGTAGGCCAGGGCCGCATAGGCCTTCTGCTGCTGCATCCGCTCTTCCTGGACCAGGGGCGGGTCGGGCCAGCGGATCGAAAGCCCGCCCCGCGGCATCACGAAGTCCGCAGGCGTGATGACCTCGATCCGGTGCGGGTCGACGTCGACGACGGCCGTGCTCTCGACCGTGTCGGTCACCGCCTTCAGCGCCACCCAGCAGCCAGAATAGCGCGACATCGCCCAGCCGTGGATGCCGAGGTCGAGATAGTCCTGCACGCCCGAGGGGTTCAGCACCGGGATGACGGCGGCGGCGAAGACGTGGTCGGACTGGTGCGGCAGGGTCGAGGATTTGGCGGCGTGATCGTCACCGGCGACGACCAGGACACCGCCATGCCGCGACGTGCCGGCATGGTTGCCGTGCTTCAGCACATCCAGCGAGCGGTCGACGCCGGGACCCTTGCCATACCAGAGCGCGAACACGCCATCGTGCTTGGCGCCGGGGAACAGGCCCACCTGCTGCGAGCCCCAGACCGCGGTCGCCGCCAGATCCTCGTTGATCCCCGGCTGAAAGACGATCTGGTTGCGGTCGAGGAACTTCCTCGCCCGCCACAGCGCCTGGTCGAGCCCGCCCAGGGGCGAGCCGCGATAGCCGGAGATGAAGCCCGCGGTGTCGAGCCCGGCCGCCCGGTCGCGCTGCCGCTGCAGCATCGGCAGCCGGACCAAGGCCTGGATGCCGGTCATCAACACCCGCCCTTGCTCGAGCGCGTACCGGTCGTCGAGCCCCACCTGTGCGAGCGCCATGGCCTGTCTCCCCGGTTGCCCACCGACGAGGGTGGTCCGGGCGAGCGGGGTGCGTCAAGGGCGACGACCGGGCACGGGCGCTGCGTCCATGTGGAACGGCTGATCCAGCCAGCTTCGACCTGCTTCTTGGCATGGGCAAGGCAGGTGAGATCTACATCTCGACCATGTAGGAAAGGACGCTACGCCGGGTCAGGCCCGGCGCCGTCGCGATTTCGCGAAGGTGTCGAACGCCACCGCCAGCACGATGATGACGCCGATGATGATCTGCTGGATGTAGCTCGACACGTTGTTGAGCACGAGGCCGTTGAGCAGCACGCCGATCAGCACTGTGCCCACCACCGTGCCGAAAATGGTGCCGATGCCACCGAACAGCGAGGTGCCGCCGATCACCACCGAGGCGATCACGGTGAGCTCATAGGAGGTGCCGGCCACGGCTTCGGCGGAATTGAGCCGGGCGGAGAGGACGAAGCCGCCGAGACCGGCCATGAAGCCGATGATGACGTAGACCGAGGTGGTGATGCGGTCGACGTCGAGGCCGGACAGACGGGCGGCCTCGGGGTTGCCGCCGACGGCGTAGACGCTGCGGCCGTAGCGGGTCGACGACAGCACGACGTGGGCCAGCACCGCGAAGGCCAGGAAGATGATCACCGGTACCGGCACCGGGCCGACATAGCCCTGGCCCGCCCAGCGGTAGGCCTCGTCGAAGCCGCTGATCGGGCCGCCACCGGCCATGTAGAGGGCGAGGCCGCGAAAGGCCGACATGCCGCCCAAGGTGACGACGAAGGGCGGGACCTTGAGCTTGGTGATGGCCAGGCCCTGGATCCAGCCGCAGGCCGTGCCGATGGCGCAGGCGGCGAGCAGGGCCAACGGCCAGCCCCAGCCGTGCGCCTCGCTCTCGGTGCCGACCGCGAACCTGCTCTCGAGGCCGCCCTTGGCGACCAGCGCCGCCGCCAGCCCGGCCAGGGCCACGACCGATCCCACGGACAGGTCGATGCCACGGGTGAGGATGACGAAGGTCATGCCGATCGCCAGCAGGCCGTAGATCGAGACCTGCCGCATCACGTTGAACAGGTTGAGTGGCTTCAGGAAGCGCGGCTCGACGATGGCGAACACGGCCATCAGGACGAGCAGGAAGAGCAACGGTGCGAATTTCGCGAGCAGGCCGAACCAGTCGACCTCGCGTCGTGCCGCCGCCCCGACGCCGGCCGTCACGGCCCGATCGCCGCTCATGGGAGCCTCCCTGCAGTTTCGTCTGTTGCCGGCGATGGAACCCGGAATGAGCCTGCGGTCAAGGGTCGAGGACGCCTGCACGGGCGACGGTTGCCGGCTGCCACCGGCGGCCCTAGGTTTCGCGCCGCGCGACGGGCACCAACGGGGACGGCAAAGGCATGCTCTGGCTGATCGGCTCCGCCGTGGTGATCGTGGGCGCCCTCCTGGCCGTCCAGCCGCTGCTGAACGCGCGGATCGCCGGAGCCGCCGGGCACCCGATCTACGGCGCTATGTTCTCGGTGCTGGTCAGCACGGCCACCATGCTGGTCGGGGCGCTGCTACTTCGCCTGCCGCTGCCGGACCTGCGCTCGATCGCGGGACAGGCGCCCTGGACCTGGACCGGGGGCATCATCGGGGCCTTTGTCGTCTTGACCGCACTCATGGCGACGCCCCGCCTTGGGGCCGCGACCACAGTGGTGCTGTTCATCGCCGGCCAGCTTGCAGCATCCTTGCTGCTCGACCATTATGGCTGGCTCGGCGTGCCGATGCACCCCATCGGTCTGCCGCGAATCCTCGGCGTCGGCTGCCTGATCGCCGGGGTGCTGCTCATCCGCTGGTCGTGAAGGTGACGACGTCGGCGCCGTCTACTTGGTGTTTCCCGAACCGGGCATCGGCTTTTTAGTGCTGGTGGCGGCTGCGACCGTCGCGGCCGTCAATGGCTTCTTCTTGTCCGCCTTCGGTTTCTTTGCTTCCCGGCTGCTGCGCTTTTGACCTTTGGCCATGGCCGTTCTTCCTTCTGACGCGCCCCGCGTCGGGCGGGAGTGCTATTGGCGATCATATCCATTGGGAGGGCGTCACGACAAGCGGGGCGCTCCCAATTCGTGCGATGCTTGTTGTAAAAGGCCAGTCTTGGTATTTTTGATGCCAAGAATAGCCGCAGCCCTCACCAGCCGACGCCGATTTGGCGGTGCGGTCGGCCGCATGGGGGACATATGAACGTGGCGCAATCACCACACGGCGGTGCTTACGACGGCTTTCCAGATGGGCCCGAGTCCTATCGCGAGGCAACGGCCGACGTGACCTTGCGGCAGCTGTTCCAGGCCGCCGTTCGCCATGCTCAGGATCGCATCGATTGGTACGATGGTAAGGCCGGCAGGCTGAAGGGGCCGGCGCAGTGGATCCGATGGCTGGCGCTCGTGTTCTTCGCGCTGGGCACGCTGGCGCCGCTGGTCGCCGGGGTGCTGATCAAGCTGGCCAGTCTGTTCGGTGGTACCGGCGAAGACCCGGCGCAGTGGAACAGCTGGGACATTGCGGCCCAACTACCGCTGGCCGAGATCGGCTACGTGCTGCTCGGCGTTGCTGGTGCTTCGGTGATCTTCGATCAGTTCTTCGACTATTCCGGCTCGTGGATACGGTTCCGGCAATCGCAGGCGCGGCTGGAGGTGTTGCTGGCCGACCTCCGCTTCGGCTGGGCCGAGCTGCTGGCGAAATGTGGCGGCGTCATCGTCGACCGTCCGACCGCCGTCGGCTTCGTTGCCTTGCTGCGCGAGTTCATCACCAAGATCGAGCAGCTGGCGGAGGCCGAGACCAAGGAATGGGCGGAGCAGTTCCGTGCCCGCGTGGCCGCGTTCGACAGCAATCCGAACCTCAAGGTCCGCCTGCCGGGCGGCAAGGCCGATAAGGCCGCCGCAGAAGATGCAGCCGAAGGCACGGCAGCAGCGGATGGTGGCTCCACCGCCGCTGGGACTGCTCCACGTACAGGGCCGCGGCCGGCCTCGGTTCGGGTCCGCGTCGTCATCGAGGGGACGGATGGTATCGATGCGGGTTCGCTCCTCCTGCTGCTCGACGACGTGCCGCTCCCGGTGCCGAAGGAATTCCAGTTGGAGGTGCCGCTGGAGGTTGGCGTTACCCGTCGCTTCGTGGCCACGGCAAAACATGCCGGGCAGGCGGTGGAAGGCAGGCAGGAGATCACGCCGACACCGGATGATGAGGGCAGGACGCTGACTCTCAAGCTGAGCTGAGCGTGATGCAGCCTGTCCGAGCCCTTCCTCGTCACGGACTCAGGCGGCGTCGGCGATGCCCAGTGCCATGAGCCGCATCAGGCGCTCCTCGGTGGCCTCGGCGCGGGCGAGCTCGCCCGTGATCCGACCCTCGCGCATGGTCAGGATCCGGTCGCTGATGGTGAGGATCTCCGGCAGCTCGGATGAGATCGCCAGGATCGCGATGCCGGAGCCGGCCAGCTCGTAGAGCAGGCTGTGCACCTCGGCCTTGGCGGCGACGTCGATGCCGCGGGTCGGCTCGTCGACGATCAGGACCTTGGGCTGCAGCGCCAGCCAGCGTGCGAGCACGACCTTCTGCTGGTTGCCGCCGGATAGATTGCCCACTGCCTGGTCCGGGCTCGCCATGCGGATGCCCAGCTTCTGGCGGAAGCGCTCCACCAGCGCGTCCTCGTCGCGGCGGCGGAGCAGGCCCAGCGCGTTCACCAGCCGGTCCATGCTGGTGACCGAAAGGTTGTTGCGGATAGCGAGTGCCAGGAACAGCGCCTGCTGCTTGCGGTCCTCGGGTACCAGGCCGATGCCGGCGCGGATGGCGTCGATCGGCGAGCGGATCCTCGTCTCCCGGCCATCGATCAACACGCGCCCGTGCTGAATCGGGTCGGCGCCGAACACCGCTCGCGCCAGCTCGGTCCGGCCGGCACCCACCAGGCCGGCCAGGCCCAGGATCTCGCCGCGCCGCACTTCCAGGCTGACATCGTGCAGCATCACCGCATGCGGGTCGCGCGGGTCACGGCCGCGCGTGATGCCCTGAACGGCCAGTGCCACCTCACCGCTGCCGGAATCGGTGCGGTGGGCGAACAGGCGCTCCACCTCCCGCCCAACCATGAGGCGGATGATGTCGGGAATGGCGATCTCACTGACTGCGGCGCGGCCCACCAATGTCCCGTCCCGCAGCACGGTCACGCGCTCGCAGATCCGCATCACCTCCTCGAGCCGGTGGGTCACGAACACGACGGCGATGCCCTTGGCCTTGAGCCCGTCGATGATCGCGAACAGCCGTTGCACCTCCTTGTCGGAGAGGGCCGAGGTGGGCTCGTCCATCACCACGAGCTTGGCGTCGATCGACAGGGCGCGGGCGATCTCGACCATCTGCTGCTCGGCGACCGACAGGTCGGAGACCAGCCGCCGCGGGTCGACCTCGAGGCCGACCTCGGCCGCGAGCTGCGCCGTACGCCGGTGCAGCTCGCCCCAGTCGATCCTGCCAGCGCGCACCGGCAGGCGCCCGATGAAGACGTTCTCGGCCACCGAGAGCGTCGGAATCAGGTTGAACTCCTGGTAGATGGTGACGATGCCCAGGAGCTGTGCCGCGTGCGGGCTGGAAAGGCGCACCTCGGCGCCGGCAAAGGTGATGGTGCCGGCGTCCGGTGACTGCGCGCCGGCCAGGATCTTGAGCAGTGTGCTCTTGCCGGCGCCGTTCTCGCCCAAGAGCGCATGCACCTCGCCGCGGCCGACCTCGAAATCGACCGCGCGCAGTGCCTGGACGCCGGGAAAGCTCTTGGCGATGCCGGCCATGCGGAGGAGAGGATCGTCGTGCATGGGAGGTCCCCCCGTCCCGAGGGACGGGGCTTCAGTCACTATTTCAGCTCGCCCAGCCGCTCGGACTTGTCGAGATTGGCCTGGGTGATCACGATCGGGGTCAGCAGTACGAGGTCGCTCTCGGGCGCTTGCTGCTTGGTCAGCAGGTCGACCATGATCTGCATCGCCTTGCGGCTCTGCCCGCCCGGGAACTGCTCGACCGTGCCTGCGAGGCTGCCGTCGCGGATGGCGCCAAGTGCCTCGGGAAGCGCGTCGAAGCCGATGATCTTGACCTTGTCGGCGATCCCACGCGCCTTGACCGCCTCGAGTGCCCCCAGGGCCATGTCGTCGTTGGCGGCCACGATCACGTCCGGCGGCGTGGCCATCCCGGCCAGCAGACTCTCCGTCACCGACAGGCCCTCGGCGCGGCCGAAGTTCGCCGTCTGCTCGGCCACGATCTTGTACTTGTCCTTGTGCTGGTCGAGTACGTTGTGCAGGCCCTTGTTGCGATCGATCGCCGGGCTGGCGCCGGGCTGGCCCTGCAGGTTGATCAGCGTGGCACCGTTCGGGTAGTTGGCCAGCAGCCACTCGCCCTGCGCTTCGCCGCCCTTAACGTTATCCGCACCCACATGGGCGGTGATGCCTTCGACACCGGCGACCCGACGGTCGATCGTCACCACCGGCACGCCGTTGTCGATCGCGGTCTTCAGCGCCGGCGCCATCGCGTTGACGTCGATCGGGCTGATGACGATGCCGTTCACGCCCTGCACAACCGCGGCCTCGACGTCGGCCGTCTGCTTGGGGGCGGAATTCTGCCCGTCCGATTCGACGGTCTTGACGCCCAGCGCCTTACCCTCGTCCTGCATCGCCTGCAGCATGTGAACGAAGAAGGGGAAATTGAGCCCCGGTACGGAGGTCATCACGGTAACGTCCTGAGCGCGGGCCGTCGTGCCGCCAAACGCCAGCACGCCCGCTACTGCGACGCTCGCCAGCGCCGTCCGCCAAGTCTTCGTCATGTCCAGCCTCCCTAAGTACGGCCCGATTTTTTGCATCGGTCAGCCGCCGGCGGCGACGGTCGTTTCTGCGCGCCGGCCTGTCAACCGCATTTCTAGCTCGGCTTCGCGCCGGCGCGCTGCTTGGACGGCCCCGAAAACCGGGTGAGGTTCATGGCGGTGTTCACAAGGGCCAGATGCGAGAAGGCCTGCGGGAAATTGCCCACCTGGCGCCCGGCATCGCTGTCGTATTCCTCTGCCAGCAGACCGACGTCGTTGCGCAGCCGCAGCAGGTGCTCGAACAGGCGCCTCGCATCGTCGACGCGGCCGAGCATGATGTAGGCATCGGCCAGCCAGAAGCTGCAGGCGAGAAAGGCACCTTCGCCAGGCGGCAGGCCGTCCGCGGTCTCGGTCGTGTCGTAGCGGCGGACCAGACCCCGCGTGAGCAGGCGACGCTCGATCGCGGCCACGGTGCCGTGCACCCGCGGATCCTCCGGTGGCAGGAAGCCCATCACCGGCAGCAGCAGCAGGCTCGCATCGAGCTGCGGTTCGCCATAGACCTGAACGAAGGAGTTCAGTCCGGCGTCGAAACCCCGCGCGCAGACATCCTCGTGAATCTCGTCGCGCAGACGGCGCCAGTGGTCGCGCGGTCCAGCCAGGTCGAATGTATCGGCGCTCTTCACGGCGCGATCGAAGGCCACCCACGCCATCAGCTTCGAGAAGGTGAACTGGCGGCGTGGGCCGCGAACTTCCCAGATGCCCTCGTCGGGCTCGCGCCAGATCGATTCCAGATGCGTGAGCAGGGATCGTTGCAGGTCCCAGCCGACATGATCGCTGGCCAGGCCGCTCCGATGCGCCTGATGCAGGGCGTCCATGATCTCGCCGAAAACGTCGAGCTGAAGCCGACCGTGCGCCCCGTTGCCGATCCGCACCGGCTGCGCGCCCTCGTAGCCGGGCAGCCACGGCACTTCCCACTCGGTCAGTCGGCGCTCACCCGCCAGGCCATACATGATCTGCATCTGTGCCGGGCTGCCGGCGACGGCACGCAGCAGCCAGTCGCGCCAATCACGCGCCTCGGCGGTGTAGCCCGCATTGATCAGCGCCAGCAGGGTCAAGGTGGCATCCCGCAGCCAGCAGAAGCGATAGTCCCAGTTGCGCGAGCCACCGAGGAGCTCCGGCAGCGACGTGGTGGGGGCAGCCACGATGCCGCCGGTCGGGCGATAGGTCAGCGCCTTCAGCGTGATCAGCGACCGCTGCACGGCGTCCGACCATTCGCCGGCCAGGCAACATCGACCTGACCATTCCGACCAGAAAGACACGGTCGCCTTGAGCGCGGCGTCGGTGTCGATCGGAGCCGGCAGTGGCAGATGCGACGGGGAATGGGTCAGGGTGAAAGCCACCACGTCGCCGGCGGCGACGGTGAACTCGCCGACGGTATGCAGGCCCTCGCCGTGCAAGGCTGCGGTACTCCGCATGACGACCATGTCGGGACCTGCGATCGCCACGAGTGAATTGTCGTTGCTGCGGGTCACCCACGGGACCGCCGAGCCATAGTCGAACCGCAGGATCAGCTCGGTTCGCATGCGCACCTGCCCGGTGCCTCCGACGACCAGGCGGACCAGATCCGAGACCGTGTCGCGGACCGGCATGAAATCCACGACGGTCACCGTCCCGGCGTCGGTCTCGAAGGTGGTCTCGAGAATGAGTGTCCCCGGCCGATAGCGCCTGGTCACGCGCGTGCCGGGCCCGGATGGTGCCACGAGCCAGCGGCCGTGCTCCGTTGTGCCCAGCAGGGCCGCGAAGCACGCCGCGGAATCGAAGCGTGGCCAGCACAACCAGTCGATCGAACCATCCTTGCCCACGAGCGCTGCCGTCTCGCAGTCGCCGATCAGCGCGTAGTCTTCAAGGCGTAGGGGCATGCAGGGCGCTTGCTCGGCGTGGGAGGTCGAAGCAGGGTATCTCGTCCGCGAAAGCGTAAACCGGCCGCCGGATTCGATGTGGCCAAGGCCCGTTAGTGCTCCTTGTCTCTCTCGCTCTTTCCGATGTCACCGATGGACGTGTAGAATCCTTGATTGTGCGTCACCCGGTGGCCGCCGGTTTCCGTGTCAAGGAAGGCCAGCGCCCGCGTCAGGCGTGTGGTCATGGACGGCTCGCCAGTAGTGGGCTCGCTCCTGCCCGGCAACGATCCAACCAGCTGCCGCCAGCGTTCGAGAATGGTCCGCTTGTGCTCGATCGGCAGATCATCGGCGTGGATGACGGCTTCCGGCGACGCGAACACTCTCTGCGGATCCCGTATCGCGCGCTCTTTCAAGTTGGTGATGGTCATCGAACGTTCCTTTCTTCGGGCTTTCCTCCGTGAAGGACGTGGGCACCAAGTCAAACCTGGTGCCTCCAAGGAATCACATGGATCGGCGCGGGGCGGGCGCCAGAGCCGAATGCCGGTCTCGCGTCGCTGTGAGGTGACCCAGAGCCGTTCACCATCGTGAACGGCAAGCGCTATCTAAGTTACAGCAAGGATGTCTGGGCCAGGTTCAAGGGAGATCCTGCCGTCTGCATCCAGAAAGCCGACGCCAACTGACCGGAAGTCGTGCAGCCGCCTGATCCCGTCGACTGATCGCGCTGGCGCTTAGCGAGTTCCACCTTGACGCTGCGGCGCCAAGGGTGGGACTTGCTGCGCGGCCGCAAGCCAATCTCGTGCCGTTCGGAGGAAGCAGTCATGGAACACCGGCAGCTCGGACGCTCGGAACTGCGGGTGGCCCCGCTCTGCTTCGGCGGCAATGTCTTCGGCTGGACCGCGGACGAAGCGACCTCGTTCCGGCTGCTCGACGGGTTCGTCGATGCCGGCCTGAACTTCATCGATACCGCCGACGTGTATTCGGTCTGGGTGCCGGGCCATACTGGCGGCGAATCCGAAACGATCATCGGCAACTGGCTGAAGCGGCGCGGCGGTCGGGACAAGGTGGTGATCGCGACCAAGGTCGGCGCCGAGATGGCGGCCGACCGCAAGGGACTGTCACCGAGCTGGATCCGCCGCTCCGTCGAGGATTCGCTGCAGCGCCTGCAGACCGACCATATCGACCTCTATCAGTCTCACTACGACGACCCGGCAACGCCGATCGAGGAGACGCTCGGCGCTTATGCCGAGCTGATCGCCGCGGGCAAGGTTCGCGCCATCGGCGCCTCCAACTTTACTGCGGCGCGGCTGCGGCAGTCGATCGAGGTGAGCGAGCAGGCGCAGCTGCCGCGCTATGAGAGCCTCCAGCCCGAGTACAATCTCTATGACCGCTCGGGTTACGAGGCCGAGCTGGAGCCGCTCTGCCGCAAGGCCGGCATCGGGGTGATCAGCTACTTCTCGCTGGCGCGCGGATTCCTCAGCGGCAAGTACCGCTCAGCAGCTGATCTGGGGCAGAGCCCGCGGGGCGAGGGAATCGGCAAGTATCTGGATGCCCGTGGCCAGCGAATCCTGGCGGCGCTCGACGAGGTGGCGGCGCAGTACGCGGCGGCGCCGGCCCAGGTGGCGCTGGCCTGGCTGATCGCCCGGCCTGGAATCACGGCCCCGATCGCCAGTGCCACGGGCTTGGCGCAGCTCGAGGACATGATCGCCGCCACCCGCCTGGGCCTCGATTCCGCGGCCATTGCCCGCCTCGACACCGCGAGTGATTGATCAGCCATCGGGCGCCCTTGACCACTGTGCCGCCGGGGGTTCACCGTGGCTTCGCGGCATGGAACCGGTGACGGCAAGTTGTCGTTGGTTCACGCCCCGATTGGTTGCCGGAGGAAGTGTTGCGCAACGATAGTACTAGTGCCAAGGCGAGCCGCGTCCTCGATCGCCGTCTCGACCGGGCCGAACGCCAATTGCCCGGTATTTTCAAGGCTTGGCTCACTCATCTCCGGCATCCTTCGGCCAGCTGGCTGCGGGTGCCGCTGGGTTTGCTGCTGGTGATCGGCGGGGTGCTGGGATTTCTGCCGGTGCTGGGTTTTTGGATGCTGCCGCTGGGCATCATCCTTTTGTCCTTGGACTTCGCCATGCTACGCCGGCCGACGGCCCGCACCATCGTCTCGGGGGAGCGGCACTGGCGGCGCTTCCGCCGCCGCAACCGCCGTAGTGATGCCTGAACCGTACCGGGGAACTATCGAGGGCCCAAACAGTTCAAGGGCCCGGTACCAACCCTCAACACCCGTATCCTTTGTGGCGGACCCACGATGAAACTGTTTACCTGCCAGAACTGTCGGCAGCTGCTTTACTTCGAGAACACGCACTGCGAGCGCTGCGGATATATGCTCGGCTATCTGCCCGACATTGGGACGCTGAGCGCGCTAGAGCCCACTAATGATGACGCGTGGACAGCAATGGCGGCTCCAGGTCCGCTCCATCGCATGTGTGCGAACGCGGCGCAGGGTGCCTGCAACTGGCTGGTCCCGGCGGATTCGCCGACACCCTTTTGCGTGGCCTGCCAGCACAACCGCACCATTCCGGACCTTTCGACGCCTGAAAACGTGTTGAGCTGGCAGAAGCTCGAGTCCGCGAAGCGGCGCTTGTTCTACACCCTCCTCAAGCTCGAGTTGCCGATCCCGACCAAGACCGAAGATGAGGCCAAGGGATTGGCCTTCGATTTCATGGCCGATCCGGACGCGCCGGGCCTGAACGCCCCGCGGGTGATGACCGGGCACGACAACGGGCTGATCACCATCAACCTGGCCGAAGCCGACGATGCCGAGCGGGAGCGCCGGCGCAGCACGCTCGGCGAACCTTACCGGACGATACTCGGCCATATGCGGCATGAGGTGGGTCACTATTATTGGGACCGTCTGGTCATGGACGGGGGCCGGGTCGACGCCTTCCGCGCCCTGTTCGGTGACGAGCGCCAGGATTATGGCCAAGCGCTGCAGGCGCACTACGCGAAGCCGCCGTCCAACGATTGGCAGGGCAGCTTCGTCAGCAATTATGCCGCTGCCCATCCGTGGGAGGACTTCGCCGAGACCTGGGCGCACTATCTTCACATCATCGACACGCTGGAGACGGCGCGCGCGTTTCGCGTTCGGGTCGATCCGGTCGCGGCCCAGAACGAGGACCTGTCCGCCGAGGTCGATTTCAACGTGTACAAGGTCGAGGGTATCGAGCCCATCGTCGAGGCCTGGCTGCCGCTGTCGTTCGCGGTCAACAGCCTCAATCGCAGCATGGGCCAGCCTGACCTCTATCCCTTTGTCCTCAGCGCGGTAGTGATCGAGAAGCTTGGTTACATGCACCAGTTGCTGCGCGACAGCCGCACCGGCTGAGCGGACGGGCTACCCGAGCGGCGGCTGGTCGTGGATACTGCCTGCCCGTCCACGGCGAAGGAATGGCCCATGTCGAAGTTCACCAGCCGCCAGACCGGCCCCGCGCAGGCGGCGCGTCCCAGCGCCGCCGAAGCCAAGGCCGAGAACGAGCGCTACGTCACGTTCCAGACCCGGATGGCTCGCCTCACGCAGGCGGCGCAGCAGGCCGGCGAGGATGATCTCGCGGACACGCTGCTCGATCTGACCCAGCGCGTCGAGGATCGCGAGATCACCCTCGACGAGGGTCAACTCGAGCTGCGTGAGCACGAGGCCGCCATCCGCACGATGCTCAAGCGTTAGGCAGGTCCGGTGTAATCAGCGGTACCTGGCCGTGGCCGCGAAAGTAGCGGCTCTCCCGCCAGCGCCTGATCCCAAACCGGATCAAGACGGCGATCACGGCCGCGGCCGGGGTACCCAGAAATGTGCCGATGAGGCCGAACAGGGCCGTGCCGGCGAGCACGGCGAACATCACCCACACCGGATGCAGGCGAATGCGACTGCCGACGACGCGCGGGGTGAGGAAATTGCCCTCGATGAACTGGCCCAACGCGAAAACGCCGGCAACCAGGGCCACCTGCCAGAACTGATCGAACTGGAACACGGCTACTGTAAGGCCGACGGCGACACCGACGAACATGCCGACATAGGGGATGAACGAGAAGAGGCCGGTGAGCAGGCCGATGATCGTACCGTGCTGCAGGCCGCTCAAGGTAAGGCCGACAGCATAGAAGACGGCCAGGAAGGCGCAGACCAGTGCCTGGCCGCGCAGAAACCCCGCCAGCACGTCGTCGATCTCGTCGGCGAGCCTATCCGCCACCGGCCGGGCACGCGGTGGCACGACGCTTCGGATCGCGGCCACCATCCGATCCCAGTCGCGTAGCAGGTAGAAGGTCACGATGGGGGTGATGAACACGAGCGAGATCAGGTTCAGCACGGCAAGGCTCGACAGCAGCACGTTGCTGGCGGCCGTACCGACAAAGCTCAAGGCCTTTTCCGAGAACTGCTGCACCAGCCCCTGAACCGAGAGCTCCTGGATCAGCTCCTGCCGGTTGATCAGCTCCGCCAACCCGAGGAATCGACCGCGCAGTTGCTCGAGATACCCCGGTAGCTGGCTCGCCAGCTCGGCCAGCTGGTTAACGATCACCGGTAGCAGTACCAGGACCAGCGGCACCGAGGCGGCAAAGAACAGCACCGTCAGGGTGAGTGTGGCCGCCGTGCGCCCGAACCCCAACCGCTGCAGCCGATCTGCGATCGGGTCCAGCATATAGGCTGCCGCCATGCCGACCAGGAACGGCAGCAGCACGCCACTCAGCAAGATCAGCACGCCAAGCAGGGCCGCACCCGCCGCGAGCCAGATCAGGACGATACGCGTGCCGCGGCTCAACATGGCTCTGCTCCTCGCACGCGCCGGAGGAGCCCCGACCGGCGGACGGAACTTGTGGCGAGGAACATGGCCGGTCAACCCCAAGCCCGATCGTGGCTTCTACCGGGGACGGCCAGCGCGTAGAAGCGGGCCGCTGACAATCAGCGTGTCGACGGGAGAACAATGATGCGGGTCATCAAGGTACTATTGTGGATCCTGGCGTTCATGGTGGTGGGTGCCGGCGGCTTCTTTCTCGGCAGTACCGGCGGGGTCGCGGTCGGTGCCTTGGGTGGTGGCATCGGCGGAACGCTGATGGGCGCCTGCACGGCCGCCCAGGTCGGCGTCGCCAAGGGCATTCTCACGGCGGAGCAGGAGACCGCGCTGATCGATGCGACGGCCGAGAGTCTGCGCGCCACCTATGCCGATCTCCTGGCGCAGCTGCAGCTGCCGCCCGAGGAGCGGCTCACTGCCGCGAACTGCCCGCGCCTGATCGAGCGCTTCAAGCCGCAGCCGCAGCAGTAGGTCTCGTCAGGCCGCGGCCTCGTCATCCCGGCTTGCGTGTCTTGCTGGGTGCGGCGTAGATCCGCCGGAGACAAGCGGGCCGTACAAAGATGAATGTTGGTTTTGCAGCGCTTCTTACGTTCTGGGCGGCATTCGGCACGGCGCTGATCAGCCCGGGGCCGAACTTCGCCTTCATGCTCAAGGTCGGCCTGGGCTCGGGACGGCGAGCCGCCATGCGGACCGTGCTCGGCATCGCGGTCGGCGAGGCGATTTGGGGCATTGCCGCTGTCTTCGGGGTGGCGGCGCTGGCGCTGCATTATCCGGTGGTTGGTAGTGCCGTTCGCTGGGCCGGCGGTGCATTCCTGCTGTGGCTGGCCGCGGGAGCGTTGCGCTCGGCTTGGCGTGGCGGCACCGCAGAAACGGTGCCGGTGGCGGGCAGGGCGGGCGGTGGGTTCGGCGCCGGGCTCGCCATCATGCTGCTCAACCCCAAGGCCGGGTTTTTCTGGATCTCGTTGACCGGGGTGCTGCTCGGGCCGGATGTGGCCCCGGCCGTGGGCGCGCTCGCGGTCGCGGTGGCCGTGCTGCTGTCGCTGGTCTGGCACACGGCACTGGCGCTGGCGTTCTCGGGGGACCGGATTACCCGGCTCTATGCCCGCTTGCAGCGTGGCATCGAGGCCGTGCTGGGGGTGGCGCTGGCTGCCCTTGGCCTGCGGCTGCTGGCGGCGAGCTGATCGGTCAGCGCAACCGCTCGAGCCGGCCGTGCTCCAGGTGATGGACGCTATCCATGGCCGCGATCAGTGCCGGATCATGGGTGACCGCCAACAGAGTGGCGCCGGCGGTGCGGGCGCCGTCCACCAGCAGCCGGATGACGGTCTCGGCGCTGGCGGCATCGAGGCTGGCCGTAGGCTCATCCGCCACGAGCACTGCCGGCCGATGCAGCAGCGCCCTGGCCACGGCGACGCGCTGCTGCTCGCCGCGCGACAGGTCGGCGACACGGCGTCGCGCAGTGGGCACGGCGAAGGCATCGAGCAGCTCGCGGGCACGCTCCGCCAGGTCCGAGGTCGGCCGCCAATGGTCGAACCAGCAGCTGACCAGCACATTGTCGAGGATCGATAGCCCCGGCACCAGATGGAAGTCCTGGAAGACGAAGCCGACGTGCTGGCGCCGCCAGGTGTCACGCCGACCTTCTGACAAGGTGGCCAGATCGGTCTCGCCCCAGCGCACCTCGCCGTGCCGCACCGGCTCGATCCCGGTCAGCAGGTAGGCCAGCGTGGTCTTGCCCGAGCCCGAGGGTCCGGTCAGGGCCAGCATGGTGCCGGGCAGCACGGTGAGCCCGTCCAGCTCGACCACGGGCGGCTGGTCCGCCTGATAGGCATGGCGGAGATCTCGAGCGTCGAGCGACAGGGTGTTCAAGGCGAACGCCTTTCGGCATGGGCCACTGACACGGCAGAACGTCGCACGGAGGTGATCGCCAAAAGTGACTCTCTACTGCCCCTAGAGCTCATGATGCCGGCATCCAAGTCATCCAGCCACGGGCGCACCCGTTGCAGCACATGGTAAAATGGAACTACATCTTCCACATGATGGACTATGCTACCAAGATCAGCGAGCGCGCCGTGGTCTCGGTCGGGCGCGAATCAAACAAGAAGGCGGCCTCCAACTGAGCAACCATGGCAACCCCTGCCAATACCGTCGCAGCCTTCTGGCCGCGACTCTGTTGGCCGTCTGGCCGGCAGCCGTGTGGGCGGCGCCGCCAATGCTGCGTCTGCGCGATCTCTATGCCGAGCGTGCGGAGTTCTCCGCACAGGCGCAGGAGCTCGACGGCGGCGAGGTGGCCCTGCAGGGCTTCATGGCACCGCCCGTGAAGCCCGACGCCAAGTTCTTCGTGCTGACGAAGCTGCCCATGGCCGTCTGCCCGTTCTGCGACAGCGAGCTCGACTGGCCGACCGACATCGTGCTGGTCCGGCTCGACAGCGATCAGGGCTGGGTCGACTTCAATCAGCCCATCATGGTCACCGGAACGTTGCGGCTGGGCACGGAGATCGACCCTGAAACCGGCTTCGTCAGCCGGGTGCGGCTCGAGGATGCGACCTATCGGCTGCTTTGAGGGCGGTGCCAGGATGAGCCGATGAATCCTTGGCCCCTGGTGGCGGCGGACCTGCGCCAGCACCGCATCGGTGCCGTGGCGATCGTGTTGCTGGTTGCGCTGGCGGTTGCCCTCGGCGTGGCGGTCTCGGCGCAGGAGCGAGCCCTGCGCCAGGGAAGTGCGCAGGCAGCCGACAAGTTCGATCTGATCGTCGGCGCACCGGGCAGCGAGACCCAGCTCGTGCTCAGCGCGGTCTACCTGCAGGCCGCGGCGATTCCGCTTCTTGCGCCGTCCATACTGGCCGATCTGACCGACGATCCCTCGGTGAAGCTCGCATCACCGATCGGCTTCGGCGACAGTCATGACGGCCATCCCGTGGTTGGGGTGGTGCCCGCCTTCGTCACGCATCTCGCCGGCGGGGTGCCGGCGGAGGGCCGCGTCTTCGAGCGGCTCGACGAGGTCGTCGTGGGGTCCGCGGTCGATCTCCAGCTGGGTGACAGCTTTCATCCGACGCATGGCATGGTCGTCATCGACGACGACGAGGATCACCACGATTTCAGCTACCGGGTCGTCGGCCGGCTGCCGCCGCTGGGCAATCCGTGGGATCGCGCCATCGTGGGACCGATCGAGGCGGTCTGGTGGATGCATTCGCTGCCGCTCGGCCATGCGATCGACGATGCCAGACTCTACTCCAACGGGCTCCACGCGGCACCGGACTGGCGGGCGGTGCCGCTTGGCCCACCGTGGGATACGGCCGAGCTGACCGGCGTGCCGGCCATCGTGGTGCAGCCCGACTCGTTCGCCGCCGCCTACCAGCTGCGCGGGGCATATCGCTCACGGGAGGGCAGCGTCGCCGTGTTCCCGGCCGAGGTGCTGATCCAGCTCTACGGGCTCCTCGGCGACGTGCGCGATCTGCTGGCGGTGATCTCGGTCCTCACCCAGGTGCTGGTGATCGGTGCCGTGCTGCTGGCGGTGCTGGCGAGCCTCGCCCAGCGGCGCCGGCTGATCGCCGTGCTGCGGGCGCTGGGTGCCTCGCGCGGGTTCGTCTTCGCCACCGTGTGGCTCAGCGTGGCGCTGATGCTGGCAACGGCGTCGCTGCTCGGCCTGGGGCTCGGCTACATCGCGGCGCTGGCACTCTCCCGTGTGTTCGCGGCCGAGACCAGCATCGCGCTGCCGGTATCGCTGGCAGGCCCGGAGCTGATGCTGGTGCTGGCGATCGTCGTGATCGGCCTGCTGCTCGCGACCATCCCGGCAGCCCTGACCTACCGCGGCTCGGTGTCGGCTGGCCTGCGCGCCTGAGCCTTCGTGGCGTGAGGGCCTACCTAGCGCAGGCGCTTCTCGGTGATGACGATATCGGGCGAGTCTGGGTCGCGGCGGCGGGTGAAGCCCAGGCGGTCGGCCAGGCCCAGCATGCCCTCGTTCTCGGCCAGGACGCTGCCCCAGACTTCCTCGATGCCGCGGCGCCGCGCATAGTCGAGGGCGCGCTCGAAGCAGACGCGACCCAACCCCAGGCCCTGCTTGTCGGAGCGGATGGTCACCGAGTACTCGGCCCGTCTGTTGTCCGCATCGGCCGCGATGCGCGCGCCGCCCCAGAACAGCCCGGGGCGCGCCGGGTCGAGCGCCACCAGCACCATCTCGCGGTCGTAGTCGATCTGGCTCAGGCGGGCGGCGAGATCGTCCGGCATCTCGCGCATGGACGAGAACATCCGCCGCCGTCGGTCCTCGGGCGTCAGGTCGTTGAAGAGCTGCTTCAACGCCGGCGCGTCTTCTGGGCGGATTGGGCGGAGCCTTATCTCGCTGCCGTCGCGCAGGATGGCCGTCTGCTCGAGTTCACGCGGATAGGGTCGGATGGCGAGACGGGTTCCGGGGTCGCGTCCGGGCGGGACCGGGGTCAGGTCAATCCGTGCGTCCAGCACGATCAGGTGTTTCGGGCTGACCAGCAGCGGGTCGATCACGATCCGGCGCACCGTCGGCAGGGTCACGACGACATCCGAAAGCCTGACCAGGATCTGCACCAGCTGCTCGAGCATGGCGGTACCGCCGGCCTGCCGGGCGAGGTAGCGGCCGATCGGCGTATGGTCGACCTGAGCGTGCGCCAGCGTCCCATCCAAAGGCGGCAGCAGATAAGTGAGCTCGGAGCCGATCGCCCGGTGCGCCGCATGCCCGACCACCAGCACTGGGCCGAAGGTCGGGTCGATCTCCATCCCCAGGTAAAGCTCGATGGAGAGCACGGAGCGTTCCATGCGCTGCACGAGGAAGCCGTCGATCGGCGCGCCCGGCGCCGTGGCTGCCACCCGATCGAGCATCTGCCCGCAGCGGCGCAGCAAGGAGGCCTTGTCCGGGATGTCCAGGGCGACGCCGCCGACCGAGCTCTTGCGGGGCAGGCCGGGGCTGATCACCTTCACCGCTACCGGATAGCCCAGGCTACGGGCTGCGACCGCGGCGCCTTGCAGATCAGAGGCGATGCGGGTCGGTACGCAGGCGATCCCGAAGGCGTCGAGCACCGTCACGGCTTCCGCTTCGGTCAACGACTGGCGACCCTGCGCCAGGGCCGGGTCGATCATCGCCGACGCCGCTGCCTTGCTTTCATTGGTGTCGTCCGGGCGTGAGGACGGCACCTGGTGCAGCAGGAACTGGCTGCGCTCGTAAGTGACGCGGTGGAGAAAGGCCCGTACCGCCGGCTCCGGTGCCGCGAAGGTGGGAATGGCTACTGCCTCGAGCGGGCCGCGCGCCCGCTCGATTCCGCTATTGCCGAGCCAGGCGGCAAGCACCGGCCGCTGTGCCCGGCGCGGCTTGCGCCGATCCGCTGCCGCGGCCACGGCCTGGGCCACTTCCTCCGGATCGACGCCGGCGGCGGGGGCATGGATGACGAGCACGCCGTCGATATCCGGCGTATCCAGCAGCACGTCGAGGGCTCGCGCGTAAGCGTCGCCGGAGGCCTCCAGGCCAAGGTCGATGGAGCTGGCGTGCGAGGCCGTCTCACCGACGGCGCGCCTGATTCTCTCATAGATCTCGGCAGTCGGGCGCACGAGGGTCCCGCCACGGGCGAGCAGCACGTCGGCGGCAAACTCCGCCGGGGCATTGCCGTTGGTCAGCATCGCCAGGCGCCCATGCCGTTGGGTGTGGCCTTGCCGGGCGGCGTTGGCACCGAGACTGGCCGCGGCCGCGAATAGCTCCTCGAGCGTCTCGACGCGCACCAGGCCGGCCCGGGTGAACGCGGCGTCGTAGACCCGGTCGCGGTGCAGTCGGTAACCACCCGACCGGCCGCGCCCGGGCGCCAGGCCAACTTGCCGGCCGGCCTTGATGACGATGACCGGCTTGGTACCCGCAGCTGCGCGGGCCGCCGACATGAACGCGCGTGCATCCGACACGCCTTCGAGGTGAATCAAGATGGCCCGGGTGGCCAGATCGAGTGCCAGATAGTCCAGAATGTCGCCGAGCTCGACATCGGTGCTGTCACCCAGCGAGACGAGCCGCGAGAAGCCGATGCGGCGCGATGCGGCCCAGTCCAGCATCGTCGTCGCGATGGAATCGGACTGGGTGATGAAAGCCAGATTGCCCGGTTGCGGGATGGCGGCCGCGGAGCCGGCGTTGAGCCGCAGGCTGGGGACGATCACGCCGACCCGATCCGGCCCGACGACCCGCACGCCCAGCCGCCGCGCGGCAGCGCGCATGGCCT
>JBATRI010000417.1:0-1735 GCA_049292515.1 Geminicoccaceae bacterium
CTGGCAGCCGGCACCCCTGCCCGCGACCTCGAGCCCGTCATCGCCACGCTGAAGAGCCAGGCCGGCCGGCTGCAGACCCACGGCTATCTGGTGCTGAGCGGCATCGCCGTGGAGGCGGCACCTGCAGCCCTGCTCGTCCGCCCCGACCCGGCGCGCCTGCCACCGCTGCCGGCGGAGCTACCGGCACCTGCCCCCGCCTCCGCGCCGCCGGCGCCAGCCACCGCACCTCTGGCCATCGCTCCCGGCGAGGCCCGGGCAGTGATCGAGGCCCTGACCACACCACCCGGCAGCCGGCCATGAACTGGTCTGCCTTCGCCCGACGTCTCGCCACGCCCGCACACCGGCGCAAGGTGGCGCGGTTCTGCTTCGTGAGCGCGGCCCTGCTCCTGCCCGGCGGCTATGCCGTTGCCCGCTGGGGGCTCGCCATCGACCCGCAAGCCGTGCGCTGCCTGCCCGAGGTGCGCGCGGTGCTGATCGACCGCTGGCAGCCACCCACGGCCCGTGGCGATCTGGTCGTGTTCGCGGCCCAAGGTCTCGAGCCCGCCTTCGCCGACGGCACGCTGCTGGTCAAGCGGCTGGCCGGCTTGCCCGGCGATCTGGTCGACGTCACCGCCGCAGGCGTCCGCGTCAACGGCCGGCTGGTGGCGGAGGGCCTGGCCCTGGCCAGCAAGCTCGGCCACGATCCTGCCGCCTTCACCCGCCACTACCGCGTGCCCCAAGGCCAGTTCCTGGCCCTGGGCAGCGATCCTTCCAGCCTGGATGGCCGCTATTACGGCCCGCTGCCACAGGACCGCATCCGCGGCCGGGCAAGGGTGCTGTTCTAGCCATGCCCATGAAGTGCACCCCCGTCATGCTGCTGGCAGCGCTGCTCGTGGCCACGTGCGCTTCAGCCCAGGGCACGCCCGATAGATCGATGGCGGACGAGGGCCTGCACGCCATCGTGCGGCACGCAGGTGAGCGCCGCACGCCTTTCACGGCCGCCCCGCCGCCCGCTCACCCGGCGGCAGAACTCTCCTCGGGCGGCCGCTTTCTTTTCATCTCGCGCGGCATGCCGCATGCCGAGCTTCTGGCCGCCGTCGATGTCGCCGCTGCCGACCCGCGGCTGACCCTGGTCCTGCGCGGGCTCCTGCCCGGCGAGACCCTGAACGACGCGATGCAGACCCTGGCCCGGCTGATCGGCAGGCGCGACCCGCCGCCGGCCATCGTCATCGACCCCACCCTCTACCGCCGGCACCAGGTCACTGTCGTGCCGACGCTGCTCGACCCGGCCACCGGCCATAGGATCGAAGGGGCCATCAACGCCGAGGACCTCGCGTACGCGGACGTGCCGAGCTTTGCCGCCACCACCTGGGGAATTGCCGAGCCTGATCTCGCCGAGCTGCTGCAGGCCAGGGCCGCTACCCTCGACCTGCCGGCGCGCGCCCGTGCCGCCATGGCCCGCTTCTGGCGCCAGGTCCCTGCCCTCACCCTGCCGCCAGCGGAGACCAGCCGTACCCGCCGCTTCACGCCGGCGGTACGCACCGGCAGCGAGCTGCGCGACGACCAGGGCCGGCTGCTGCTGCCGGCCGGTACCGTCCTCAACCCGCTGGCCACGCTGCCGTTGACGGCCCGCATCCTGGTGCTCGACGCCCAGGATCCGGCCGAGATCGCCTGGGCCAAAGTCCAGCGTGCCACGGGCCGGGCCACCATCCACCTCGCCGTTAACCCCGACCGCGAGGGCGGCTGGGCCGCCTGG
>JBATRI010000418.1:0-2604 GCA_049292515.1 Geminicoccaceae bacterium
CATGCCACGCGCCCGCGCCGCGTCGCCGGCCGCCTTCTGCAGCTTGGCGGGCACCCCGCGCACCGTCCAACGGTCGGACTTCTCCGCCTTGGCCGGCCGCGTCACCCGCTCCGCCTTCTTCCGCATCTCACCCCCGGCTGTCAGACACGGCAGCCGCGGCTGCCGTGGGGAGCTGCATATAGGGGGGTGATCGCGGCCTTGCAAGCCCTATTTGGCTGCCGCGGCTGCCGCGGCAGCCCACGACCCGCTTCTTTTAGTAGCGCTGGCCGTTCTTGTGCACGAAGTGCCAGCGGCCGTCCGTTCCCAGCGCCGCCACGATGTCGTCGTCCGGGTAATGCACGCGGTCGCGGGCCGTCCGATCGCCGACCTCGAGATAGACCACGTTCCGATCGGTACGGTTGACCAGATGATGCGCATCCATCTGGCCCGCCTTGAATCCGGCGGTCATGCCCGGCTGCAGCACGGTCTCGCCGGCATCCGTCACCAGGGTGGGCTCGCCCTCGAGGATGTAGACCAGCTCGTCCTGATGCGAGTGCGCATGGCGCAGCGACGATACCCCGCCGGGCATGAGCGTGGTCAGGTTGACGCCGAAATTGCTCAGCCCGAACAGGTCGCCCAGCGGGCGCTTGACCCGCCCCGTCATGCGCGACGCGAAAGGCTCGGGGTAGTTGGACGCAAGCTTGCGCGGCGGGGCATCGGCGGCCACGACCGCCACCGGCGTCTCAGTGTTGCTCATCCTCGTCTTTCCCCCCTGCCGGCACCACAATCGGGCAATCGACAGCGGGTCGCCATAGCCCGAAGCCGGAGAGACTGCCAGCCCAAGTTTCAACGCCGGCAACGCTCGTCAAAGACCGTCGCCGGAAGCCGTCAGTTGGCCGGGACGTAGGTCCAGTCGGCATTGATGCCGAAGCGCAGCGGAACATCGGCGCTCGGGTCGTATTCCTGCGCGCCACGACCCATGCTCAAGGCGTCGTTGAAGTTGGCGAGTGGCACGCCGGTGCCGGCATTGGTGGCTTCGTACAGCCCGGAAGGCACGGCCGGCGAGACCGTCCATGGCGCCGACGGTCCATGGCCGGGCTTCCAGACGACGGTGGCCTGCAAGCCGCCCGCCAGGGAGTAGGGATAGTTCATGTTCTGACCGCGATTGTACATGTCGGCGAACACCGAGTTCAACCAGTCCTTGGGCGCCGTATCGTACATGTAGTTCTGCGCGCTCATGAAGATATTGTTGCGCGAGACGACGTTCCGATAGTAGCCGGTCTCACGTCTGGCGCTTTCCAGGAAAATGGAATAGCCGTAGTTGAAGCCATCCTTTGTCGTCCGCAGGGTGGTGTTGTGATAGACGAACGCGGCGCCATTGAACGTCGCGATGCCACCGTTGTTCTGTCTGAACTTCAGCGGCGAATCGCTGGTATATCCGCCCTCGACGCCCACGTTGTAGGTGCCGATATTGCCGACATCGTTGTCCGCTCCGCGGTCGAAAATATTGCGGAAGATGTAGGAGGGGCCGGCCTCCATATGCTGGTGACTGATCGTGGTCAGCGAATAATCGATGTAATTGCCGAAAATCCGCACGTTGACGGCCGCGTCGTCGACCTCGATCGCATCATCCGTGCCGTTGCGGATGATGTTGCCGTAGATATCCAGATCCTTCTGCCGCCCGGCACTGATGATATCGTAATAGCGGTTGGACGCCCCGTGCAGCGTGACACCACCCGCTGTCGTGTTGGTGGCGTAGATGTCGTTGTAACGGATGACGTTGCCCTTGCCGAAATTGCTGTCGGTGGCATCGATGCCGATCGCGCGTGGGCCGTAGGGATGATCGCCGTAGCCGGGGCACTCCTGCCAGCGGGAGGACCGGTAGCGCGGGTTGCGGATGGTATTCCGCTGGATCACGATCCCATCGTTGGCGGCGGTCGTGACCTTGACGCCGGCATCGGCGTAGCGTCCGATATCGCCCTTGTCCGTTCCGGCAATGCAGGTGGAGGCGGGGTCGCTCAGCTTCTTGCGGCTGCGCTCGCCGAGGCGCGGGCTGGGATTGCTCGGGGAGATCTCCTGCCAGCCCCAGTCCTCGATCGTATTGTTCTCGATGACGACGTTGCGGCTCTCGACGTCGACCGCATTGAACTTGCAATCCCGGATCTTGAACCCACGAAGTATCACGTAGGATGCCTTGATCTGGACACAATCATCCTTGTGATCGGTATCGATGACGGTGGCGTTCTGCCCGTCGTAGATTTTCCAGTCCGTGGCTGTGCCGCCCGAGCTGATCACCAGCTTGGTCATCCGGGTGCCCGAGTAGGTGACCGTGCTGCCGGTGAACGTGTCCGGACGGGTGGCGATATCCACCATCGTCTTCCAGACCGTACCGCCGTCCAGGCTGTAGCGCACATTGTAGAGCGTGCCCGGACGCAGGTTCACGATGCTGCCGCGATACTGGTTGCGGTAGGTGTCGATGGCCGACAGGCTGTCCCACCACAGCGCCTGCGCATTTTTCCATACGGCACTGCCCGCTGGCCGATACTGGATCGCCACGCCGGCCGGGTTTTGCGTCCGATACCAATAGAGCCCGATCGTGTGGAAGTTGGCCGTGGCGGTCGGGGC
>JBATRI010000419.1:0-1680 GCA_049292515.1 Geminicoccaceae bacterium
TAATTCTCTCTTCCGCCACACGGTCCCGTGGTCGACGAGGAGGTACTGCCGCAAATACCGGTTTTGGGCTGCAGAGAGGGTTTTCTCAGCGCTCGCGCCAGCGAGTGTCGTCAATAGCGAGTTGAAGTCGATGAGTGCTCAGACGGCTGCCAGATCGGCCCCGTGACCGGGTCCCTGTGAGGAGCGCCATTCCTCGTCGGGACGCTTGGATTGCCGAAGAGCAGGTCGCTTCCTCGACGTTCGTTTGGGGCATGCCCTTGACGAACGACGTGGACGATCAGAAAAGCCGTTCGTTTAGGGTCGGGCGGCGACTTGACGAACATTTCCGTTTGACATTTTAAGTCTCAAGCGAACAAAATCACCATTGCTCCCCCCAGATCCCGTACACGGCCATGGCCGCCATCGCATCCGTCGACCATCGCCTGACCCAGACCGACGGCAAGCTGGTGGGCTATGCGCGCGTCTCAACGGATGACCAGGACTGCGCCATCCAGATCACCACCCTCAAGCGCCTCGGCTGCAAGAAGATCTACACCGACCAGATCAGCGGCCGGCGGCGTGAGCGCGCCCAGCTCGCTGCCTGCCTGGACTATCTGCGGGAGGGCGACGTCCTCGCCATCACCCGGGTCGACCGCCTCGGGCGCTCGCTCGCCGACCTGATCAAGATCGCCGACGAGTTGCGGCAGCGCGACGTCAGCCTCTACATCGCCCAGCAGAACATCGATACCGCAACCGCGATGGGACAGATGTTCTACGCCATGCTCGGGGTGTTCGCGGAGTTCGAGTACCACCTCAAGCGCGAGCGGCAGGTCGAAGGTATCGCTCGGGCAAAGACCGCAGGCAGGTACAAAGGCCGCAAGCCCTTGGATGCCGCTCGAATCGACGAGATCCGTCGCATGCGGGCCGACGGCCTTCGGCCAGCCGACATCGCGCGGCAGCTCCGGGTCAGCCGAACCTCGGTGTACAAGTACCTGAATGGCATCCACCCCGCGGCCGCGCAGCCTGCCACCTGAGTTGGCGCATTGCGCAGCGACCCGGTCACGGGGCCAAACTGCAGCACCACCGCGAGCGCGAGCCGGCCCGGCGCCTCGGTGGGCCGACCGCGGTGGGCCGAGAGCGACGAAACGGAGAACTACGTCTACGCTATAGCCCTCTAAATCCGTTCTGAAATGCGGTTGGCACCGTACGGTGTCTTACTTGGTGCACCGATAGACCGCGCTTCGTCGGTGATGTCATCGACAAACAATGTAATAGTACCGATGTCATTCAATGACGACATCGGTACCTCCTTCTGCGTTGGTCTATTCTAGGTCGGGCGAACGCGTATAACGAAGCGGGAAGCCGGACATGGGAACCAACAGGCGCGAATTGCTTCTGGCCGGAGCGGGCCTCACCGCAGGTCTCCTCTCGTCGCCGCAGGCGCGGGCGCAGACGGCGCGTTCGCCGATAGGCGACGGCCCGGACTGGGCGGCTCTGGAAAGCCGGGTGGAAGGCCGGCTTGCTCTGGTGGAATGGCCTCTGGAGTCGGGGTCTGAGTAGATGCCGTAATTGGTCTGCATCGGAGCTGACCTCCAGCGCAGGTCTCTTCCAGAGTGGTGGGCATGGCACGCGGACCTGGATTGTTTGGGTCCGGCCATCAGGAGGGACGGCGATGGAGCACTATGTTGGGATCGACGTGTC
>JBATRI010000420.1:0-35592 GCA_049292515.1 Geminicoccaceae bacterium
CCCTGGCCCCGCGGAGCGGCGGCGAGGTGCGGCGGCCACAGGTGCAGACCTTCGCGCCGCGACGCGCGGACCCGACCTCCGAGGCGATCCTCGAGGAGCTGGCCGCCCTCGGCCTGGTGGAGCCGGACGCGCCGTAAGGACGGGCGCCGCCCGGGCGTCAGCCTTCGAGCAGCTCGGTCTCGTCGATCACGATGCCGAAGCCTGACAAGCCGATATAGTGCCGCTGGTGATTGGCCAGCAGGCGGATCGAGGCGACACCGAGATCCCGCAGGATCTGCGCGCCCAGACCCACCTCCCGCCACTGGCGCATGCGGCGCTGGGCGCTCGCATGCGCCTCTTCGGCCTCTTCCACCTCGGTCGTCGGCTGCGCCACGACGGGATCCCGCAGCAACACGCACACGCCCCGCTTCTCGCGGCCGATCCGGGCCAGTGCCCGGCCGATGCTGCCTGCACCGCAGCCCATCAGGTCCGTCAACGGCTGCTCGCGATGGATGCGGGCGAGCACGCGATGACCATCGCCCAGATCACCGAAGACCAGCGCCACGTGCTGGAACGGATCGAAGGACGTGGCATAGACGACCGCCAAAGCGGGTCCAGCGGGGGTGTTGGTATCAAACACCGCAACGCGACGAACCAAGTGGTCCCGCCGCTGGCGGTATTCGATCAGATCCGCGATCGAGACGATCTTGAGGCCATGCTCTGCGGCGAAGGTCTTCAGAGCCGGCAGGCGCTTGACCGAACCGTCATCGTTGACGAGCTCGGCAAGCACACCCACCGTCGGCAGCCCGGCGAGCCGGCACAGATCGACGCCGGCCTCGGTATGGCCGGAACGGACCAGCACGCCACCGTCACGCGCCACGAGCGGGAAAACGTGCCCCGGCCGGACGAAGTCCTCGGCACCGATATTGCCGTTCGCCAAGGCCCGGATCGTGTTGGTCCGCTCGTCGGCGGAGATGCCCGTGGTGAGGCCGAAGCGGTAGTCGATGGACACGGTGAAGGCCGTCTGCAGCGGCGCGTCGTTGACGCTGACCATCGGCTGGAGCCGCAGTCGCTCGGCATGGCTGCCGGTGATTGGCGTACACAGAATGCCACTCGTGTGGCGCACCATGAAGGCGATCTGCTCCGGCGTCGCCATGGACGCCGCCATGATCAGATCGCCTTCATTCTCGCGATCATCATCGTCGACGACGATCACCATCTCGCCGCTGCGGATCGCCTCGATCGCCGCGTCGATCGTGTCGAGCTCTCTCATGTCAACAACACCCACGTGTCACCACCCCGGAACGGCCGGAGAGGTGCCAGATCGGCCGCGATCCGTCGAGCGCGAAACACGGCACCCTCATGTCGCCTATCCGCGAGCGATCTGGCATCGTCTGCCCGGATGTGGGCACGTGCGGACGATGCGGTAGCGAAGGAGTGAACGGGTGCTGAGAGCGCAGACGATCGACGGCAAAGCAGCGGCGGCACGGCTGCGGGACGTGGTCCGCACCGAGGCCAACGCGTTCGAAGCGCTGCACGGCAGTGTGCCAAAGCTATGCGTGCTCATCGTCGGCGACGATCCCGCTAGCCGAACCTATGTGCGCACCAAGACCAGGATGGCAGCGGAAGCCGGCATCGCCAGTGCACTGATCGAGTTACCGGCCGAGTGCTCGACCGCTCAGCTGCTGACGGAGATCATGGGCTTGAACCGCGATCCGCACATACACGGCATCCTGGTGCAGCTTCCCCTGCCGCCGCAGATCGATGCCCAGGCCGTGCTCGAAGCCATCGACCCACGCAAGGATGTCGACGGCTTTCATCCGCTCAATGTCGGGCGTCTGTTCTCGGCGGGGCGCCATCTTCGAGAAGATCTCCTGATCCCCTGCACGCCTTATGGTTGCCTGCACTTGCTGCAGATGACGCTGGGTGCCGACGGTCTCGCTGGGCGGGAAGCCGTCGTAATCGGACGCTCCAACATCGTCGGCAAACCCATGGCAGCATTGCTGCTTGCTGCTGACTGCACCGTGACGCTGGCCCATTCGTACACGCACAACCTGCCCGCCGTGTGTCGACGCGCCGACATCCTGATCGCTGCAGTCGGGAAGCCGAGGATGGTTACCGCCGAGTGGGTAAAACACGGCGCCACTGTGATTGACGTGGGCATCAACCGAATCATCGATTCGGCGGGTGTCAGCCGCATTGTCGGTGACGTCGACTACGACACGGTTGCCGAGGTTGCCAGTGCGATTACCCCTGTCCCAGGGGGCGTCGGACCAATGACGGTGGCCAGCCTATTGAGGAACACCCTGATAGCCGCCACAGGTCAAGGGACACGGATCAGAACGGAACTCTAGCTCTGCCAATCGAGCGCCCACGATGAACGACGAGGGAACGCGCCCTGCGCATTCCCTCGCGGCAAACTCAGTTGATATGCGCACCTAATCGTGTGGGACTGACTCGTTCACCGCCGATTGGCATCTTGCGGGCACGGGGAGCAGAAACCTTACCAAGCTCGCCCGCCCGCGCGGAACCCGGCATCTTGCTCGGATTGACCGGAAGAGTGTCCTCGAACAGCATCCGCTTGAGAATCGCACGGGCGCGATTGACGCGACTCTTGACCGTCCCGACCTCACAACCGCACATCTCGGCGATCTCGTCGTAGGGCAGGCCGTGAACGGCTGTGAGAACCAGCACTTCCCGATGGGTCTCGCTCAGCATCTTGAATGCGCGCTTGAAGGCGGCGACCTCGATGCGGCTCTCCTGCTCGGCTGCAACCCAGGCATGCCTCTCAAGCTCGTCGTCGGAAATTTCCGCCGTAACGTGCTTGCGAGCGACCACGCTCCTGAACCGATTGCGCAGGATGGTGAATAACCAAGCCTTGAGGTTGGTGCCCGGCGTGAACTGATGCTGAGCCTGCAAGGCATTGACGATTGTGTCCTGCACAATGTCATCAGCGAGATGCACATCGCCCCGCGTCAGGCTCCGTGCGAATGCACGAAGATGTGGCACCAGCTCAGCAACGTCCTCCCGAAACACATTCATCTCACGCTCTCTGGTTGCCTCGACTAGGTAGACATATGATCAACGCTCGATCTCCGACAAGGTTCCCGAAGAAATGTCGGAAATCTCGCTCACCGAGAATCAGCCCCGATAAGCCGCCAGCGCCTGCGAAATAGCCACGTCCAAAGTCTCGGGCTCGAACGGTTTCGTGATCAGGAATGCCGGCTCGGGGCGCTCGCCGGTCAGCAGGCGATCGGGGAATGCGGTGATGAAGACGACAGGTAGCCGGTAATGCTCGAGAATTTCCCGGACGGCATCGATGCCCGAGCTGTCGTCAGACAGCTGGATGTCGGCGAGCACCAAGCCGGGCGGGTCCGCCTGTGCCAGTTCGACAGCCTCGCGGTGGGTAGTAGCTATGCCCGTGACCCGGTGTCCGCTTTCACCGACCGTATGTGCTATGTCCAGCGCTATGACCGGCTCGTCCTCGATGATCAGAATGCTGGTCGGGGGCTGTTGCCGTAGTTCCCGCTTACCGGCATTGAGTTCCTGTCGGATATGCTCTTCGGGCTGTCCCATGATCGTGGCGATCTGGGTTGGCGAGAAACCTTCCAGTGTCGCCAGTAGCAAGGTTTGCCGCCTCGCCCCAGCAAGACGGGAGACGGCCTGGGCGACGATGCCCTCATTCTCCGCAGCTCCTCCCTCCGCTTGGGCGCCATTGCCCATTACCGCCTGCGAGCATACGCCCGTCAGCGAGCGGTAAAGCGAGACGCGAAGCGCGTCGCGTTGGATCCGCGATTGATCAGCCAGCAACTGCTTGAGGCTTGCCGCCACCAATGCATCGCCCATGCGTTGGTCACCGCTCAAGGCCCGTGCATAGCGCCGCAAAAATGGTAAGTGGCGTGCGACGTCGAGGGCAAGATCACTGCTCATGATAGGACGACTCTTGGAGACATTTGCCGGGGCCCAGGATCTCGGTTCAAACTCCAATAACTCTTAATCGTCCTCATGCTCCGGCTTGGGTGGTGTAGTCTCGAACTCCTCGAGCAGGCGCATGATCTCATCGGGCACCGCCTCGCTCAGCACCGGATCGTAGATCCGATGAAGCTGACGATTCAGCCAACGATCAAACCCCCGCTCCAGCATCACCTCATCCGATTCCACGCTGCTCACTTTGCCGGCATCGCCATTGTCTTTGTCGGCCCGTTTGCTCATCGTTCACCAGCACACGCCCGCACCGCGCCCGACATATGAACATGCCTCAGCGTCAATGGTTCCCACTCCAGCCAGCCTGCAATCGGTACTCAACCTCTCCAGTCTATAAATGAAAGCCGCCCAAGTCCAGGAAACAACTTCTGGTTGAAATCTGCGGCATGCATTAACGTGGATTCGAGCTACTCCGCCGCCACCGCCAGGTCGGGGGCGCCGAGATCAACGAGACGCGCACGCATGGTCTGGCAGTACCAATCAACAAAATCGCGCACGCCCACCTCGATGACTGGCGAGTAAGGCCCAGGCACGTAGGCCGGGGACACTACTCCCAATTGCGTGACCTCCACCAGATGGCGATCCTGATCGTTGGTCGCGGTCCAGACCTCGATCAGGCGATCCACATCATAGTCCACGCCGGCCACGGCATCCTTGTGCACCAGCCACTTTGTCGTGACCTGCGTTTCGGTCGGCGAAATCGGCAACACACGGAAACTGACCACGTGATCCGAACCAAGGTGATTCCAGGTGTTGGGCAGACTGAGCATGCGCACCGAGCCCAGGTCTGGGTCGGTCTGCTGGCCCAGCAGGCGGCTGCTCGCCAGCTTGCCGTCCATGGTCATCGCCATGGCACCGTTGATGTAAGGCAAACGCACGGCACGATAGGCATTCGTCGGCGGCGTGGGGAGATAGGGCAGCCCCAGTTCGTCCCAGTCCCGATACTTGCGCTCCAAAAGTTCAGCGAAGGCGGGATCGGCCCGTGGATCGTCGACCGAATCATATTCCGCAAGCGTCTCGCACAGCTCCGGATGGGAGCCGGCGCAGTGATAGCACTCGCGGTTGTTCTCCATCACGAGCTTCCAGTTGCCACGCTCGATGATGCTGCTTTCGTGCGCAACCTTGCAGCGTTCCAGATCCACCGGCGCCAGGAACGGCTCTACATCGCGCCGATATTCGGCGAACGACGGTGGCTCCTTCGCGAGGCAGACAAACACCCAACCGCCGACGACCTCCACGTGCGCTGGGCGCAGCCCAATGCCAGCGGGATCGAAGTCCTGGCCCATATGGCGGGCCCGGACCAAGCGGCCGTCAAGATCGTAGCTCCACTGGTGGTACGGGCAGACGAGGCGGCTGGAACGGCCCTTAGCTTCGAGGCAGACCCGGGCCCCACGGTGCCGGCAGACATTGTGCAGCGCCCTGACCTGCATCTGTCGGTCGCGGAGAATGATCAGCGAGGCGTCGCCGATGTCGACCCGCATCCACCGGCCTGGATCAGCGATCTCGCAGCTGTGGCCGACGAAGATCCAACTCTTGTGCCAGATATGCTCCAACTCCAGCGCATAGAGCGCAGGGTCGCTGTAGAACTCACGCTGCAGGCTGTAATGCGGTCGCCTCGCATCCAACAGTTCGAGCATGCGAACGGAAGCGTCCATGGCGGTTCACCGGGCAGTCGGGTGGCATCAGCACCACCACACACAACCGGCTAGCAGGCACGCCGAACCGCCATCTTTCTCACGGGGACAGCCGCTTGCACCTGGGCGACACGCGCATCGGCGGACAAATTGCTTGCCACCGTGCCACAGGGCACGGTGGCCTCATCGGTGAGATTTGAGGGATTAGGGATTGGTTTCGGTGATCTTGGCACCGGAGACGTCGACTCCGGCCATGAGCCCGGACTGCCCCCAGGTGACGACGACCAGCGGCTTTTGCAGCGTCGAGGTCGTGATCGAACCATCGGCGCCAAAGTCGGCCGCCACGGCGGTCACCCCAGCACCGAGCTGGAATCCTTTGGTCTTGCGGAACGTCTCCAGCGCCTCGGCCGTGTTGAAGAAATAGGCCTGCGAGAAGCTCTGCGCGCCGATCTGCAGCCCGAACGTGCCGCCGGCAATGTTGTAGTACCCGACGACCTTGCCGTTCTCGAACATCGCGCCGTTGCCATAGAGGCCACCAATGCCCAGGCCGGCCTTGGTGATGCTCGGGAACACGAGCACGGCCTTGGCCGCATGATCGAGCTCCTTGGTGCCCGGGCGCGTCCGATAGAGATCAGCCAGTGCGGTCTCGGACTGGGCCGCGATGTTCGCCTTCTCGGTACCGGCGCTCGTCGACGCCGACACGGGCCCCTCCGTATTACTGCAAGCGGCCAGTCCCAACGCCAACATGGCCGCCCCGATCGCGGAGCGGCGTGACATGACAGTCATCGGTTTTCCTCCCAGGAGAATTCTCGAAGCGTAGCCTGGAACAAGGCCCTGACGCTACGGTTCCGGGCAACACTAGGATCGCTGTCTTTTGCTGGTCAAGCGCGTAGGGCCGACCACAAGGGCCGGCCCTACGAGGACAAATCCCGGTATGGGTCAAGCGTGACCGGCAGCAGCACCGGACGCAAGCAAGGAGCGCAGCACATACTGCAGAATGCCACCATGCTTGAAGTAGTCCACCTCGTCGAGCGTATCGACGCGGCAGAGCACCGGGATTTCCGTCACGGTACCGTCAGTCCGGGTGATCCGGCAGGTCAGGTCCATCCGCGGGCGCAAGCCCTGCGCCAGACCAACGATATCGATGGTCTCGCTGCCATCCAGGCCCGCCGTCTTGCGATCCATGCCCGCCTTGAACACCAGTGGCAGCACGCCCATGCCGACGAGGTTCGAGCGATGGATGCGCTCGAAGCTCTCGGCCAGGACGGCCTTAACGCCGAGCAGGTTGGTGCCTTTGGCTGCCCAGTCGCGTGAGGAGCCGGTGCCATACTCCTTGCCGCCGACCACGACCAGCGGCGTGCCGTGCTTCTTGTACTCCATGGCAGCGTCGTAGATGGACATCTCCGCGCCGTCCGGCCACAGCTTTGTCAAACCGCCTTCCTTGCCACCCAGCATCTCGTTCTTGATGCGGATATTGGCGAACGTGCCGCGCATCATGACGTCGTGGCTGCCGCGGCGGGCGCCGTACTGATTGAAATCCTTGGCCTCGACACCACGGCCCTGAAGATACTTTGCGGCCGGGCTGGTCCTGGCGATGTTGCCGGCCGGGCTGATATGGTCGGTGGTGATCGAGTCGCCGAGGAGGGCCAGGATGCGGGCGCCGGTGATGTCGGGCACGGCGGTGGCCGGATCCTTCTTCATGCCGGCAAAGTAGGGCGGCAGCTGGATGTAGGTGCTGCTGTCGTCCCAGCTGTAGGTCATGGCGGCATTGTCGGAGCCGATCGAGGCCCAGTGGATGTCGCCACTGAACACGTCGGCGTAGGACGCCTTGAAACCCTCACTGGTCACCGCGGCCCGCACCGCGTCGTCGACCTCCTGTGGCGTCGGCCAGACGTCCTTCAGGTAGACCGGGTTGCCGTCCTTGCCCATGGCCAGAGGCTCGGTGGTGATGTCGTTCAACATCGAACCCGCGAGAGCATAGGCCACGACCAACGGTGGCGAGGCCAGATAGTTGGCCTTCACCTGGGCGTGGACCCGACCCTCGAAGTTACGATTGCCGGACAGCACGGCCGACACGACCAGCTTGCCGTCGGTGATCGCCTCGCCGATGGCATCCGGCAGCGGGCCGGAATTGCCGATGCAGGTGGTGCAGCCGTAGCCGACGAGATCGAAGCCGACCGTGTCGAGGTAGCCTTGCAGGTTGGCCTTGGCCAAGTACTCGGTGACCACGCGCGACCCCGGCGCCAGCGAGGTCTTGACCCACGGCTTGCGGGTCAGGCCCTTCTCGGCCGCCTTCTTGGCAACGAGGCCGGCCGCGATCATCACGCCAGGATTGGACGTGTTGGTGCAGCTGGTGATCGCTGCGATCACCACGTCGCCGTGGTGCAAGCTGTAGTCGGTGCCCTTGACCGGGGCACTGGCCGAGGCCGGGCTGTCACCGGCCAGCGTTGCCAGACCGTCCTCGAAGCCCTTCTTGGCCGCCTTCAACGCCACGCGATCCTGCGGCCGTTTCGGCCCGGCCAGCGACGGTTCGACGGACGACAGCTCGAGCTCCAGGGTGTCGGTGAAGACGGGGTCGGTCATGCCGTCATGGCGCCACATGCCCTGCGCCTTGGCGTAGGCCTCGACCAGCGCCACGCGCTCCGGGGCCCGGCCGGTGAGCCGCATATAGCCGAGCGTCACCTCGTCGATTGGGAAGAAGCCGCAGGTGGCGCCATACTCAGGCGCCATGTTGGCGATGGTCGCACGATCTGCCAGCGGCAGCTTGCCGACACCGGGGCCGAAGAACTCGACGAACTTGCCGACCACGCCCTTCTTGCGCAGCATCTGGGTGACGGTGAGGACAAGGTCGGTCGCGGTGGTACCCTCTGGCAGGGCGCCGGTGAGCTTGAAGCCCACGACTTCGGGAATCAGCATCGAGACCGGCTGGCCCAGCATCGCGGCCTCGGCCTCGATCCCGCCCACGCCCCAGCCGAGCACGGCCAAACCATTGACCATGGTAGTATGACTGTCGGTGCCGACCAGCGTATCGGGATAGGCAACCTCCTTGTTGCCTTCCTTGCCGGTCCAGACGACCTGGGACAGGTATTCCAGATTGACCTGATGGCAGATTCCAGTACCCGGCGGGACGACGCGGAAATTGTCAAACGCCTTCGAGCCCCAGCGGAGGAACGCGTAGCGCTCGCCGTTGCGCTCATACTCGAGATCGACATTGCGCGAGAACGCGCCACTGCTGGCGAAGGCGTCGACCTGGACCGAGTGGTCGATGACGAGATCGACGGGCACCAGCGGGTTGATCTTTTTCGGGTCGCCGCCGAGGGCCACCATGGCGTCGCGCATGGCAGCCAGATCGACCACGGCGGGGACGCCGGTGAAATCCTGCATCAGCACGCGTGCGGGCCGATAGGCGATCTCCTGATCGGACGAGCGCGTCGCGAGCCAAGCCTGCATGGCCTTGAGATGATCGACGGTGACGCTGCGGCCGTCCTCGAACCGGAGCAGATTCTCCAGCAGGACCTTCATCGAGAAGGGCAGCTGAGACAGGTCGCCCAGCGCTTTTTCGGCTTCAGGGATCGAGAAGTAGTCGTAGCTGAGATCGCCCACCTGCAATGTGCGGCGGACCTGGAGCGTATCTTGGCCGGATACGGGCAACGGAGTTCTCCCTTTGATGAGATCACCATGCCGCGCGGCGGGGAGCGCCCCGATCTCGCGGAAGGACTAACGGTTTATAGACCCGTGGCAAAAAAGCAGCAAACGCGGCGGATCGGCGCGGTGCTGCGGCGCAACGGGTTCGGCATACCTGCCACGCGGCTATGCCAAGGGCAATGCCGCCGTAGCAGTTGACTGGAGGTCGCTACCCTGGATGCGCTTTATTTCGGCCTGTTCGTCAGCGCCATGCTCGCCGCCACGGTGCTGCCGGGCGCTTCGGAAATCCTGATGCTCGGCCTCCTGGTCCAGGGTCTCGATGTCTGGGCACTCTGGCTGGTGGCCACCTCCGGCAATGTCGCCGGCTCGACGCTGAACTGGTGGGTGGGCAGATTCGCGCTGCAGTTCGCCGATCGGCGCTGGTTCCCGGTGAGCAGGCCCAGTCTGGAGCGCGCCCAAGGCTGGTATCGGCGATGGGGACTGCCGTCGCTGCTCTTCTCCTGGCTGCCCGGCGTCGGCGACGCCTTCACCGTCGCCGCGGGTGTCATGCGGGCGCCGCTGGTGCCGTTCCTTATCCTGGTGGCCATCGGCAAGGGTGGCCGTTATGCCGCCGTTCTGGCCGTGGGACAGAGCGTCGATCTCGAATCATGGTTCTAACTTGGGGCCCTATCGCGTCGCCTGCAGGCGGTCGAGCTCGCCATCGAGAGAGTTGAGCTTCGCCTTCTGCGTTGCCGTCAGCTTCTTATTGATGAGGTTGTTCTTCTCGTAGGGGTCCTTGGCAAGGTCGAAAAACTCCCGGACCGGCCATTTCAGGCCGGGGGCACGCTCGATCAGCTTGTAGCGGGGATCGCGGATCGCGCGCTCGAAGGTCGTGGCCTCGGCCAAGTCGAACTTGTCGGCATAGCTCGTCGCACGCACGTCACCCGTCGCGCGATTGGCGACGAAGGGCATCAGGCTGACGCCGTCGACCTTGGTGCCGGCTGGAAGCACTTTTGCCATGGTGATACCGGCGAGATTCAAGATCGTCGGGTAGAGGTCGACGCTGTTGACCAGACCGCTGATCTGCCTTCCGGGCTTGACGACACCGGCACCGGCGATGAGCAGCGGAACCTGGACCCCCTGCTGGTAGACCCGCAGCTTCGCATGGTCGGTATTGTAGGGCTTGGCGGTGACTTCGTTCGGCGTGCCATTGTCGCCCATGAAGATGACCGCGGTCGTCTTCAGGTCGACGGATTTCATCAGGCGCCCGATCTCGGTGTCCATGGCCTCGATCATGGCCTCGTAATATGCGCGACGCGGCGCGCCCGTGGCCGGCAGGCTGTCCCGGGTGTGCAGATTGTTGGGCGGCTTCTGATAGGGCGAATGCGGCGCGCTGAGCGCCAGCCAGATGAAGTAGGGGCGTCCTGCCTCCTTCGCGCGCCCGATCGCCGCGATCGTGTCGTTCACCTGGTCCGTGGTCGCATAGACGCTCGAATCGGTCTGCACACCGTTGACGACCTTCGGCCACGAGAAATAGTCGGGCAGGTGCGCCAGATCCGGACGCGGACCGGAGTAATAGGGCCAACCGAACCGGCCGGGGTCATCAATGCCGCGGCTGAGGTGCCACTTGCCGATGTGGGAGAGGTCGTAACGCAGGTCGGACCGCGCCTCGAAGGCTTTCGGCAGCGTGAACTCGCTGGGTGACAGCACGGGCTCCGGGAGGCTCAGATCCTGAGGAACCGGTTTGCCGATGCCGGTCCGAAACCCGTAGCGGCCAGTCAGTACCGTCGCCCGCGACGGCGAGCAGCTGGGCTGGGCCCAGGCATTGCGGAACAAAAGTCCGGCCTTGGCGAGCTTGGCGAGGTTGGGCGTCGTCGGCGCCGGTGGCGTGGTCGCCTGCCGATCCGCACTCGGATAATAGGTGGTGGCCTCAATGCCGTAATCATCGGCGATGATCAGGAGAATGTTGCGCGGTGCTGCCGAAATCGGTGCGGCCGCCAGGAAGGCTGGAAGAGCCAGTGCCAGCAGTGCCGCACACCTGATTCGGAATTGCCGGCTCATTATATCCTCCCAAAGTGTAGATCGACTCGGCGTTTGGCCCGTGGAAAGCGAAGTCCGTAACCAACAATACAGGTAGGGCTGAAGCAGGTCAGTCACGTCACGCGGAGGGCTGCGTACTCAGGAGCGCCCTGAAGGCGCCAATTCAGCGATTGGGTACGACCGCGCCGGAATGAATGGCTTCACATCTGGTCGATGCTGCCACGTCCGCTTGCAGCTTTCAGACCACCCCGGCTGCGCTGAGCCGCAGGTTCTGGATGCGACGCTCGGTGAGCTGGGCACGCATGCGCAGCAGCAGGACGGTAACGAAGTACAGCTTGAAGACCAGAACCATGGTCAAGAGCGGCCAGAGCATCGACGGCGCCAGATGTGGACCGTCCATGCGGATGATGCTGGCGGGCTGGTGCAGCGTGTTCCACCAGTCGACCGAAAACTTGATGATCGGCAGATTGATCACCCCGACCAAGGCCAGAATTGCCGCAGCGCGGGCACCTCGGGCCGGATCCTCGAAGGCATCGTGCAAGGCAATGTAGCCGAGATAGAGGAAGAAGAGGATCAGCACCGACGTGAGCCGCGCGTCCCAGACCCACCAGGTGCCCCACATCGGCTTGCCCCAGATGGATCCCGTCAACAACGCGATGGCGGTGAACACGGCGCCCACCGGAGCCGCGGCCCGCGCGGCGACCTCCGCCAACGGGTGCCGCCAGATCAGCCCCACGGCACTGCCGACGGCCACGCACAGGTAGCCGAACATGCTCATCCACGCCGCAGGCACATGGATGAACATGATGCGGTAGGCCTCGCCCTGCTGGTAGTCGGCCGGCGCCACGGCCAGCGCCATGTAGAGGGCGATCGGCGCCAGCACCACGGTGCCCCATGCCGTCCAAGGGTAGATGGCGTCGGCGATTCGCTGGAATCGCAGTGGGTTGGCGTAGGCATGCATGCTCGTCATCCGCCGTTGGGGAAGCGGATACTTGTCGCGCAGCAGCACCGTCGGGGCAAGGCTTGCCCGACACCACCGACTACGCGCCACCGTCATTTGCCGGCATGACGAGCATCGACGGGCTATTCGAGCGCCAACCGCAGCGCCGCCGCACTGGCGAATGGTGTCAGTGCCAGAGCCGTCAGGAACATGGCACCGAGGATCAACAGTGGCGCATTGCCTCCCACGCCGAGCATCACGGAATCGACCGCCGCCACCCCGAAGATCAACACGGGTATGTAGAGGGGCAACACCAGCAAGGCGATCAGGACGGCGCCGCGACGGCTACCCAATAGCAGTGCCGCACCGATCGAGCCGATCAGCGTCAGAGTCGGCGTGCCCAGGGCCAAGGCCAGCGGCAGCACCCACCAACCATCGCCGGGCAAGTTCATCAGCAGGGCCAAGAGCGGCGCCGCAATCACCAACAGCAGACCGCTGGTCAGCCAGTGCGCCAGGCACTTCGTCGCCACCAACAACTCGAGCGGCACGGGTGCCAGCAAGATAAGCTCGAGCGAGCCGTCCTCGAAATCGGCCTGCCATAGCCGGTCCATGGTCAACAGCACGGCCAGCAGTGCGACCACCCAGATCACCCCGGCACCGATCCGAGCCAGGATATCGGGCGATGCGCCGACGCCGAACGGGAACAGCGACAGCGCCACGACGAAGAACACCAGCCCCATGGCCGTATCAGCCAGCCGGCGGAATGCCAGCACGAGGTCACGACGGAAAAGAGCGGCAAGAGCGTTCATGCGAGCTCAGGGCGTGAAATCGAGAACATAGGGATCGGGTACCGCAACGTCGCCGTGGCTTGCCAGGATGCAGATGCCGCCGCCGGCGCGGTGATCGGCAATCGCCGCTTCGAGCCGGGCCCGGTTGGCGCGATCCAGGCCGACACCGGGCTCGTCGAGCAGCCAGAGCGGGCGCGGGTTGGCCAACAGGCGGGCAAGATTGGTGCGCCGCTTCTGGCCCGACGACAGATACCGTGCCGGACTGTCACCCAGGCGCTCCAGATCGAAATGCCGCAGAGCCGCGCCAAGCGAGGTGGTGCCGCCGGCCAGCGCGCTAGTGAAGCCGACATTCTCGGCCACCGACAACAGCGGTTTGACGGGATCGGCATGACCGACGAACTGGAGCCGCGCGCGATGTTCCGCCGAGTTTGCGGCGACGGCGTCGCCACCCCAGGTCAGGCGGCCGGCAGTCGGCTCCAGAAAGCCCGCCAGCAGACGCAGCAGGGTAGATTTGCCGGTCCCGTTGGGCCCACGCAACAGAAGGGCCTCGCCCGGTTCCAACTGGAAACCGACGGCCTCGAACACCAGCCGGCCGCCCCGCACGCAGGCGAGGTCGTCAGCCGCGAATGCGTCCCGTGCCAGAGCCGCCTCAGCGCTGATCGTCGATGAGCTTGCCGTTGCTCGGCAAGGTCCCGGGAGCGACAAACTCGATCCGGGTGCGCAGGCCCGTCCAAGCGCTCACGGACTCGACAAGACCGGCTTCCAGGCCGTTGGCATCGCCGGCAACCTCGCACAAAAGCCGCATCGCATCGTGACCTTCGTCGCGCGCCACCACCAGCTGTGCGCGTTGAACGGACGCATGGCGCCGTATCAGCTCATCGACCTGGCTCGGAAAGATCATCATGCCACCGACATTGGTGCACTCGTCCGCACGGCCAAGGCAAGCGGCGATACGCATGTTCGTGCGTCCGCAAGGGCTCGGCCCAGTCAGAACGGTCGAAAGGTCGCCCGTCGCGAAGCGGATCAGCGGATAATCAGGGTTGAATGCGGTGACCAGCACCTCGCCGACCTGGCCCGGATCGACCGGATCGCCGGTGCCCGGACGCACGATCTCGACAATGACCGCTTCATCGACCACCAGGCCGACGCCGGCACGGCTCTCGTAGGCGATCAAGCCGAGGTCGGAAGTGGCGTAGCACTGCACGGCCCGGATGCCGTATTCCTCCCGTAGCAGGTCGCGCAGGGGTTGCGTCAACGGCTCCATGGCGATCAACGCCTTCTTGAACGACGAGGTGTCAAGCCCCGTTTGACGGCCCTGGCGCAGCAGGGTGTCCAAGAATGACGGCGGCCCGACATACGCGGTCGGGCGTATGTCGGCGATGGCCTGAAGCTGTACCTCAATCTCACCGCTTCCCGCCGGAATGACAGGCAAACCCAAGGCGCGTGCCCCGGTTTCGGCCATCGCACCCGTAGGTGTCAGGTGGTAGGAGAAGCAATTGTGCACGATATCGCCGGAACGGAACCCAGCAGCGTACATGGCGCGGGCGAAACGCCAATAATCGGTCCGCGCTCCTTCCGGATCGTAGACCTGCCCAGGCGACGCGAAGATTCGCGCAAGGCGCGATATCGTTGTCGCATTGATCCTGCCGAATGGACGGCTGCGCGCCTGGAAGGCACTCAGTTGCGACTTGCGTATCACCGGAAGTCGCGCAAGGTCTTCGCGGCTCACGATCGTGTCCGGATCGACCCCGGCCAAAAGTTCGCTGAAAAAAGGTGCGTTGTCCAAAGCGTGGCGGATCAGACCCGGCAGGGCATTAAAGATCGAGGACTCCCGCTCATCGGGGTCACGGACCTCCTGCCGGTCGTAATACGTCCCACCCGTCTCTGGCATGCGATCATCCCATCCACGCGGCGGCGCCGAAACCGGCCCGTCATCGTACCAGCATCATAACCGTCCTTAGCTGGGCATGGCCACGGCATAGCGGCGAGACAGCTCGGATGCTACGGCCTTGAGAGCGGTGGGGGCGTCGCCTGCACGCCATTCCTTCCAGAGCTCATGAAAGCTCGAGGCAACAAGGGGCACCGCGCTTGCGCCGGTCAACTCGGTGAGTCGGGCCAATTCTGCGCGATGCCCGGCAAATGCGGGAGAATGGCCGACATCGACCGGTTCCAGGAAGAGGTACAGCAGACAAACCGGACGATGTACAAAAATGCGGCCCAGTCCAACTGCCAGCTTACTGAGCGCTGGTATGTCGACGTAGCGAAAATCTTGCGGATCGCTCATCGCACGACGCATCAAGGATGCCCATGGCGCCAGGGAGGGCGGCACGGCGAGGGATGCATACGCGGCCGACAAGCTGCTCGGCCGCATGGCCAGGTAGTCGAAGACCCGAACAGTCGCGCCGACTACGCCGTTGGGTCCAGATGCCACCAGTTCGATATGTGGTGGCGTGCCACGCACGCCGGTTGGGCATCTCGTATCAAAATTCAACTCCTGGAATTGCCCCATGCCTGCCAGTTGCAGTGCATCGGGCGTCTCCAGCCACGGCAAGAACGAATTCAGCACCAGGGCCATGGCCGAGTCTGGTCGTGCCAAACGCGGCCGCAGCTCCAAGAGGCGATGCCGCATCAGATGAGGCGGGATGCCCGTGGCAAGGCCGGCCTGCCAATTCTGCAAGTGACTGAAATTGCTGAACTGATCGGCGCCAATGACCTCACGGAGCCGACGCGACAGCGCCTGCTGGAGCAAAGGGGCGAGGGAAGGAGAGCCGGACTCGGGACCCGAGTCAGGTTCTTCGGGACAACCCGAATCACCGTTTTCCACCTTGAGCCACCGTTTCCGCCGTTTCTAACTTTTGATGGCGTGAACGTATTCGGCAACCGGGCTTCGCAAGTCCCGGTAGAATACCGTCCCGTCCTTGTTCTTCTTGAGCGTTTCTGCTTCGCCGTCAAGTACGGCCATGTCGCAATTTAGAACCAATACGTGAGACGCATGGCGCCAGAGGATATTGCTGGCTCTCGCCAAGCAGGAATAGAAAGCATTAGATCCGAGCACAGCGGGCCAAACCCGGATTTGGGGCACGCGTCCTCATCGATCGGCACCAGTCAGCGTGAACCAGAGACGACGCTCATGCGGCCGATTCCTGACGCCATCAGATGCTGGATGATGTCAGGAACCGGTGGCTGGCGGTTCTTCGTTATTTGCGCAGAATGGGTGCAGACGGAAAACGAGGCGCCGAATGCAATGCCTCGGCGGCCGGAAAGGTCGCCTGTTCAGACGGGATTCTTGGTATAACGCCACACTGCAGCAGGAGGAAAATTCCACAAAACATAGCGCGCAATTTTGGCGGTGATACCTAACTTCTTGGCCGGAATCGGTGTGATGGGGGAGTAGCTGTACTGCAACATGAAGCTGCCCGGCGACATTACCTTGAAACCCTGCTCGATGATCGAGCGCTGGAATTCCTCGGGCATGCCTACCATCGGCAACCCGGAGACCACCGTGCCGATGTCGCTGAAGCCGAGGCGGGTCAGAATTTCGTCCAGCCGCGTCGCGTCGCCCTGGATGACATGACAGCCCGTGAGCCGTTCCTTGAGATAGCTATGCAGCGCCCCATCAAGCTCGATCACGATCAAGCGGTCGCGCGGGATGCCACGATCGATCAATCCTTGCGAAATCGCGCCAGTGCCGCCTCCGAGCTCGACGACATACTGTCCCGGCTGCCATGCGACCTCAGCCGCGATAGCTCGTGCGAGCACGCGAGAGGATGGCAACACCGAGCCCATGGACTTGGGCGAGCGAAGCCACTGGCGAAAGAACAGCTCGCCCTCTTTCATCAGGTCGGTAGGCTGCATCCTGAAACTCCCGCGATCTCAGACGATTCAGCTGTCCGGATGCGATATGAACTGTGGCGATTGATGCCTCTTGTCATCATTGCGCAGCCAAGTCGCAACCCGGCCGTCACAACAGCCGGCGGACCATAGCGATACTGCTGCATGTTGGCAAACATCCTTGCGACCAATCGGCTCCCGCATGGGAGCTACGCGTTTGGCCCACCAGCAGGCGGCACCAGTCCGGCCAGGGTGCGGACCGCCACGGTGAGCATGGCGAGATCGGCTCCCGGCAACTGCCGCAATTCCTGCACCAGGACCCGAAAACGGTTCACCCCTTGGACTTTGCTCTCAAGCCACTCAGAAACGCTGGCTGCCGCAGAGTCCACCTCCGAAGCTTCTAGCCCTGCCGCCATAGCCGCAGCCGTCAGGCCACGGAGAATCCGCGAAAGATCGTCCTCCAGGCCCGTCAGCGCCAAGCGATCCCAGCGCCCCGGCCGCGGCGCCGTTTGAATGCAGGTCTTCAGCCACGGCAGATCGAGGGCATTGTCCAAGGCAAAATAGATCCGGGCAGTTTGCAGCGCCCTGGTGGGATCGGCGATGGCTGCGCCCGTCGGGGCCACCCGAACCACGTCGCAGACTGCGAGCAGGTGCGGCAATTTAGCGATGGTCCGTGCCAATCCCGTGTCGACGCCGGCAGCGACATACTCAACTGTTGTCGCCTCTACACCACCGGCGTGGGTCGGGCTCATCACCTGATCCAATTGGCCGATGATCTCACCGATGCCGGGGCGGAACCTTGCGACCGTCTCACTGAGCTTAAAGGGGTGCCCACCCTGGGTCATATACCAGCGAGTGCCCCGCAGCAGGACGTCGCGCACGACCACCAACAATCGTGGCTGCAGCGACCCGGGAACCGTCGCGGGGAGCGCTTCGATGGCCCCCCATACGGAGAGCAGCCCGAAAGAGTCCCTAGCAGCCACATAGGCCAGCAAGACGTCTTCGAGCGAGCCGCCGGTTTCGTCCTGCAGTTCGGAGACGAAGACGTCCAAACCCCGATTGACCACGCTGTTGGCGATCCAGGTGGCAACGATCTCCCGCTTTAGGCGGTGCTGCTCGATCTGCGGCATGAAGCGCCGGCGGAGGGGCCGAGGGAAGTATTTGGCGACGTCCTTGGCCAGGTAAGCCCGATCGGGCAGCTCGGTTTTCAGCAGATCCTCGTAAAGAGTCATCTTCGCATAGGCCAGGAGCACCGCGGCCTCTGGCCGGGTCAGCCCGCGGCCTTCCTTGCGGCGCTCGGCCAGTTCGTTGTCGCGGGGCAGGAACTCGATCTGACGATCCAGCCTGCCCTGCCGCTCGAGCCTGCGCATCAGCCTGATCTGCGCATCGAGCAGATCCAACCCGAGTTGCTCGGTCACGCTCAGCGCCAAATTTTGCAGCACATTGTCGCGCAAGACCAAGCTGCCGACCTCGTCGGTCATGGTCGCCAGCAGATCATCCCGCTGCTTCATCGTCATGTCGCCGTTATCGAGCACGGCTCGCAGCAGGATCTTGATGTTGACCTCGTGATCGGAACAGTCGACCCCGGCCGAATTGTCGATGAAGTCGGTGTTGATGCGGCCACCCTTAAGCGCGAAGGCAATCCGCCCTTTTTGCGTGCAACCCAGATTGCCACCCTCGCCCACGACCCGGCATCGCAGGTCCTCGCCGTTGACACGAATGGCGTCGTTAAGGCGGTCCTGGGCCTCGGCCTGGCTCTCGCTCGCGGCCTTGATGTAGGTACCGATGCCGCCGTTCCAGAACAGATCGACCGGCGCCTTGATGATGGCGGTCATCAATTCGTTGGGGGTCGCCATCTCGGCCTCGATCCCAAGCACGCGGCGAACCTCGGGGCCGAGAGGGATAGACTTTGCCGAGCGCGGCCAGATCGCGCCGCCGGGGCTGAGCAGGCTGCGGTCGTAATCGTCCCAGCTGGAGCGCGGCAGATCGAACAGTCGTTGCCGCTCGGCGAACGAGCGCGCGGCGTCCGGATCAGGATCGAGGAAGATGTGGCGGTGATCGAACGCGGCCACCAGTCTGATCTTCTCCGACAGCAACATGCCGTTGCCGAACACGTCGCCCGACATATCGCCGATGCCGACGACCGTGAACTCCTCCGTCTGCGTGTCCAGGCCCAGCTCACGGAACAGGCGCTTGACGGATTCCCAGGCCCCTTTGGCCGTGATCCCCATCTTCTTGTGGTCGTAGCCGGCGGACCCGCCCGACGCGAACGCATCGTCCAGCCAGAATCCGTACTCGCGGCTGACCTCGTTGGCGTAGTCGGAGAAGGTCGCTGTCCCCTTGTCCGCGGCCACGACGAGATAGGGGTCGTCGCCATCGTAGCGGATCACGTCCACTGGCGGGATGATGGCACCGCCCCGCTGATTGTCGGTGATGTCGAGCAGGCCACGCAGGAAGGTCTTGTAGCAGCGGACGCCTTCGGCCAGGAACGCCGCCCGGTCGCCACCCGCTGGGGGGCGCTTGACCACGAAGCCACCCTTGGCACCAACCGGCACGATCACCGCGTTCTTGACCATCTGCGCCTTCATCAGGCCCAGAACCTCGGTACGGAAATCCTCTCGCCGATCCGACCAGCGTAGGCCTCCGCGGGCGACCCTGCCGCCACGCAAATGCACGCCTTCGACGTATGGTGCGTAGACGAAGATCTCGAATGCAGGGCGCGGTGCCGGCAGCCCAGGGATCCGCGCAGGATCAAACTTGTAGGAGACGTAGTCCTTCGGCCGGCCCGTCGTCGGATCGAGTTGCCAGGCGTTGGTGCGCAAGGTCGCCTTGATCAATTCGAGATAGCGCCGCAGGATACGGTCCTGGTCGAGGCTCGCGACCTGGTTGAGTTGATCGATGACCCGCAATTCGATCTCAGCCTGCAGCGCCGTGCTGCCACCAGCATGCACCGGATCGAAACGCACATCGAACAGTTGGGCGAGATCCCTGGCCAAGCTTGGATTGGAGCTTAAGGTCTGTTCGATATAGGCTTGGCTGAACGGCGTCCCGATCTGCTGGATGTACTTGCAGTAGGCGCGCAAGGTGACGATCTGCCGTGGGCTCAAACCCGCTACCAGCACCAGGCGGTTGAACCCGTCATTCTCGAGACGATTGGCCCAAACTCCCGAGAACACGGCCTCAAAGTGTTCGCGAGCGGCGTCGACATCGACCGGCCGGCCGACCACAGGCCGCAGCCCGAAGTCGTGCAGCCAGTATGTACGGCTATCGCGGGCCTTGATCTGGCTGGGCTCCTCGCTGAGCACCTGAAGTCCCATGTTCTCGAGAACCGGCAACGCGTCCGACAGCAAGATTGTCTGGTCGCGACGGATCAGCTTGAACCGCAGCAGCTCCGGCGAATCCTCCAGGCGCCGATAGAGGCTCATGGTCAGGTCTTCAGATTCGGTATGCGCAAGGCGGTCGATGCCCTGGATGTCGGGCACAGCCGCCCGAGCGTCGAGGCGCTCCTGGTATGATGCCGGAAAAGCGCGGCCGTAAGCCTCGTAGAGGCGATTGCCGTGCTCTTCGCCAGCGGCGTCGACCAGTGCGTCGCGCAAGCGATCGGACCAGCTGCGCGAGAGCTCCAGCAAGCGCTGCTCGAGCTGATCGGTGTCAACGTCGGCCGGGACGCCCTGTGGGGTACGCAGCGTAAACAATAGCCGCGCCAGCGTGGATTCCGACAGCTGTGCCTGAAAATCGCTTTCGGTGGCGCTGAATGTGCGCTCCAGCAGCTGCTGCATGCGCTCCCGCAGAGCCGTGTTGTAGCGATCCCGCGGCACGAACACCAGACAGGCGACGTAGCGGCCGAACGGATCCGCGCGCACGAACAGGCGCAGGCGCTGCCGATCCTGCAGGTGCAGAATGCCAAGCACGATCCGGAACAGCTCATCCTCGGAGGTCTGCAGCAACTCGTCGCGCGGGTAGGTCTCCAGAATATGGAGCAGTGCCTTGCCCGCATGGCCGGCTTTGCTGAATCCGGATCGCTCGACGATACGCGCGACCTTCCGGTCGATCAGCGGGATCTGATGCGGACTCATGCTGTAGGCGACCGAGGTCAGCAGCCCCATGAAGCGGTGCTCGCCGATCACCGTGCCATCGGCGGCAAAGCGCTTCACGCCCACGAAATCGAGGTAGGTCGAGCGGTGAACGGTGCTCCGCGCATTGGCCTTGGTGATGGTCAAGGCCGGCAGCGGGTCCTTGGCCCGGGCCCGCACGTCGGCCGGCAAGGCGGCAAAGCTCTGCGACAGCTCGCCGTCGTCTTTGACCCGCAGGATCCCCAGCGCCGCTCCTTCGACCCGACGCAGCTGCACACCAGCCGCTCCGCTCTCCAGGGTGTAGGCATTGTAGCCCAGCAACGTGAAATGATCGTCGGCGAGCCAGCTCAGGAACGACTCGATCTCCGTCCTCTGCTCGGCGGGCACCGAACTGGCGCCGACATGGATCTCGGCAGCGGCCTCGCCGATCCTGTCACGCATGGCACGCCAGTCCGCGACGGCTAAGCGGACGTCCCGCAACACACGGTTGAGATCCGCTTCCAGTCCAGCGAGCGTCGCCGGGTCACTCTGCCGGTCGACTTCGACATGCATGAAGCTTTCGCGGGCGCCTTCGGCAACCTCGCCCGGCATGCCGAGGTCGCGCAGGCTGCCTGCGGCCGTCCGGCTTACGGCCAGCACCGGATGGATGATGAGATGAATGCCCAGGCCGTGTCGATTGAGCTCCTGGCTGACGCTGTCGACGAGGAACGGCATGTCGTCGTTCACGATCTCGATGACCGTATGAGTAGACTGCCAACCGTGCTGCTCGAGCTTGGGATTGTAGACACGTAGCTTGACGTGGGCAGGCTCTCGGTCCGTGCCGAAGCGCAGCTGCGCCAGGGCCGCGCCATACAGATCGAGCGGGTCGCGCTCCGCCAGATCCTCCGGCGCCACGTCGCGAAAATAAGCACGGACAAACCGCTCGGCGATCACCGCCTCGGGGGTATCCAAACGGGCAGTAAGTTGTGCGGCCAGACCGTCGATGATCTCGGCCTTACGTTCCTCGGCACGTGCGGGCATTCGCCCCCCAATTATTTGATGGCCCGATAACGTGATGAAACCACACTCATGCGGCGGAATGAAGGCAATTTCCGATTCCTCGAACCTGGACGGCAGCGCCTGTCCGTTGACGCCAGGACCCCATCTCAACCGTCTAGCGTACCACCACGCCGACGCCTAAGATCGAAGCGGTTGCTCGGGGACGACGGAATGTCGGCGTGCGCAAACGACCGGATCGCCTGCTATAATGGTCGAATCATTCCTGAGAATGAGATGCTGCTGTCGTTCCGCGACCGGGGCTTCCTGTATGGGGACGCCGTGTGCGACACCACGCGGACGTTCGTCCACCGCTTGTTCAAGCTGCCCGACCACATCGAACGGCTCTACTGCAGCCTGGGCTATGTCCGGATCGCTCCGCGCATCTCGCCGGCCGAGATGTGCGCCATCACCGAAGAGGAGTTCGAGCGCAACAGACATCTGCTCGGGCCTGAGGACGACTGCCGGGTGTCGCAGCGGATCAGCCGTGGCTTGCTCCATCCCGATGGCGAGCAAGCGACCGAGGACGGCCCCACCGTCATCGTCGAGTGCACGCCGCTGCCTTTCCGCCAGCGCGCGCATCTATATACGGACGGAATCCGCGTGAACGTGCCAAGCATGCAATGGACACCGCCGGAAGCGCCCGCATCCCGCGCCGGGACCACAAACTATCTGGACATGATGATCGCGGACCAGGAAACGACGTCCTTGGACCCTGACGCTTGGGCCGTATTGTTCGACATTCACGGTAATCTCGCCGACGGCAGGCTTGCTACGCCCCGTGCGCACCACGTGCTGCCGGGCATCAGCCGGCAGACCGTGTTGGAGCTGGCAGCGCCTCTTGGCATCCCCTGCGATGAAACCGTCCTCGACCTGTATGATGCATACAATGCCGATGAGGCCTTCCTGACATCGACTAGCCTGTGTATCTGCCCCGTGCGCAGCATCAACGGCAGCCGCATCGGGAGCGAGCAGGTTTTCGGTACTATCACCCACCGATTGATCGAGGCCTATGTGCGGCTGGTGGATTGTGATTTCGTGGCGCAGTACCGCCGACAGCTGGACGGAGGCGGTCGACGCATGTCCTGCCATTGATAGGCGAGATGTGGCCATCCGGCGGTACCGATCGTGGGCAAGCACGTCACCCGCAGAGCTACCGGGCAAGCCCACCAAAACAAGCGTTGCAGGCAAATTTACGGGCGTAAGGACCGCAGGATGAACGAGCACGAGGTGCCGGCCTTCAGAGGCGGACGTAATGTCGCCATCAAGGTTCCCGAGCATGCGTTTGAAACTACTGTTGCATTCTACCGCGACACACTCGGTCTAACTCTGGCCTATGATGCCATAGGTACGAAGGCCTTCGATTTCGGCCCGATCAGGCTGTGGATCGACCGCATGCCCCACCTCGCGCAAGCCGAAATGTGGCTGGAGCTGATCGCTCCTGACACGGCCGAAGCGGCCCGCCATCTCGCCGAGGCCGGCGTGGTTCGTTGCGACGAGGTGGAGAAGCTGCCGCCTGACCTGGATGGCTTTTGGATCTTGAATCCGGCCGGCATCGTGCATCTGGTTTGTGCGCCAGAAACTGACGAGGTGACCACATTGGCCACCTCCGACACCCATTCGGAGTAACGACCGATGAGTGAGGCGCCCGCCTAGCGAGCGGTGCAGCGGGCGCAGAGGCCCGAGAGTTCCACTTTGGCACTCTCGACATGAAAGCTGGCGCGGCCGACACAACGCTCGAGCGACACCGTCAGATCGTCGTCGTGAAACTCGGCGGCATCGCCGCATTGCCGACAGATAAGGAAGTAGGCCTCGTGCGGCAGTGATGGCGACGAGCATCCGACATATGCGTTCAGACTCTCGATTCGGTGAACCAGCCCCTCGCGGCTCAGGAATTCCAGCGCCCTGTAGACGGTTGGTGGCGCCACCCGGGAGCGGTCGTTGGCGAGCTGATCCAGTATCTGGTACGCACCGATCGGCGCATGGCTACGCCACACCAATTCCAGCACCTGACGCCGCATATCGGTCAGCCGCGTACCACGGGCCGCACAAACAGCCACCGCTGCCTCGAGAGCGCTGTAAACGCAGCGGCGGTGGTCGTGGGACTCCGCCTTGAATGGATCGGCTAGGCCTGCTGCCGGCATGCAGCTTCTGCTCCGATAAAGACCAAGCCGCTGTGGTAGGACTCGCGCGACCTTGGCCCAAGGATGTTGCTACCTCTCCTCCATCTAGCAGATTTTACGTGGCTGCGACCAGAGCAACGCCGTGATTGGATTGGCCACACCTGATTCATGTCGGCGACGCTGCGCTCTTCGGGCGAAAGGGCCCGGGTCACAGGGACCCGGGCATGCAGTCGAAGAACTGGGAGGCGGTCATAGCTTTAACCGGAATGCTCCACGCACGCTGTGCGTTTGATCACAGTTACGCCTCGGACTGTGCCCGGGCGGCTTCATTCTGGGGTTTTACCACGCAATTTCCCGGATTAGGTGAACGCGGGGAGTCGGCCGCTGTTGAATATGGCGGCACAATGCGCTGTGATCACTTTTCGGCAGCGCCTCCGCCGTGTCACAACAAGCGGTGAAACGCCCATGGATGCCGGACGCCCCCACCCGCTGGCGACCATCGATCTGTTCCGCGAACTCGGTGCGGCCGAGCTCGGGGAAGTCGAGCGCCATATTCGAATCAGGCAATATCGGGCCGGCCAAACCGTTGTCGGCTACCAGGATGATTCGCACGATCTGTTCTTCATCCTCAGCGGCAAGCTGAAGGTCACCATCTTTTCCGAGGCGGGACGGGAGGTGGCTTTCCGCGAGCTCACCACCGGTCAGAGCTTTGGCGAGCTATCGGCCATCGACGGCCAACCGCGCTCGGCCAACGTGATTGCGCTGACGGATGCCTCGGTCGGGTCGATGACCGCCCCGGATTTCATCACTGCCCTGCGTCGGCAGCCCGAGGTGGCGCTGGCGACGCTGCGCAAGCTCACGGTCCTGGTCCGCGCCCTGTCGGAGCGGGTGCATGAGTTCTCCGAGAAGGTCGAGGTGCGAATCTGCCACGAGCTGCTGCGCCTCGCCCGCGACGCCATGCTCAACGATCACGCGGCACGTTTGCGGCCAGCACCGAAGCACGCTGAAATCGCCAGTCGCGTGAATACCCATCGCGAAGCGGTGACACGTCTGCTGGGTAAACTGACCAAGGTCGGGGTCGTGCAGCGCGGCCGGGGCGAATTGCTGATCCGTGATCTCGAGGCGCTTGCCGCCTACGCCCGCCAACTGCACAACGGCTGAACCCAATCTGCCGACGGCATTGGTCGATGGATATCGTGGCCGATCATCCGCCGCTTCCCGCAGCAGCTCCGCGAACGTGGCTTCTTCTCGGCCCGAAGCCGGGCGACAACGGCCAGGTACTGGCACTTGCCGAAGCCCTGGGCTGGCCGTTCGAGAGCAAGCGGATGGTCTACCGGTCGACCGAACTGCTGACCAATCGACTCCTCGGCATCACCCTGCTCGGCATCGACCGGCGCAGATCGAGCCCACTCGAGCCGCCCTGGCCGGATCTGGTGATCAGTGCCGGTCGGCGGAATGAACCCGTGGCACGCTGGATCCGGCGAAAGGCCGAGGCGACCAAGGAAGTGAAGCTGGTTCACGTCGGCCGGCCATGGGCACCGCTGGAGAGCTTCGACCTAATCGTCACGACACCACAATATGCGCTGCCGGAGCATCCCGCCGTTTTGCATATGGAGGCCCCATTGCACCGCGTGAAACCGGAACGACTGGACGAAGCTGCATGCGTCTGGCGGCCGCGGCTTGCGGCCCTGCCGATGCCTAGGATCGCAGTGATGCTCGGCGGCCATGTCGGCCGCTGGACCTTCGACGACGCCGCGGCCGTCAAGCTAGCCGAGCAGGCAAACGCCATGGCCGAGGCCACTGGGGGGTCGCTGCTCATCTCGACCAGCGCCCGAACGCCGGCCAAGGTCGTCGAGAGTTTCGTCAGGACATTGCGCGTGCCGCATCACCTCTATCGATGGCGCCGCGACGACCCCGAAAATCCTTATTTGGGCTTTCTGGCCCTGGCGGACCGCATCATCGTCACCAGCGACAGCATGTCGATGCTGGTCGAGGCCGTGGCGACCGGCAAGCCAGTATTCATCTTCGATCTTGCGGCACCCAGAGAAGGCGCGCCCTGGCATCTGCCGAGTGGCCGGGCTCTGATCTGGTGGTTGGGAAGAATTTTCGGGCCACGTCAGCTCGTCCGTAACGTAACCGCCATTCATCGGGGCCAAGTCGCCGCCGGGCGCGCGATCTGGCTCGGCGAGCAATGGCCCAAAGGGCGTCATGCTCCGCCGTTGACCGATACGCTGCGCGCCGCCAACGCCGTGCGCAAACTCTTCGCCGTGTGACTGCACGGCGCCTCACACGCCCGCGATAGGGCTGGTCAGCCGCTTGGGTGACCGCCATTTGCGACAAACACGGCCCAGATCGTGCCGCGACGGAGTCAGCCCAATGTGGAAGCTAGCCCGAAACCTGCTCACAAGGTCCACGTCGGCAAATGGCTTGACCGCTCGTCAGCAGCCGATATGTCCGCCGCCCGAGCACCACTACATAACCGGACGTTCATTGGTAGAGCCCTACCCCGAGGGCATGCTGCAGGCCACACTCGGCATGGGCTGCTTTTGGGGTGCAGAGCGACGGTTCTGGCAGCAGCCCGGTGTGTGGGTGACGGCCGTGGGCTACGCTGGCGGGCAAGCGCCAGATCCGACGTACGACGAGGTCTGCACCGGGCGCACTGGACATGCGGAAGTTGTCCGCGTGGTGTTCGATCCACGGGAGACCAGCTACAGCGAGTTGCTGAAGGTCTTCTGGGAGAGTCACAACCCGACCCAGGGCATGCGCCAGGGCAATGACCGCGGGACCCAGTATCGCTCTGTGCTTTATACGCATGGTCCTGACCAAGCTGCCGAGGCACAGGCGTCCAAGGCGGCCTACGAGACAGCACTGCGCCGCTCTGGCTTAGGCCGCATCACTACGGAGGTGAGGCCGGCGCCGCCATTCCATCTGGCTGAGGATTACCACCAACAGTACTTGGCAAAGCATCCTGGCGGCTATTGCGGATTGGGCGGCACCGGCGTCAGTTGCCCTATCGCTCACGTCGTAGCCTCGGAGCAAGCGGCTTTGTAAGCGCACGATCAGAAATCTGGTCTACATTCACCTAATCTTAACGATCGACAACTATATTTGCATTTCAAGCATGGACCGGGAGCGGGCTGCCTCGCCGCGATGGTGTGGCGCCGAATTTCGATCCAGGCTTGTCCTCCCTGACGTTGTGATGCCTCCCTTGACTACTGGCCGCCGGCTCGCCGGCGGCCAGCTTCTTATTGGCTGATCCACAAGATGCGCGACAGCCACGCAACGTCGGATGCATCGACAGACCGCTCCTCTTCCGCCTGGAGAAAATGGCCCAGCGAGATCCGCTGCGCCGTTCTTCGCCGGAGGATACCAATCTCGACGTCACCGGATCGGCGCCGCAGCACAATCCTATCATGGCGCCGCACGCTGCTCTTGGGCGAGATGATCAGCATGTCGCCGGCACGCAGGATTGGCGGCACGAGATCGCGATCGAGCTCGATGGCGTAGGCGCTGTCGTCGTTGATCGACGGGAACTCGATGTCCTCCCATGGGCCGGCCTGCGGAAATCCGGCCGCATCAAAGGCGCTCTCACGCTCCACCTGACTGAGACTGAGGCAGCGCACGCGTCGGGCCGGCGCCGGCCGGCCTTCGCCGCTCTCATCGATCAGGGCTACGAAATCGCTCATCGAGGTGCCGGTCGCATCGAGGATCTTCGACAGACTTTCCGTGCTCGGCCAGCGCGACTTACCCTGATTGGTCGTCCGCTTGCTCTTGTTGAACGTGGTCGGATCGAGGCCGGCACGCTTGGCCAGACCGGAAGCCGATAGACGGTTGGTCTCGGCGAGCAGATCGATGCCCCGCCAGATCGCCTTATGGGTCAGCATCTCTGCCCGTGCTCCCGGTTTGTGCCCTTTGTAGGAAGAGTATCTTGACGTTTGCGACCAATGTCAGTAGGGATGAACTCCTAGGGACTTTCTTGTCCTGATTGCTGACAGGGCAGCAGAATGTTGCAGTCCAGCATGGTCCGCGGGAGCAGCGTCCGCTATGCCGACACCTACCAGAAGGTGCAGGCGGTTCGCGCGATTGTCATATTCGAGGACCGGCAGGAGCGGTCGCTTATTCGTCTGCTTCGCCCGGGGTTTCGCCATTGTTTCTGCTTGGTCGGTAGCGACTTGGCCTGGACGGTGTGCGACCCGCTTTTGACCAGGATCGAACTTGTGCCGTTGCTCGGCTTCGGGGAGGATGACCTCGCCTGTCATTACGCCCGCAGCGGACGGACCGTTCTGTTGGGTAGCGTGTCAGGTAACCGCACACGCCACGTCAGATCACTGCGGCCAATAAGTTGCGTCGAGGTGCTGAAGCGAGTCCTGAACTTCGACGCCCGGCATGTTTTCACGCCATTCCAGCTCTATCGGGCTCTTCTGGAGCTGCAGCCTGCGAGTGAACGCTTTCGACTTCACGCGCTGAGCCCTTGACGTCGAGCTTTAGTAGGAATATATACCTCTTCATCGAACAGCGATAACCCTAGTCCCGGCGCAGCAAGGGAGAAATTGATGACAGGCCTTTCTCCGGAGACAGTGCGCCGGGGCTTCGAGCGGGCACGCGAGCGACGGCGTCCCTGGGAACCGCTCTGGCGCGATTGCTACAGCTATGCACTGCCGCAGCGAGGTCTCGGCCTCGGTGCCGAGTTCGCGCCTGCCCGCCGCTACGCCGACCAGCTGTTCGACGGAACGGCAGCCGATGCGGTCGAGCAGCTGGCAGCCAGCCTGCTGGCCGAGCTGACGCCCCCTTGGTCACAGTGGTTCGGCTTTTGCCCGGGCCATGACGTCCCGGCGACCGATCGGCTGGCGTTGGCGGCCACGCTCGATGACCTTGCCGAGCGGGTGAGAGGACATTTCGAGCGATCGAGTTTCGCCGTAGAGATTCACCAGTGTTTTCTGGATCTGGTCACCGTCGGCACGGCCACGCTGCTGTTTCAGGAGGCCCCCGTCGGCGACCCGTCCGGGTTCCGTTTCTGTGCCGTACCCGCTGCCGAAATGTTCATCGACGGCGATCAGAACGGCCAAATCCGCCAGTATTACCGCACAACCAGCCTCACCCTAGGCTCGATCCGCGCCCGCTATCCGGATGCAAGGCTTCCCGATTGGCTGGTCGATGGCGGCGAACGGGATACCGAGCAACGCCACGAGGTGGTCGAGGCAGTCCTGCAGCAGGGTCCGGGCTATGCCTACAGTGCCTTGCTGCTTCATCCCACACGCGATGGCACCAGGGATTGCGTGCTGGCCGAAGGCAATTTCGAGCAGCCCCCCTACCTCACGTTCCGCTGGGTCAAGGGCGCTGGCGAGCTGTACGGCCGTTCTCCAGTGATGACGGCCCTGCCGGACATCAAGACGGCCAACAAGGTGGTCGAGCTGATCCTGAAGAACGCGTCGATCGCGGTCACCGGCATCTGGCTCGCGGACGACGACGGCGTGCTCAACCCCGCCAACATCAAGCTCGTCCCCGGCAGCATCATCCCCAAGGCCGTCGGCTCGGCCGGGCTTACGCCGCTGCAGGCGCCGGGACGGTTCGATGTCTCCCAGCTCGTCCTCGACGATCTCCGTGCCCGCATTCGCCACACCTTGCTGACCGACAGGCTGGGCCCGGTCATGAGCAGTAAGATGACCGCCACCGAGGTCCTCGAGCGGGCGGCCGAGATGACGCGTCTGCTCGGTGCCATGTTCGGCCGGCTGCAGGCGGAGCTGCTGAACCCGCTCGTCCACCGAGCGGTGGCGATCCTGCGCCGACGTGGCGAGCTGCCTGGTTTCGCCATCGACGGCCGCGTGGTCGAGCTGCATTCGCGGGCACCGCTCGCCCGACTGCAGGCTCGGGACGATGTCCAGAATGTGCTGCTCTGGCTGGACACCATCACCCGGCTGGGCCCGGCGGCCGCACAATCCATCAATGTGGGCGAGGCCGCTCGCTGGCTGGCGCTGCAGCTCGGCGTTCCCGACGAGCTGGTGGCGAGCAGCGAAACGCCGCTGGCCCTGCTGACCGCAGCCCTGGCCAGTGGAGGTCCGCCAGATGGCGTCTCCTAAGCCCTCGACAGGCTGGGCGTGGTTCGATCCACCGGCACCGGCCGCCCCCATCGTCGACGAGCTCTGCCGCCGCGCCGCCGCGTGCTTCGGCGGGAGCGCGGGCCAGAGCCTGCTTCACCACCTGCGGCAGTCCTTCCTCGACCGCCGGCTTCCCCCCACGGCCACCGACGCGGAGCTCCGCCATCTCGAAGGCCAACGCTCGGTGGTCGGCCACCTGCTGCAGCTCATCGAGCGCGGTCGCACCGAAGCGGCCCCGCTGCCCCCTCCCCTGTCCTGCTTGAAGGACCCGTCATGAGCGAACCCGAGGTCATCGACGAGAACGTACTCACGGCTGCCCCCGTTGAGCGCCCGGCCGACATTCCGGAGAAGTTCTGGAACTCGGAGGAGGGTGCGGTTCGGATCGACGCGCTGGTAAAATCCTACAACGAGCTGGAGCGGAAGCTCGGCGCACCTCGCCAGGATCCGTCGGCCGACGTCCAGCATGAGGAATCCATGGCGCCGGCAGGCGAGCCTGCTCCACTGGACCACCCCAGCCCTGCAGCCGTCCTCCAAGCCTATTCGATCGTCTCGCCGCACCCTCTGATCGAGCCCGACCCCGAGATCGACGCGCGGCTCATCGGTGCCGGCCTGACCCAGGCACAGGCGCAGCTCGTCTACGACCTAGCCGCCGAGCGGCTGCTGCCGGTCATTCACGACGCCTTGGGGGAGATCGAGGCCCAGCAGCAGGTCGAGCGGCTGCAGCAGCATTTCGGCGGACCGGATTCGTGGCGGCACACCGCCCGACAGCTCAAGGCCTGGGCGTCGAGCCACCTGACGCCCGAGATTCATGCGACCCTCGCCGCCAGCTACGACGGCGTCCTTGCCCTGCATCAGATGATGCGGGCGAGCGAGCCCGAGCTGCTGGGTGCCGACGGCGCTGCCGCCGGCGAGCTCAGCGAGGATGCATTGGCCGAGATGATGCGCGACCCCCGTTACTGGCGGCAGCGCGACCCCGAGTTCATCGCCCGCGTCACGGCAGGGTTCAAGCGGCTCTACGCCGACTGACGCGGCCGGTCGGACGCGGACAACCATCCCGTTTCGGGTCGGCCCGACGCTCCGACAACCGCCTGCTCGAGCTGGCCCGCTGCGCGGACAACCTCGCTCGGCACCCTATCCCCACAACCAGGAAAGTATGCTCGATGTCCACATCGATCGACCAGGCTTTCGTCAAGCAGTTCGAGCGCGAAGTGCACGAGGCCTATCAGCGCCAGGGCTCCAAGCTGCGTGGCACCGTACGGGTCAAGAACGGCGTCGTCGGCAGCTCGACCGTCTTCCAGCGTGTCGGCACCGCCGCGGCGATGACCAAGGGTCGGCACGCGATGGTGCCGGTCAACCCGATGGAGTACAGCGCCATCGACGTGCCGCTCGTCGACTTCTACGTCGGTGAGTGGATCGACGGTCTCGACGAGCTCAAGACCAATGTCGACGAGCGTCAGGTGCTGGCCCATGCCGGCGCCTATGCCCTCGGCCGCAAGACCGACGAGATCATCATCGAAGCACTGGGCGGCAGCGGCCAGGCGGCCGGCGACGGCAGCTCCGGTCTCACCAAGGCCAAGGTGCTGCAGGCCTTCGAGCAGTTGGGCACCAACGACGTGCCGGACGACGGCCAGCGCTTCGCCGTGATCGGCTGGCGGCAATGGTCCGACCTGCTGGATCTGCAGGAGTTCGCCAGCGCCGAGTTCGTCGGTGACGATCAGCTCCCGTGGCGGGGCATGCAGGCCAAGCGCTGGCTCGGCACCACCTGGCTGCCGCATTCCGGGCTGCCGCTCGCGGACGGCGTTCGAAGCTGCTTCTGGTACCACAAGAGCGCCGTGGGTCACGCCATCGGCCAGGAAGTAACCTCCGACGTCACCTGGCACGGCGACCGCGCCGCCCACTTCGTCGCCAACTCGATGTCCCAGGGCGCCGGCCTGATCGACGCTGCCGGCGTCATCAAGCTGCCCTGCCGGGAGGACTGATCATGGCTTACCAGTCCAAGGACCTGAGCGCTCTCGGCTATGCCAACGGCTTCACCCTCTGGCATTACCGCACGACCGACTTGGCTGCCGTCGTCGACAACACCGGCTATTTCAATGCTGCCGGCCGGATGCTCCGCATCGGTGACTTCATCCTGCTCAATGCCGGCCTCGGCACCACGCCGACCCACGGTGTGGTCGTGGTCGTCGCCAATGCGGGCGGCACGGTCGACGTCACCAACGTGACTACCTTCGGCGCCGTCAACACCGACTGAGCTTGAGGGACACCGCCGGGTCGACGGACCCGGCGGTGCAATTAATAGGAATATTATCATGATCCTCTGCAGCGGCTTCTGGCGCCGGGTTCTCGCGCGCGCCCTGTTCATCGCCACCAGCCTCACCGCCACACCGCTGGCTGCATGCCCGGCCCTGACCGTCGACGAGCTTGCGGCAATGCTGCCCGGCGTCACCCGGTTCGAGTTCGGCCCAGAGATGCTGCCCCCGTTCCTCAAGGTATGGACCGATCAGTCGGCCCAAAAACTGCCGGCCGAGCCGGATGGCGTGGCCCTTTTCGCCCCGCGTCGCCGGCCACTGCTGATCGCCTTTCACCATGCCGGATGCCTCTTGGCCCTGCTGCCGACCACGCCGTCGGCGCTGTGGCAGGCGCTGCGCCAGCAGATCGGCCCCATTGCCTGACACGCCTTCACCGCCCTGATCCGGGAGTAAGTCGATGCCCCTCTCCGCCGTCGAGCTCTGCACGACCGCGCTGCTCAAGATCGGCGCCCAGCCGATCACCGCCCTGGAGGACGACAGCGCGGAAGCGGTCTGCGCCCGCCGTCTCTACCCACTGACGCGCGACGCGCTGCTCAGCGTCCATCCCTGGTCGTTCACGCTGGCGCAGGCCCGCCTGCTGCCTGCCGACGACATCCCGATCGCGGATTTTGCGCACGGCTTCGATCTGCCGGTCGATCACCTGCGGACGATCTCCGTCGGCGTCGGGGGGCGCAGCCGGGGGCTCGTCTACCGGATTCAAGGCCGCCGCATTCTCACCGACGCCACGGAGGTCGTGCTCGGCTACCAGCGTCGGGTCGATGAAAGCGAGCTGCCCCCGTTCTTCATGCCGCTCCTGGTGACACGGCTCGCCGCCGAATTCTGCATCCCGCTAACCGAGGGCTCGAGCCGGGCCAAGGACCTTTACCGCCTGGCCGAGATCGAGCTGCGGACGGCGCGCCTGATCGACAGCCAGCAGGCGACGCCGCAGAGCTTCGAGGACTTCACCCTGATCGCGGCGCGCGGGGCATGAGCCGCGCCTTCGTCACCAAGACCAGTTTCACGGCCGGCGAGCTGGATCCCCTGCTCCAGGGCAGGCTCGATCTCAAGGCGCAGGAGGACGGAGCGGCGCGCCTGCGCAACGTGGTCGTCCATCCGACGGGCGGTGTCAGCCGCCGGCCCGGCCTTGGCCTGATCACGGAGATTCCCGGCGCCCTGCGGCTGCTGTCGTTCGAAGGGCCGGACGGCGGCGAGCTTCTGGCCGTCGGCGCTTACCGCCTCGACATCCTGAAGCACGGCGCGGTGATCCGATCGTTCACTGACACACTTTGGGGCCCGGCCGAGATTGCCGCGCTGAGCACCGCCCGCTGGGGCGATCGGTTCCTGATCTGCCACCCGGACGTGCCTCCCAAGGAGCTCGTCAGGAACGGCGTCTCCGGCTGGGAGCTGCGCGACTGGGACTTCGAGACGGCCCTTCAGGCATCCGGCTACCGCCGCGTGCAGCGCCCGTTCGCGAAGTTCGTTCGGCCCGAAATCGCGCTCGAGATTCAGGGCGGCACGGAGGCCGCCATCGCGCCCGATACCTATCTGACCATCCGTACCAGCGAGCCCGTGTTCACCGCCGAGAGCATCGGCACGATCGTCCGCGTCAAGGGCCGCGACCTGCGGATCGTCAATGTCGATCCACTGGATCGGACCCATGTCAACGGCGTGGCGCTCGAGGAACTGGTGGATGGAGAACCCACGCGAGACTGGGCCGAGGCGGCGTTCAGCGACGCTCGCGGCTGGCCGGCCTGCGTCGCGGTCCACCAGGAGCGTCTGGTTCTGGGCGGCTCGCGCGATCTGCCCGACCGTCTCTGGTTCTCCAAGACGGGCCATCCGTTCAATTTCGACCCCGGTACCGGCCTCGACGACGAGGCGTTCTCGTTCCGTCTGAGCGGCGATGAGGAGCACACCATCCGCGGCATGCTGCCGGGCCGGCTGCTGCAGCTTTTCACCAGCAGCGGCGAGTGGATCGTTCGGAGTGCGCCGCTCACGCCGGGCTCGGTCGCGGTCGAGCTGCAGACGCGCATCGGCGCCTGGCCGACGCGACGGCTCGATCCGGTGGAGGTCGACGGTGCCGCCCTGTTCATCGGTGCGTCCGGGCACGAGCTGCGCGAATTCCTCTACGCCGAGAGCGAGCAAGCCTATCAGGCCGCCGACATCGCCTTGCTGTCGCGCCATCTGCTCGAGGATCCGGTCGCCGTGCGTTTCGATCGGCGCCGACGCTGGCTGTTGATCGTGCGCGGCGACGGCAGGCTGGCGACGGTGACGATCGACCGCAACAGCAACGTCGTCGCCTGGAGCCTGCAGGAATGCACCGGCCGGGTGGTCTCGGTGGCGGTGCATGGCGGCGAGCCGCTTTTCCTGGTCGAGCTGAACGGCCGCACGCTGCTCGAGCGTCTCGTCGACGGCCTCGACGTCGATCATATGCTCGCGCTCACGAGCCCGGCCCCGACGACCGTCTGGGCGGGCCTCGATCATCTCGACGGCCAGGAGGTCCTGGCCTCGAGCGACGGCGGCTTCGTGCGCACCGTCGTGGCCGGCGGTCTCATCACGACCCCGGCCCCCGCCACCACGCTCGTCGTCGGCACCCCCTACCGTCACGAGATTGAGCCGCTGGCGCTGGTGGTCCCGGGTGGTAACGGCATCAGCCTCGACCGACCCTACCGGCCGGTCCGGATCGTGTTCCGGATGCTGGCCTCGGGTGCCCTGAGTGCCGATACCGGCGCCGGCCTGCGGCCGGTCCCGCTCGGGCCGACCGGCGCCGCGGCACCGTTCACCGGCGATGCGGTGCTGCGGGCATCCGGCTGGCGGCGGGGATTGCAGCAGCCGCCCTGGCGGGTCGCGCAGGACGACCCCGCCCCCTGCACCATTCTATCCGTCACCACCGAGATCATGGGGTACAGCTGATGGGTGCTTACAGCAGCCTTGCGACGTTGGGGCTCAATCTGGCCCTGAGCCAGCAGGCGCAACAGGCGCAGAGCAAGGAGCTCCGCCAGGAACGGGACCGTCAGCTGCAGTCGATCCAGCAGCGCGACGGCGAGGAGCGCCGCCAGCAGGAGCTCGCCCTGCGGCGTCGGCTGGCCGAAGAGCGGGCCAGGGCGGGTGGCGCCGGCGTCGGCTCGTCGGGTGGCTCGGCCGATGCCATCCTGCAGGGG
>JBATRI010000421.1:0-6877 GCA_049292515.1 Geminicoccaceae bacterium
GCGCCTGGCTCATGCCCAGAACGCCGCGCCCCGGTCGCGCAGGGCGCCGGCGATGACCATCTCGTGCACCTCGCTGGCGCCGTCGACGAGGCGGGCCTGGCGCGCGTAGCGGTAGATCCACTCGGCGATCGAATCCTTGGCGTAGCCGCGGGCACCCTGGAGCTGGATCGCGGTGTCGGCCGCGAGATGCAGCGTGTCGGCGACCTGCACCTTGGCCATCGAGATCTCCTGCCGGGCACGGTCGCCCTGGTCGAGCTTCCAGGCCGCCTTCAGCACCAGCAGGCGGCCGATCTCGATCGCGGTGGCGATCCGCCCGAGCTTCATCTGCACGCTCTCGCGGTCGATCAGCCGGATGCCGAACGCCTCGCGCTCCGCGATGTAGGGCTCGATGATCTCGAGGCAGCGCCGGGCGAGGCCCAGCCAGCGCATGCAGTGGGTGAGCCGCGCCGGCCCAAGCCGGATCTGCGTCACCTTCAGGCCGTCGCCGACCCCGAGCAGCACGTTCTCTTCGGGAATCTCGAGCCCGGTGAACAGCAGCTCGCAATGGCCGCCATGCTCCTCCGGCCCCATGATCGGGATCCGGCGCACGATCTCCCAGCCGGGCTGGTCGCGATCGAACAGGAAGGCGCTCAGGCCCCGCCGCGGATCGTCGGAGGTGCGGGCGACCAGGATGAAATGCTGGGCGGCACCGGCGCCGGTGATGAACCATTTGCGCCCTTCGACGACCCAGCCTCCGTCGCGCCGAGTGGCATGGGTGCGGATCATGCTCGGGTCGGAGCCACCGCCCGGCGCCGGCTCCGTCATCGCGAAGGCCGAGCGCACCTTGCCGTCGATGATCGGCTGCAGCCAGCGGTCCTGCTGGCTGGGCGTCCCGGCCACGGCCAGCAGCATCATGTTGCCGTCGTCGGGTGCGGCGGCATTGAAGGCCACCGGCCCGAACAGCGAGCGATTGGCCTCCTGGTACATGACCGCCATGCCGAGCCGGCTCAGGCCCATGCCGCCCAGGGACTGCGGCGACTGCGGCGCCCACAGGCCCTGCGCCCTGGCCTTGGTGCGCAGATCCTCCAGCGGGCCCAGGGCGATGTTCTCGTGCTCGTCCCAGTTCGACCGGTCGGCCTCGACGGGCAGGATCTCCGCCTCGACGAAGTCGCGCGTCCGGCGGCGCAGGGTCTCGAGCTCGGGTGGCAGGGAAAAATCCATGATCGCACGCTGCCTGTCAGAGGGAACCGACCAGATGGCCGCCATCGACCGTCAGGACACTGCCGGTCATGTAGGCGCCGGCGTCCGAAGCCAGCAGGAGCAAAGGCCCGTCCAGGTCGGTGAGCGAGCCCAGGCGCCGCTGTGGGATCCGCCGCACGAGTTCTGCCCCCGCCTCGCTGGCAAAGAAGTCCCGGTTGAGCTCGGTGGCGATATAGCCCGGGGCCAGGGCGTTGACCCTGATGCCGTGGCGCGCCCACTCCAGGGCAAGCGCCTTGGTGAGCTGGATCACGCCGGCCTTGGCCGCGGCATAGGGGGCCACCGCACCCGCGACCCGCAAACCCAGGATCGACGCGATGTTGACGATGCTGCCGCCGAGCTTGTGGGCGACGAGCCGCCGTGCCACCGCCTGGGCCGTGAGCCAGACGCCCTTGAGATCGGTATCGACGACCCGATCCCAGCCCTCCTCGTCGAGGTCGAGCGCCCTGCAGGTGAGTGCCACGCCGGCATTGTTGACCAGGATGGTGATCGGGCCCGAGCGGGCTTCGGCCTGCCGGAGGCCGTCCTCGATGCTCGCGGCCGAGGTCACGTCGAGCGTCACGGCACCGGCGTCGCCGCCTTCGACCCGGATCGCGTCGACGACGGCGGCCGAGGCCGAGGCACGTCGGGCCGCGACGGTCACCACGGCACCGGCACGCGCGAGCGTCCGAGCGAAGTGAGCGCCGAGACCCGACGATGCACCCGTCACCAAGACATGCCGCGCCGTGAGATCGAGCGACCCAGCCATGTTCTTGTCGAAGCCTCCCTGTAAGGCTTTTATTGAACGAACGCTCGTTTTATAAATGAGCCACGTTGGAAGCGCAAGCGCCTTTTGGGCTGCCTCGGGTGTGCCGTGAGCGGCCCCTGTTGTGCGGTGCAGCGAGATGGGCCAAACAAGGCGGACGGAGACACAGATGGCTTCCCGAGCGGCCGTTATTGGCAGGCGCATGAACGAACCGGATATATTCCGTGCATTTGTCGCTGAGTTTGAAGATGAGAACAAAGCGACCTGGCAGCATATTTATGACCGTCATCAAGAGACCATCAAGGTCAAAAAAGCGAAATTCGCCGTCCCCAATCTGCAGTCGATCATCACGACGACCATCAGCATCAGCAACCGGTCCAGCTTCCATTCGATGAGCCTGCGCGACCTGAGCCGGGAGGCCGGCATCAGCATGGGCGCACTCTACTCCTACATCGAGAGCAAGGAGCATCTCCTGGCGATGATCCTGGGGCAGGTGCTTCATCTCGTGGAGACGGTGCTCGGCGGTCCCGTCGACGACCGGGCCGATCCGAAGGAGCGCCTGCGCCGGCTGCTGCGCCGGCACATCTTCCTGACCGAAGTGATGCAACCATGGTTCTTCTTCGCCTACATGGAGGCGAAGAGCTTCGACCACTGGGGCCGGCGCATGGCGATCGAGAGCGAGCTGCGCACCCAGAACCTGATCGCGGCCTGCCTCGTCGACGGCCAAGCGTCCGGCGCCTTCCGCCCGACCGATCCGACCATGACCGCCTCGCTCATCAAGCCGCTGCTGCAGGACTGGTACCTGAAGCGCTGGAAATATCGGCGGCAAGGGATCTCGCCCGACGACTATGCCGGCTGGGTGATCAGCTTCGTCGAGGCGTTCGTCGATCAGCCCTCACCGTCGCAAGCGCGCCCGGGGTAGGAAGGCGGGGACGCTCCTGTCCGAGCAGCGCTCACTCCGCCGCCTGAGCGGTGCACCCGCTAGATCAGGAGACTCGGGACGGCTGCAGTCCGATTTACAGCGTCAGTCGAGCCTTGAGACGGGGCGTTATCCAGTTGAGAAAAGCCCGGAGCTTCAGGGGAGCGATCTTTCGCTGCGCATAGACGAGATGGGCCGGCAAGGGCTCCGGCTCGAAAGCTTCCAGCACCACGGCGAGGGTGCCTGCGCGTTTCGCTACATCCATCTTGTAGGACATGACCCGGGCCAGGCCGGCGCCCGCAATCGCGGCGAGCACGGCGGCTTCCGACGTGTTCACGGTCAATCGTGTCCGGATGGGAACGACCATAGAGCGGTTGCCATTCGCGAATTTCCACGTCGCCGGAGGAGCAATATCGTCAATCGTGATGCAGTCGTGATTGCGAAGGTCGTCCGGCGTTTCCGGCCACCCACGCGCAGCGAGATAAGCCGGGCTCGCGCAGACAACGACCCGGATCGAGCCGACACGTAGCGCCATCATGCTGCTGTCCGGCAGCGCCCCGATCCGGATGGCGACATCGATATTTTCTTCGACCACGTTGACGATCCGGTCCGTCAACACCAGACGAAGCGCGATATCGGGATGATCTTGCAGGAACTCGATCGTGAGCGGCAATAAATGCGTGTGCCCCAGGCCCCACGGCGCGGTCACGGTCAAGTCACCCTTGGGATTCTTATACTCGCCGGATAGTTCCCTTTCGGCATCGTCGACCTGTTCGACGATGCGTTTACAGGCATCGATATAGGAACGGCCGGCATCCGTCAGCGTCATCCCGCGTGAGGACCTACGAAACAGCTCGGCCTTCAGACGCGCCTCGAGTTCCGAGACGTTGCGGCTGACGGTTGCCACCGGTATGGCCAGCTTGCGGGATGCCGCCGAAAAGCTGCCCGCCTCACTCACTGCGATGACCAGCGACATCGCCTCGAGACGGTCCATTCCTGCCAGCTTTCCGCGATTCGATAAGCGCCTTCTCGATCTTATGGGCTGGTTATCCACGGTGCAATCGATGCCAATGACCGAGCCACCGTGTTCGCAGCGCTGTGGACGATATTTATCGCCATGGCCCCAAAGCTGATGCGCCATGCGCCCCCGACGCCGATGGGAGGATCAGCAGCGTGACAAAGATCACCACAGCCGATGGCACCGAGATCTATTTCAAGGATTGGGGCACGGGGCAGCCGATCGGGTTCAGCCATGGCTGCCCGCTTTCCGCCGATGCGTTCGAGGACCAGATGTTCTTTCTGGCCAACCGGGGCTATCGCTGCATAGCCCACGACCGGCGCGGCCACGGCCGATCGAGCCAGCCCTGGCAGGGCAACGATCTCGACACCTACGCCGACGATCTCGCCGCCCTGACGCAGGCGCTCGACCTCAAGCAGGCGATCCATGTCGGCCATTCGACCGGTGGCGGCGAAGTGACCCGCTACATCGGGCGCCACGGTACCGGCCGCAGTTCTGGAAGGATCTTAGCCTGCCATTTTACGGCTATATTCGGGTGAACGAGGAGCTGCTCACGTTCATCCAAGCTTGAGCGCAACGCATGGACAGCCATAGGGGAGAACGCGATGACCACGAGCGCCGTCGACACAGGGGTGATTCCGGTTACGCATCACCGTACAGCCACGATCGATGGCGTCAGCATCTTCTACCGTGAGGCCGGCCCGGCCGGGGCACCCGTCCTCCTGCTGCTGCACGGTTTCCCGACCTCGTCCCACATGTTCCGCAACCTGATCCCGGCCCTGGCCGACCGCTACCATGTGATCGCGCCGGACTATCCGGGCTACGGCCAGAGCGACATGCCGGACCGGGCCGTCTTCGCCTACACGTTCGACCGCTTCGCCGAGCTCGTGGATGGGCTGCTGGAGCGGTTGCAGGTTCGGCATTTCGCCATGTACGTCATGGACTATGGCGCGCCGGTGGGTTGGCGTCTGGCCCTGAAGCATCCCGAGCGGATCACGGGCCTGATCGTCCAGAACGGCAATGCCTACGATGAGGGGCTGAAGGAGTTCTGGGACCCGATCAAGGCCTATTGGGCCGACGGCTCGCAGGCCCACCGCGACGCGTTGCGCGGGCTGGTGACACTGGAGATCACGAAGTTCCAGTATACGGACGGGGTGGCGGACGTCAGCCGGATCGCACCCGACAACTGGGTCCACGACCAGGCCCTGCTCGATCGGCCGGGAAATGCCGAGATCCAGATGGACATGTTCTACGACTATCGTACCAACCTGCCGCTCTATCCCGACATCCAGGCCTATTTCCGCGAGCGGCAGCCGCCGACGCTGATCGTCTGGGGCAGGAACGACAAGATCTTCCCGGCCGACGGGGCCCATCCGTACAAGCGCGACCTCCCCGACGTGGAGTTCCACCTCATCGACACCGGCCACTTCGCGCTGGAGGACAAGGCGGACGAGATCGTGCCGTTGATCCGCGACTTTCTCGGCCGCAAGCTGGCGCACAACTGACCAGGCAGGGATCGCCATGACCGAGCAACGCCCTCCGCTTCCACCCTACAATCTCGAAACGGCCGCAGAGAAGGCGCGCAAGGCCGAGGACGCCTGGAACAGCCGCGACCCCGCCCGGGTCGCCCTGGCCTACACGGTCGACAGCGTCTGGCGGAACCGTGCCGAGTTCCTGCAGGGCCGGGAGGCGATCGAGGCCTTCCTCACCCGGAAATGGCAGCGCGAGCTCGACTACCGGCTGATCAAGGAGCTGTGGTGCTGCCACGATAACCGGATCGCCGTGCGCTTCGCCTACGAGTGGCACGACGACAGCGGCAACTGGTTTCGCAGCTACGGCAACGAGAACTGGGAGTTCGACGAGCACGGGCTGATGCGGCGGCGGATCGCCAGCATCAACGATGCGCCGATCGCAGCGGCCGATCGCAAGTTCCACTGGCCACTCGGCCGCCGCCCCGACGATCATCCCTCGCTCAGCGATCTCGGCCTCTGATGCGGCCGGCCCGCGTAGCCGCCCTCGCTGCGCTGGCCGCCCTGAGCTTGGCCAGCGGCAGTGCAATCGCCGGGGGCGCGTCGCCGATCTATGGCGTCACCATCCCCGACGGGTACCGCGGCTGGGAGCTGGTGGCGCCGTCGCTGGAAGCCGAGCCGCTGGACGAGCTGCGCGCCATCCTGGGGAACGACGTGGCGATCGCAGCCTACCGGGCCGGCACCTTGCCCTTCCCGGACGGCAGCATCCTCGCCAAGCTCGCCTGGAAGCGGGTCCAGTCGAACGAGTTCGCCGCGGCCTCGGTCCCCGGCGCGGCGACCACCGTTCAGTTCATGGTCAAGGACTCGAAGCGCTACGCTACCACAGGCGGCTGGGGGTTCGGCCGCTTCGTCGACGGCGAGCCCGCCGACGAGGCGCAGCACGAGACATGCTTCGGCTGTCACGAGGCCAATGTGAAGGAGCATGACTTGGTCTTCACGCGTCTCGCACGATGAAAGATCGCCAGCGCCTCGGTAATCAGGTCGGCTAGCCGTGCCGCGCTTCGCCTGGGCGCATGCCGTAGCGGAGCTGGAACGCCCGGCTGAAGGCGCTCTCGGACTGGTAGCCGACCTCGGCGGCGATGGCAGCGATCGGCCGAGCCGATCCCGACAGTTTGTGGCGGGCCAGCTCCAGGCGCAGCTCGGTGAGGAAGGCCAGCGGCGAGACCTGTGCGGTCTTGCGGAAAAGGCGCACGAGGCTGGCGCGCGAGGCGTTGGCGTGGGTGGCCAGCTCGTCGAGGGTCCAGGCCCGGCTCGGGTCCTCCAGCACGGCAGCCACGGCCCGGCCGACCTGCGGGTGGCCGAGAAGCGCCAGGACCGTGTCGGAGACGCGCTCCGCTTCGAGGTGGGCGCGCACGACCATGACCAGGAGCGCGCTGGCGAGATCGACGGCGATCGCGGCCGCGCCCGGGCGGGCGGCATCCAGCTCCTCC